>CACLBJ010000016.1 GCA_902605165.1 uncultured SAR86 cluster bacterium | reverse complement strand
TTTGGACCACAAACACTTCATAAACTTCCTGATCTTTATAATGAAAAAGAGAGGAGTGATAAAAATCAGATTGATATCTCATTCCCAAAATTAGAAAAATTTGATCATCTTGCGTCTCCAAAGGCCGAGGGCCCATCAGTTTTTGTATCAATAATGGAGGGTTGCAATAAGTACTGCTCATTTTGTGTTGTGCCTAAGACAAGAGGGCATGAAGTCTCAAGAGATTTTAAAGACATTTTAAGCGAGGTTTCAAAGCTTGCAGATCAAGGAGCTAGAGAGATTCATTTCCTTGGACAAAATGTTAATAATTTTAAAGGTATCCACAACGGAGAGAAATCCTCACTTGCAAAGCTAATAGAAGAAGCAGCTAAAATTGAGAATATTGAAAGAATAAGATTTACAACAAGCCATCCTCATGAATTTAAAGAAGACTTAGTTGAGATTTATGACAAGGTTCCTGAGTTAGTTAGTCATGTTCATTTACCAATCCAGAGCGGATCAGATAGAATCTTGAAACTAATGAGAAGAAGATATAATGTCGATAAATACATGGATTTAATTAGCCGTATTAAATCTGTAAGACCTGAGATGAGCTTCTCATCTGATTTTATTGTTGGTTTCCCGGGTGAAACAAAGGAAGACTTCAAAGACACTATGGATGTTATTAACGAAGTTCAATTTGATGAATCTTTTAGTTTTATCTATAGTGCTAGACCAAACACCACTGCTGCAGATATGCCAGATGATGTTTCTAGAGAAGAAAAGAAAGAACGTCTCTCAATATTACAGACAAGACTTAGTCAGCTGTCATTTGGCTATAGCAGAAAAAAGGTTGGATCAATCCAAAATTGTCTTGTAATGGGTCAATCAAAAAGAGATCCTGGGCAGCTCCAAGCAAGGACGATATGTAACCGGGTTGTTAATTTTTCTGCAAATAATGTTGATTTAATTGGACAATTAATTAATATTCAAATTATAGATGCTTTACCACACTGCCTTAGAGGGACTCTTCACAATTAATGCCTGAAAAAGAGAGCCCAAAAAATCTTATTCTTTCTCCACCAGATGCAAATGTCTTGGTGAGATTTGTAGGTGAGCTTAATGGGAATATAAAGTTTATTGAGAAGTCTTTTAAAGTTAAAGTTTTCCAGAACGGAAATAAATTGAAGATAACTGGGCATGATGAAGATGTTAAATTAGCATCAGATGCGCTTAAGAAGCTTTACGAAGCTGCTGGTAAGGGAGTTGAAATCACTAAAGAAACTCTTCACCTTTGCATACAAGAAGTAAAGGAGGATTCCTCCAGTCAAGACTATGAAGACATAATAATTAAAACTCCAAAGAAAACTATTAAACCAAGATCAATTAATCAATCAAAATACATTCACAGCATTAAACATAATGAAATTAATTTTGGAATTGGGCCTGCAGGAACAGGAAAGACTTTTCTTGCAATGGCATTAGCTATTGAGTTTCTTCTTGATAAAAAAGTTGAAAAGATTGTGTTGATAAGACCAGCAGTTGAAGCAGGTGAGAAGTTAGGGTTTTTACCTGGTGACCTTTCTCAAAAAGTAGATCCATATCTAAGGCCTCTCTATGACGCAATGTATCAAATGATAGGTTATGAAAAATCAGAGAGGCTAATGAATAGAGAGATTATAGAGATAGCACCTCTTGCATACATGAGAGGAAGGACTCTCAATAACTCTTTTATTATTATGGATGA
This sequence comes from uncultured SAR86 cluster bacterium, assembly GCA_902605165.1. GTDB lineage: Bacteria > Pseudomonadota > Gammaproteobacteria > Magnimaribacterales > D2472 > CACNXK01. Next base: position 1,545 of record CACLBJ010000016.1, on the reverse strand, counting down.
AAGTCAGAATACAACCACAGAACAAATGAAAATGTTTCTTACCAGAATGGGTTTTGGCTCTTTTGCAGTCATTAATGGCGATTTAACACAAATAGACCTTCCAAAGAATATATATTCTGGACTTAAAGATGCTTTAGACCTCCTGGATGGAACAGATGGAATAGGTTTTACGAGATTTAACTCAAAAGATGTTGTTCGACATCCCTTAGTAAAGAAAATAGTAGATGCATATGACAAAAGGTTAGAAGAAAATTGAGCTTATACATTTCTGACCCAAATAAATTCTTATCAAATAATCAACTTCAAGCCATGAAAGAAGTTGCTGACTTAGTCTTTTTCGAGAGAGAAAAAACAAATAAGAAAATAAATGTAAAGATTGTTTGTAATGCAGAAATGCAAAAACTTAATAAGACATTCAGAAATAAAGATAAAAATACCAATGTGCTTGCATTTGTAAATGATGACGAGTCTAAAGAGCAGACTCAAGAATTTGGGGATATTGCAATATGTTATCCTTATATTGAAAAAGAGGCAGCATCGCAAGGAAAAAGTATTAACGATCACATTAGTCATATGCTCATTCATGGGATTCTTCATATCTTTGGTCATGACCATACTAAATCTTCAAAAAGAAAAGATATGGAAAAAGAAGAAATTAGAATTTTAAAAAAACTAAAAATAGCTGACCCTTATTTAATATGAACAAAATAATAAAAAATAAGGAAGATGCGCCCTCCTCTTTTTATCAAAGGTTCCGAGCTTTTGTAAGAAACATTCTTTTTATCAAACCAAAAAATATTGAAGATGTTACAGAGGTTCTAGAAAGCTCTTTATCATCAGATATTATCGATGAGGTTGCATTCTCTATTGCTGAAAATGCAATTAAATTGAGAGCAACCTCCGTTAAAGAAATAATGATCCCAAAAGTTGAGATGGTAAATATCTACATTGATGATTCATCTAAGAAATTGATTGAGACCGCCATTGAATCTGGCCACTCAAGATATCCAGTCATAAATGAAAAAAAGAAGAAAGTAGAAGGAATCCTTTTAGCTAAAGACCTATTACCACTTCTATCTAACAATGAAGAGGTAAATTTAAACTCAATAATGAGAGATGCAAAAGTTGTACCCGAAACAAAGCGTGCGGATTCACTTCTTGAAGAATTTAAGAAAGATAAATCACATTTAGCCGTAGTAATAGATGAGTATGGAGAAATATGCGGCTTAGTAACTATTGAAGATATTCTAGAAGAATTAGTTGGTGAAATAGAAGATGAGCATGATATCGATGACCTTGACCTAATTCAAGTATCAGAAAAAGAGTTCATTGCTGATGCAAAGATTGAAATAGATGAATTTGAAGAAAAATTTGAGATTAATCTTAATGAAAGCTCAGTTGAGACTTTAGGCGGATATATGACTAAAAAGTTAGGAATACTTCCAAAGGTTGGCGATAAAATTATTATTGAATCAATCGAGTTAGTCGTCACAGCTGCAGATAAACGTCGAATTAAAAAAATTGGTATCTCAATTATTAGTTAGC
>CACLBJ010000015.1 GCA_902605165.1 uncultured SAR86 cluster bacterium | reverse complement strand
CAAAGTTTTCTTTATTTGAATCGATAACAGACAGAGCATTTTCTCCAATACTCCCAGACGCACCAAGAATGAATATCTTTTTCAAAAGTATGATCCTATCGTATATAAGAGAAGTGAAAAAAATGAAGTCATTGGTATAGCTGCTAAATGAGAGTCAACTCTATCTAGTAAACCTCCATGACCTGGGAGAATACTTCCTGTATCTTTAATATTTGCTTTTCTCTTAAGAAAACTAAAAAAGTAATCTCCACATAAGGCAAATGGAATTGAAAGCATTAATGCTACTGAGGCCCTTAAAGATACTTCCTCTAAAAGTATGCACAAAAAGGTAACAAAAACTATGCTTGATGTTAATCCGCCTATTAATCCTTCAATGGTTTTATTCGGACTCAGCTCAGGAAGGAATGAATTTTTACCAAAATTCTTTCCAATTATGTACGCTCCACTATCAAATACCGCAACATTAAAAATTACTATCAATAAAAATAGCCTTGATCCATTAACAAATTGAAAGCATATCAAGCAGAATGTAGATATTAAAATCAACCCAATCCAGAAGTTAGTAAAGGTAAAGTTTGAAGAAAGTCGACCCCTTTTAAAAAATATTTGGTAAGCAATAACAATCCAGATTGTAACCCCTAGCATTGTTATAAAAGATATTGGTTCGAACAAAGTGCCAATTCCTCGAATACAACCTATTAAAAAGGTAAAAAGTAATAAAAATATAACTTTCTTTTTTAAGCTTGATTCTGAAACCTTCATCCATTCAAAAAATAATGCTAGTGATAATAAAAATACAAAAGTATTCAAAATTAGATTTGATGAAAAAAGAACTAATGCTATGACAACAGCCGAGAGACAGATTGCTGTTATTGAACGCTGTAAAAATTCTTGTTTAACTTCGCTCACCGAATCTACGCTCCGAATTAAAATATTTGTTTATGTTTCTTTTAAAATCCAATTTTGAATAATCTGGCCAAAGTTTTTTGACAAAGTGGATCTCAGAATATGCTATTTGATATAAAAGAAAATTGCTGATCCTTGTATCTCCTCCAGTTCTAATAAGTAAATCAATATTGGGTTCAGGAACTTGGGATAATTCACTAATCGTATTGTCATTGATATCGGATGTTTTAATTTTCAATCTTGATACCTCTTTAGCGATATTAATAATATCCATTTTACCACCATAACCGAGGGCTACGTTCAATCTTAATTTAGGTTTATTAATTGAAGATTTCTCATGAGCAAATTCGATCTTTTCAAAAGTCTTTTTCCCAAAATTAGAATAATCTCCGAAAAATCTAACTTTTACCTTTTGCTCAATTAGCTCATCAAGCTCATTATTAATACTATTAACAATGAGATTATTAATAGCTTTGATTTCAGACTTAGGTCTTTTCCAATTTTCAGTGCTAAACGCATAAACCGTTAAAGATTCAATATTTTGATTAACTGATTCCTTAACTATTTCCTTAAGAGCTAATACTCCCCTTGCATGGCCTTCTTTAATTTGAAGATTATTTTTTTTCGCCCAACGACCATTCCCATCCATAATGATAGCAACGTTTTTTAAATTCATCTTTATGACTAGATTTGAATTAAATCTTCTTCTTTATTTTTAAGTTGCTCGTCTACCGTGGATATAAATTTATCTGTGATTTCTTGGATTTCTACTTCCAAATCTCTTAACTCATCATTGGATAGTTCGCTTTTCGTATTTAAATCTCTAGCAGATTGATTGCTGTCACGTCTAACATTTCTTATAGAAATTCTTGCATTTTCGGCCTCAGTTCTAGCTTGTTTAATATAGTCTTGTCTAGTTTCTTCAGTGAGAGCTGGCATTGTGATTCTAATTAGGTCACCTGATGAGCTTGGATTCAATCCAAGATCAGAAGACATTATTGCCTTTTCAATTTCAGGCATTAGCGTCTTGTCCCATGGAGATATTACTAAAGTCCTATTTTCTTCAACACTAATATTTGCAGTTTGATTGATAGGCGTTTGATTACCATAGTAATCTACTTTTACTGAGTCCAATATAGAGGGGTTAGCCCTTCCGGTTCTAATCTTATTAAATTGATTTGATAAAGAGTCCATGCACTTTTGCATCCTTTCAATTGTTTCATCTTTTATTGTGTTCATGATATTAATGTTCCTATATCTTCTCCTCTAGCAATTGACGATAATGAGTTCTCATCCTTTAAATTAAATACTTTAATTGGCAGTTTATGATCTTTTGCTAATGTCAGAGCCGTACCATCCATAATTCGAAGATTTTGTGAAATTGCTTCTTCAAAAGATATATTTTTATAAAACTTAGCATTTGGATCTTTCTCTGGATCAGCTGAATATACACCGTCAACTCTAGTAGCTTTCAGCATGATGTCTGATTGAGTTTCTACTGCCCTAAGGCAGCCTGCAGTATCAGTTGTGAAAAAAGGATTCCCTGTACCAGCAGTAAAGATTACTACGTATCCATCTTTTAGGAGCTGAATAGCTCTTCTTCGATCAAAATGTTCAACAAGTCCTGAGATTGAGAGAGCTGACATAACTCTTGTTTTGATATTTGCTCTTTCAAGAGCATCTCGCAAGGCAATACCATTCATTACAGTTGCTAACATTCCCATATGGTCTCCAGCAACTCTATCCATTCCAGATTGACTGAGTCTTTCGCCTCTAAATAAGTTTCCTCCGCCTATGACAATACCAATTTCGGAGCCTAGCTCTTTACATAATTTAATTGATATGGCCATTGAGTCTAAGATTTTGGGATCAATACCAATTCCCTCTTCACCTGCAACAGATTCGCCACTAAACTTTACAAGAAGTCTTGAGTATTTTAAATCAGCCATCTTTATTAAGTTGTTCAGCAACCTCCTCTGCAAAATCTTTTGAAGATACTTCTATACCCTCACCAACTTTGAATCTTTCAAATGAAACAACTTCATTATCACTATTTTTAAGGAGTTTTGATATAGAGGTATCAGGATCTTTTATAAAGTCTTGAGAAAGTAGTGTAACTTCTTTAAGAAATCTTTTTATCTTTCCTTCAACCATTTTTTGCATAATATTTTCGTCTTTACCAGACTCCCTTGCTTGGGATTCAAAAATATTTCTTTCTCTTTCAAGAACATTTTTATCAATCCCATCTTCATTTATTGATAAAGGAGCTGAAGCAGAAATATGCATAGCTATATCTCTTCCAAGTTCATCATTTTCTTTAGAAAATTTTCAACTGCAACCTCATTAGCAGCATTAAAATAAATTCCCTTTGAGTTATCTTCTCTAACAACCTCTCTTGCCAGATGAACAATTTCAACTCTGTCATTTGGAAAGCTTTCAAAGTTAAGATTGAGATCATTAAAATTAATAGGCTGGAATGGAATTAAAAGTCTTTTATCATATGACATCGCATTAGCAATAGGTACTCTCATATCTGGATTGCTCATTTGGCAAATTGAAGACCCATCATTAAATGTGACTATCGAATGGATTATACTCTCAGGATGGATTACAAGCTCAAAAAAGCTTTCATCCATATCAAATAAGTAGCAAGCTTCAATAAGTTCCAAACACTTATTTACAAGAGTAGCTGAATCTATAGAAATCTTTGCACCCATTTCCCAGTTAGGGTGATTTAGCGCGTCTTCGACTCCAATATTTTTGAGTTCATCTATATTCTTTCCGTGAAAGGGTCCTCCTGATGCAGTAATGACTATTTGCTTAACATCTTCAGTCGATCTAGATTGAGGTAAGCATTGAAAGATAGCATTATGCTCACTATCAATTGGTACCAGTTCGGTATTATTTTCTTTAATCGTTTTCATTAATAATGATCCGCCTGCAACAATACTTTCTTTATTGGCAAGAAGAAGCTTTTTACCTGATTTTGCTGCTTGGAAAGTCGATTTAATTCCAGCAAACCCTGAAATAGCTGAGATTACAATATCAACATCACTTGAGTTGAAGATATCAGACAACTCATTC
>CACLBJ010000014.1 GCA_902605165.1 uncultured SAR86 cluster bacterium | reverse complement strand
CTAAATAAAAAGCCAAAAAGGGGATTCTTACCAGATCATGCTCCATTAAAGGGTGTGAGATCAGACTCACAGTCTAGATATTTAACTGATCTTTCAGCGGAAGTCCCTAAATTGCTTTTAACCAGTTCTTTACCTCAAGTAATTGAATCTCTTCCTAGTTCTTTCTTTAATTTTAATGAGATGATTAGAAATGGCGAAGAAAAGAAGTTGAGGTGCATTAATTCACAGTTATCTTTTTTAGCACATGCTTATATTTATTCTGATAATAAACCAAAAAAAAAGCTACCAAAATCTATAGCTTCTCCTTGGATTAAAGTTTCAAAATATTTAGGAAGACCTGCTGTTCTCAGTTATGCAAGCTACTGCTTGGATAATTGGTATTTGATTGATAACAATAAAGAAATTTCCTTAGATAACGTGGCACTTATAAATAACTTTCTTGGAGGTGTTGATGAGGACTGGTTTGTTACAATTCATGTATGTATTGAAGATGCTGCTTCTGAGGCAGTTCGCTCAACAATTGCTTTAATCGAAGAGACTTCAGAATCAAAAATAGAAATGCACTTAAAGAATATTCTTAGCTCGCTTGAAAAAGTTAATTCCATTTTTAAAAGAATGCCTGAGAAATGTGATCCCTACATTTATTATCACAGAGTTAGGCCCTATATATTTGGATGGAAAAATAATCCTGATCTTCCAAAGGGCTTAATTTACGAAGGCTTTTATAAAAATAAACCCCAACAGTTTAGGGGTGAGACAGGTGCCCAAAGCTCAATAATTCCCCTGTTGGATGCTCTTTTTGATGTTAAGCATAAAAAAGATTCTCTAAGAGATTACCTGGAGGAAATGCTCTCATATATGCCACCGGCTCACAGAGAGTTAATTTCCCAAACAAAGAAAAATTCTAAGATTAAAATTTTTGCAAACGATTCTATTAAGATTAGAAGATTAGTCAATAAGTGCCTAGATCAGATGACTCAATTTAGGTCTCAACACATAAGATATGCAAATGATTATATTCATAGTCAATCTAGGAATCCATCAGACTTTACTTCTGGTGGATCAACGATCAGGGGAACAGGCGGAACACCCTTTATGCGATATTTAAGAAAACATAGGGACGAGACTAAAAGTTCAATTAAAAAATAAGGAATATTATGTCTATTAGGTTTGATGAAAAAGTTGTAATTGTAACTGGAGCAGGTGGAGGTCTTGGAAGAGAGCATGCTTTAGAGTTTGCTAGAAGAGGAGCAAAAGTTGTTGTAAATGATCTTGGTGGCTCTGTTGATGGAAATGGTGCTAGTGATTCAGCGAATGAGGTAGTAGATAACATCAAATCTAAGGGCGGTGATGCTATAGCAAATGGAGCGAGTGTTACTGATTTAGACGCAGTAAAAGGAATGGTTGATGAGGCCATGAAGAAATGGGGGAGAGTAGATGTCCTGGTAAATAATGCTGGAATTTTAAGAGATAAAAGTTTCCATAAAATGACTATTGAAGATTTCAATTTAGTTATGTCGGTTCATTTTCAAGGCACCTTGAATTGCACACATTCAGTATTTCCAATAATGAGAGAGCAAAATTATGGGAGAATAATCTTTACCAGTTCCTCAAGTGGTGTATTTGGGAACTTTGGTCAATCAAACTATGGATCAGCAAAAATGGCGATGGTTGGTTTAATGAATACCCTTAAAATAGAAGGACAAAAATACAATATTCACTCAAATTCAATAACTCCTGTTGCTTATACTAGAATGACAGATGGATTATTACCAGATGAGGTTGGAGAGAGTCTTCAGCCAGAATATGTAACGCCTGCTGTTATTTACCTTTCAAGCAATGAAGCGCCCAATGGAGCTATTATCTCGGCTGGTGCTGGCGTTTACTCACGTATATTTATTCATGAAACAGATGGGGTATCTCTTGGAATGGGTGAAGAAATGACTCCTGAAAACATTGCAGCAAGTTGGGATTCAATATCCGATATGAAGGGCGCTAAGGCCCTTCAAAGTGGACCAGAGCAATCGATAAAGATTTTTGAAAAATTAAACCAAAAAGATTAGTTTATTCGTCAAAATTAAGCGCACCACCAGTTTGATATTCGATTACTCTGGTCTCAAAGAAATTCTTTTCTTTTCTTAAATCCATAATTTCGGACATCCAAGGAAAAGGGTTTGTTGCGCCAACAAATTCTTCCTCTAATCCAATCTGAACAAGACGTCTATTTGCAATAAATTGAAGATACTCTTCCATCATACTTGCATTCATTCCAAGTATCCCGCGTGGCATGGTTGCTCGTGCATATTGGATTTCTAGTTCGGTACCCTCTAATATCATTTGAGCTGCTTCATGCCTCATTTCATCGTCCCAAAGATGTGGGTTTTCTATCTTGATCTGATTTATCATGTCAATCCCAAAATTAACATGCATTGACTCATCTCTTAATATGTATTGGAACTGTTCTGCTGTTCCTGTCATTTTATTCCTTCTTCCCATAGACAATATTTGTGTAAACCCACAGTAAAAGAAAATGCCTTCTAAAACACAATAGAATGCAATTAAATTCTTCAGGAGAGCCTTGTCTGCTTCTTCTGTTCCAGTTTGAAAAGAAGGATCAGACATTTCTTTTGTATACTTAAGGCCCCAAGATGCTTTCTTTGCAACGCTTGGTATTTCTCTATACATATTAAATATTTCACCTTCATCCATCGCTAGAGACTCAATACAGTATTGATAAGCATGAGTATGGATAGCTTCTTCGAGACTTTGCCTTAAAATGTACTGTCTACATTCTGGGTTTGTAATTAATCTATATATAGCTAAAACTAAGTTGTTGGCAACCAATGAATCAGCTGTTGAGAAGAACCCAAGATTCCTTTTTACAATTTTTCTTTCATCTTCAGTTAAGCCATCTTCTGATTTCCAAAGAGCTATATCAGCTGTCATATTAATTTCTTGTGGCATCCAATGGTTTGCACTCCCATCAAGATATTTTTGCCACGCCCAATCATATTTAAATGGCACAAGCTGATTCAGGTCAGCTCTGCAGTTAATCATTGCTTTATCATCAACCTGGACACGACCGGATTGACCTTCAAGCTCTTCTTCACCTTCAGTCACATCAAGATTCTCTATTGCCTCTTTAGCAAGCTGAGCTCTGTCTCCTGCCTGAACTGAACTTTTAGTTTCATTTAAAACAGGCTCTTCTATTTCTTGAACAGTTTGCTTTGATGCTTCCTTAACAACCTCTTGAGGAACTTGCTTTGTTTTTTCTGTATTTTCTACTTCGTTTAATTCATCCCAATTTAACATTTTATTCTCCTATTTTATTGGCAAGCTTCACAGTCAGGATCGTCTATAGAGCATGCATCCGGTACTGGTGCCGGTTCACCTAATTCTTGCGAATTTGTTGTTTCTGTTGAAGCACTAACAGCATTTAGCGCTCCTTGTTTAACTGTTGATTTTTCTGTTGTTGTCGCAGCTAAAGATCTCAGATAATAAGTAGTCTTTAGGCCTAACAACCAAGCCATTCTATAGGTCACATCTAGTTTTTTACCACTGGCATTTGCGATATATAGATTTAGGGATTGGGCTTGATCAATCCATTTCTGCCTTCTACTTGCTGATTCCACTATATATCGGGGTTCCACTTCGAAGGCTGTCATGAATAAGTTCTTTACTTCATCAGGAATTCTTCCTATTTGAGCTAGGCTTCCCTCGTAATATTTAAGATCGTTTATCATCACATCATCCCAAAGTTCAAGCTCTTTGAGTTTTTCCACAAGGTGAGGATTAATTATTGTAAATTCACCTGAGAGGTTAGATTTAACATATAAGTTTTGATATGTAGGTTCTATTGACTGCGTTACACCAGTTATGTTTGAAATTGTTGCCGTGGGAGCTATGGCCATAACATTCGAATTTCTCATCCCTTGTTTTCTTACTTTTTCCCTAAGCTCTTCCCAGTCTAAAGTTTCTGTTTCATCAACATTAATATAATCTTCACCTCTGTTTTCTTTTAGAATCTTTATTGAGTCTTTTGGGAAGATGCCTTGACTCCACAGCGAGCCTTCATATGTTTTATAAGTTCCTCTTTCTTTTGCAAGATCTGAGGATGCATTTATTGCGTAGTAGCTTATAAGCTCCATACTTCTGTCAGCAAAATCGACAGCTTCCTGTGAGTTGTATGAAATATTCTGCATATATAAAGT
>CACLBJ010000013.1 GCA_902605165.1 uncultured SAR86 cluster bacterium | reverse complement strand
GCGGCATGGACAGCCTCGCACCCAGCGTGGCCGCCGCCTATAACGATTACGTCATACTTATTATTCATAATAATATTAATTATATATATTTATTGTTGTTATTATTAGGCATCCATAAAACTGTTGATAAGGCTCTAATAGCTTGCAGGGCAGCGGCTTCAAGGTTACTAATAAGCGTGTACAGAAACTCTTAATTTAAACCAAATTAAACCGTTAAAATCTTGTGCATAAAAAACAGTGCCCAAAAAAACTAACATGTTATTAACAAAAAATTCACTACTTTCCAATACAAAAGCTTGAAAAAATTTCTCCCAAAAGCTCATCACTTGTCTTTATACCAACCACCTCAGCGAGAAGATCTCTGCAGGTTTTTAGGTTTTCAGCTATAACGTCGAGCGACTCATTTGATTTGATTGAAGTGGACACAAGGTCTAGCCTTGAAGACACCTCAGAAAAAATATTTATATGCCGTTCCCTGACAAGATATGACAAATCAGGTTCGCTTTTGCTATATGATAACTGCTTATCTAAAAGCTTTCTTAGGTCGTTAAGACCATCCATTTTTATTGCTGATACAAACAAATCAAAGCCCTCCGGTCTTTCATCAGAGAGATCAATTTTGTTATAAACCAAGAGGTGCTCGCTTTCACCGAGCAGCTTCTTGAAAAAAGAAACAGAATCCTTTGTTTCAGCATCGAAAACAAGAATAACCAAATCCGATTTGTTTATTTCGCTTAAACTTATATTTATGCCAGCCCCCTCCACAAGATCATCAGTGTCTCTTACACCAGCACTATCGCCAAGAGTTAACACTATGTTTTGCAGAACAAGTTCTGAATCTATCAGATCTCTTGTTGTACCAGCTATAGAAGAGACAATGGACCTATTCCTGGCCAACAAAGAATTAAATAAAGATGACTTTCCAGTGTTTGGAGGCCCGGCAATTAAAACTCTTGGTTTGCTAAGATTGTTTTTTTTCGAAGAACACGCACCCGCAAAACTAGAAAACTCAGCCGAAAGACTGGAAACATCAGCTTCAAGATCCGCTAGGTTTTCAACGAAAACCTCATCCTCATCAGTGAAATCAATTTCACCCTCAACCAAGACACGAAGAGCATCTAACCGACCTGAAAAGTCAAAAACCTGGCTTTCAAAGTCGCCGCTAAGAACCATAGACACCCTTGAAGCCTCCTCTTTAGAAGAAGCCTCAATCAGATCACTCACCGCTTCTGCCTGACTTAAAGATATTTTACTGTTAAGAAAAGCCCTTTTGGAGAATTCACCCGGCCCCGCTTCTTGAAAACCAAGGGCGGCAAAAACCTCAACAATCTTGCTCATCACAGCGAGACCGCCATGTGCATAAACCTCAAAACTGTCTTCACCTGTAAAACTCTTAGGCCCCTTAAAAAAAACAACAGCCACCGAATCAACAAATAACCCCCTGCTATACATCTCAGTTTTATAAAAATAGCGCGGCTCATCAAGCCTTGAATTAAAAAGCTCAGGGAGAACCTTAAGACAGCCTTGCCCCGAAACTCTGAATACACAAATTGCGGACTGCGCCGGTGGTGTGGCAAGCGCGTAAATTATCGACATTTATTTATCTTCTAAGGCGCCGAGCTCCCTATAAAGCATTGTTTGTTGAAGAAGCTGAACACCTGAGTTCGCAACAGAATACAAAACAAGGCCTGAAGGGAAAAACACAAACAAGACAGATATACCAATAGGCATAAACTTCATAACAGCAAGCTGTGTTGGATCTGCGTTCGGAGGGGTTGGATTAAGGCGCGTTGTTAAATACATAAGTACCGCCATCAAGACAGGGAGAACAAAAAACGGGTCAGGCGCAGACAAGTCTTGAAGCCACAAACCAAAAGGCGCATGCCTTAACTCGAGACTTTCTCTTAAAACAAAAAACAAAGCAATAAAGAAAGGAAAAGATGCCAACATAGGCAAACAACCACCCATTGGGTTAACACCTTCTTTTTTGTAAAGAGTCATCATTTCAATGCTTAGTTTTTGCCGGTCGTTTTTATGGCGCTCTTGTATCCTTTGCATTTCTGGCTGAACACGCCTCATGTTCGCCATTGACCTAAAACCTTTCCCAGTTAACGGCCAAAAAACTACCTTAATAAGAATCGTTAGCGCAATTATCGAAACCCCCCAATTGTTAACAAAACCATTAATAACAGTAAGAAGTGCAGCCAAAGGCTGGGCCAAGAACCAAAACCACCCCATATCTATTGTGAGCTCTAAATCTTCAGCTACTGCAATAAGGTCCTTTCTAATCTTGGGACCCAAATAAAGCTTATGTTCAAAAGAATTGCTGTTAGATGACTCAACAATATAACCAAAACTATATATGTCAGAACCATCAGACGGCTCACGAGCAAAATACCTGTACAGATTGTCTTTGGAGCCAACCAAAACGGCTAAAAAATATTTTTGGACTGAAGCAACCCAACCACCGCGCTCATCGAAACTAACATTATCAATGTTTCTAAAACGATAAGACACATAAGGGTCGTCTTTGGTGTTAAAAGCAACACCAACATAAGAGCTGCGGGAGATAAACATATCATCCAAATCAAAACCCCTGCCTGAAGTTCTCAACATTTGAGCATAAGGCTTTAAAATAACCGAAGAATCAAGGGTGTCTTTAATATAAACCTCATAACCGTCAGACAAGACAATCGTTTTTAACAAACCTCCAGATCTTAGAACAACTTTATCTTTACTAGACTCCTCAATAGAAAAATTTAACTTGTTTGAAATCCCCGCGCTTTGAAGGTCAGCAAAACCCGACGAAACATAAAACCTCATTTGCTCACCATCACTATCTAATCCTGAGCCGAGTATTCTTACCCCACCAACAGAACCAGGCACAACCGGATATTCTTTTAGTCGAGAGCTTAGAATATTTCCATTTACTGTATCTACAACTATCTCCAAAACAGAGTTCTCCAATATGACAATCTGAGACTCGTTAAAGCTGGATAAATAGTTAGTGCTTACTTCTTCTTGATCAACTGTATTTGATATGTTTTGCTCGCTTGTGTAAGAGTAGAACAACAAATACCCAAACAGGGCTACAAAGAACAAATACAAAAACCTTAGGTTAAAATTTTTCATTTATAAAAACGCCTTTTTTATTACGCCATCAATCTCATTATAAGCTTCTTTATAATTAAGGGCTAAAAAATCCTTTCTCACAATTAACCGTATTCCAAATGAAGAAGCATCAAAACCCACATCAAAAATAATAGATTTAATCCTCCTTTTAATTTTATTTCTATCGACAGCTTTAGGAAATACACTTTTAGGTGTGGAAATGAAGACACCAAACTTGTTAGTTAAGGAAGCGGCTATAAAATTGCTCGAATAGATTCTTTTAATTGATTCTAAAGACAAGTTAGGCTGACAGAACCTTTCTACCTTTTCTTCTTCTGTTTGAAAGAACCGCCCGCCCAGCCTTGGTCGACATTCGAGCTCGAAAGCCATGAGTTCTTTTTCTCTTAAGGTTGCTTGGTTGAAAAGTTCTTTTCATGGTTGGTAGTAAAAATTAGAAATGCATTATACATAAAATATACAAAATTATGTTAAAAAAAGAAGATAAAGTTATTGACAAGTTATCCACAGGAAATACTATTAGTTATTCTGTAGATATCTTGTTAATTTTTGCTAGACTACAGCCAAGAGGATATAAATTGAAAACCTGGAATCAAATATCAAAAAAACTTGAGAAAAAACTCAGTCAAGATGAATTTAACACTTGGATAAGGCCTCTTCAAGGAGAATTTAAGGAGGACTCCCTAGAAATCTCCGCTCCAAACGACTTTGTGCTAAATTACGTTTCAAACAACCTAAAAAATCACATTTCAGATGTTTTAGCCTCACAAAATACAAAAATAATATTTAAAGATAAGAATAACTCAACATTTGTTGACAAATATGTTGAAAAGCCTTCTAACAAAAGGAAAAACAATCCAGGTCTAGTAGAATCCTTTGTTTTTGATACATTTGTTGAGGGCAAATCAAACCACCTAGCTTTGGCAGCTTCTAAACAAGTTGCACAAAACCCAACAGGTGACTACAACCCTCTATTTATATACGGGGGTGTTGGTTTGGGGAAAACACATCTCATGCATGCCGTTGGAAATGAAATTCTTAATCGAGATAGAAGCAAGAGAGTAATTTATGTTCATTCTGAGAAATTTGTAGCCGATATGGTTAAAGCTCTTCAGCTTAATGCAATAAATGAGTTTAAAAACTTCTACAGAACTGCTGACGCTCTTCTAATTGATGATATCCAATTCTTTGCAGGGAAAGAGCAATCACAAGAAGAGTTTTTTCATACCTTCAATGCTTTATTAGATAGAAACAACCAAATGGTTTTAACTTGTGATAAATATCCAAAAGAAATTGACGGACTTGAAGAAAGATTAAAATCTAGACTTGGTTGGGGTCTTCCAGTTGTAATAGACCCACCCGAGTTAGAAACAAGAGCAGCTGTGTTGCTTGCCAAAGCCTCTTCAATGGGCTGTCACCTTCCAAATGAGTGTGCGATATATATAGCACAAAGGATTAGATCAAACATAAGGGAGCTTGAAGGAGCCCTAAAAAGAGTTGTTGCCAATGCAAAATTTACAAACCAAGAAATTGACATTCCTTTAGTAAAGGACGCGCTCAAAGATCTATTTGTAATATCTGCCAAGATGGTTAGCATTGATAACATTCAAAAAACTGTTGCTGAATATTACAACATTAAGCTTTCAGATTTGCTTTCAAAAAGAAGAAGCAGATCTATTACCAGGCCA
>CACLBJ010000012.1 GCA_902605165.1 uncultured SAR86 cluster bacterium | reverse complement strand
ATTGCTGAAATTTGATTGTGATAAAATCCTAAAAATGATATTGAGTCATTAATTTCATATCCATTTAGAACAGATCCAGATATTAATCGAGAATTATCTCTTAGATTTCCTGCTACAAGTTCTCTGCAATCAGATCCAATTCTAGCTTTTACAATTTTCGGTTCAAGAATTGAGGGACCCCCAATAGATACATATTTAGAGGTTCGTATTTTATTATTTAGAGCAAAGTCACCAAATGATAGAACTCCCTGACCATCTGTGTGCCAACACTTTGAGTTAATATCTACAGGTTTTATAAAATGTATATGTGTACCTGTGAGTCCAGCAGGATGAGGACCATTAAATTTATAGTAATTTATACCATCTATGAAATCTTTAAAATCATTATTTTGATAGCAAACATGAATATTACAATTAAAAACTTCCTTCATTTTAATTAAAGATTTATTGAATAAATCTATTTCATATTGAAGATATGTATATGGATCAACGGATAAGGGATTTGTATCACATATATTTACAAATATATCTTCAGGATTATTATTTGGTTTTGGTGTTTTGTTAAATGGTCTAGTTCTAAAACAATTGATAATTCCAAATTTTGATAGGTTGTTAACAAGAGTTTCATTGCTATCATTTAAAATCTCGACTTGATTCTCTTGATCAGCAACCTCAATTTCAATACTGATGAAACGTCTTTTTTCACCCCTATTAATTGATTTTATTAATCCCCCTGCTGGAGAAGTAAAATAGACACCAGGGTTCTTTTTATCTTCAAATAATGCAGAACCAATTTGTACCTCGTCACCTATTTCAACCATCATTGTTGGTTTCATTCCAACATAATCCGGTCCAAGAATACCTACATGTGATATTTTTGTTGAGTCGGAGACGTTACCTTCAGGTGTTCCTGAAATGGGAATATTTAAGCCTTTTTTTAAGTTATACAACTTTTAACTTCCTATCCTAAAAGACGTTTGAATTATAGTATTTAAAGTCTTCTTATACTACTAATATCAAACTTTCACAGGCAATCTAATAAGATTTATGCCGGCAATATTTTTAACTAAATTAACAACTTGAACTGAATAACCATACTCATTGTCATACCAACAATATAAGGTAATCTTATTATCGGAAACTATAGTTGCTTGTGAATCAATTACAGAAGCAAATGGACTTGAGTAAAAGTCTGAAGAAACTATTTCAGTTGAGTTAACAAAACCAACTATTTCTCTATATTTAGAGTTGAAGGCTGTCTTTCTAAGAAATTCATTAACATCATTTTTATTTAGATTATTCTTTTCAACTGTAAGTGACATAACGGCCAAACTAACATTTGGTGTTGGAACTCTTATAGCATTTCCAGTTAGCTTTCCATCAAGCTCCGGTAATGCCTTTGAGACAGCTTTTACTGCTCCTGTAGATGTAATCACCATATTTAAAGCAGCACTTCTTCCTCTTCTATCTTTATTGTGATAGTTGTCGATAAGGTTTTGATCGTTTGTGTAAGCATGAACAGTTTCAATATGCCCAGAAGTTATGGAATATTCTTTATTTAGAATATCTAAAACAGGCACTATTGCATTAGTTGTGCATGAAGCTGCTGAAATTACATTATCAGATTCATTCAATATATTATTATTGATACCATTTACAATATTCTTTATTTTGCCCTTAGCAGGTGCAGTTAAAACCACTTTACTTGCACCAGATTCTAGATGAAGCGATAAATCTTTGTCCTCTCTCCAAACACCCGTATTATCAATAACAATTGGCTTATCTATACCGTAATCAGAATATTTAAAATCTTTTGGTCCATTTGCATAGATAACCTTTACAGGATTTCCATTTATTACCAATGTTTCGGACTCATTATCAACTCGAATAGTTCCATTGAAAGACCCATGAACAGAATCTCGTCGCAACAAACTCGCTCGTTTAAGTAGATCATTTGTATTGGATCCTTTTCTAACAACAATTGCCTTAAGTCTGTAGTAATTACCTGGTCCTGTTGTTTGAGCCATAATACGTGAAACTAACCTACCTATTCGACCAAATCCATATAAAACAATGTCTTGAGGTTTTGAGGGTCTTTTCTGATCTATTTGATTTAGTGGATCTAAAATAGATGTTTTTATATGAGAATCAATTTGAGAATTATCTAGAGTTTTATTTTTTTTCATGAAATTTACCACTATCTCTCCTAAATCAATTTCACAATCTTTAATATCTTGGAGTTCAATGTTTTGTAAAAAAGGATAGGTTTCTAGCTCTGAAATCTCAGTATCTTCAACTCTTCTTATAAATCTGTGAGATTTCATTATTTCAATAGGTGATTGATTTACTAATGAATGTCCATACATGAGAATATTTACACCATTCCTATAAAGTCTTCCTATTATAGGAACCATGAGTTCTGCTAGACCTTCACGCCATTTCCAGTCACCAAAATAATCATCCGGTTTGTCTCTTAACCTGAGATCTGGATTTTTTGTGAGATCAGACATTAGGAATTGTTAAATTTTTTCAGATGAAAATGTGAATTACCAAATTGTGAATCAATTGATATAAATCTCTTTAGATAGTGCCCTATAGACATTTCTTCACTTACGCCCATACCTCCATGAAGCTGAACTGCATCCTCACCTACTTTTTTTCCAGATATACCAACTTGTGATTTTAGGGCGGAAACTGATCTATATTTAGAATCATTGTTTTCATGCATATCAATCATAGATTTGTATAAAAGCGACTTACAAAGTTCAGTTTCTATAAACATATCAACCATTTTGTGTTGCAAGACTTGAAAATTACTAATAGGTTGACCAAATTGTTCTCTACTTTTGGTATATTCTACTGTTTTAAGATAACAAGATTCCATAGATCCAACAGCCTCTGCCGAAACACATAATGTTCCATAATTAATTGCATCTTTTAGTAATTGTTCTGCCTCATCACCAGTTGATACTATTTGATCTGTATTAATTGAAACATTTTCAAAATTGAGTTGTGATATTCGTCTATCATCGACAGTTTTAAAATTATTGATTGATAATCCCTCAGTATCTTTGTTAATAACAACTATGGTAGTTACATCATTATGGTTAACTGTTACAAGATAGTTATCAGCATTTGAGCCGTTTAAAACTAGATTTTTAGTCCCGTTAAGACTCAGAGAATCTGTACCTTCGAGAAGGCATGTAATATTTTTAAAATCATAATTACGATTTTGTTCCATATATGCAAGTGATATTTGCTCTTCACCTGAAATAAGTTTCTCAATATATTCATTTTTTTTATCAAAAGAAGAATTGTCAAGAATATAACCTGAAAGAACAACATTGCTAAGATAAGGTTCTAGGACTAGAAATTTACCAAATTCCTCGAAAAGTATAGATAACTCTATTGGTCCAAAATCAAAACCACCAGATTCACTTGAAAAAGGCATTGCAAGCCAACCTTGATCAGCAAAAAGTTTCCACTTCTCAGGATCAAAGCCTGATTCAGTGTTAATAAAATTCTCTCTATCGTAAAAATCATAGTCAGAGTTACAAAACTTCTGAATTTGCTCGCGTAAAAGATTTTGTTCGTCAGAAAAATTTAGATTCATTAAACGCCCAGAACAAATTTAGAAATTATATTTTTTTGAATTTCATTACTTCCACCATATATTGTTACTTTTCTCATATTTAAATATTTTGATAAAGCATCATTGGTGTACTCGGGTCCGTTTGGTTTAACATTTGAACCATAACCATCAGGTCCGCCATAAGGAATTGCAAATTCACCTGCAGCTTCAACAAATAGTTCTGTAAGCCGTTGTTGGATTTCTGTTCCTTTTATTTTTAATATAGAAGACTCTGCACCAGGGTTACCTCCACCTTCTAGAGCTGAAAGAAGTCTAAGTTCTGTGAATTCGAGGGCCATAATATCAATTTCTAATTGTGAAACTTTAGCGATCAGATCATCATCACCCAAATCTTTTGAAATTTCTTTTAGTCTTTCAAGTTGTCTTTTTGAAGCACCAACACCTGCAATACCAAAACGTTCATGGGCTAAAAGGAATTTTGCATATGTCCAACCTTTACCCTCCTCACCTATAAGATTTTCAGCGGGCACCTTTACATCAGTAAAAAATACTGAATTTACTTCATGATCACCATCAATTGTAATTATTGGCTTAACTTCAATTCCAGGAGACTTCATATCAATTAGTAAAAATGAAATACCTTCTTGTTTTTTACCTGAAGAGTCAGTTCTTACTAAACAAAAGATCCAATCAGCATTCTGTGCAAGTGTAGTCCATGTTTTTGAACCATTGATAATGTAGTAATCCTTACCATTTTCATTAACGAGTTCAGCTTTTGTCTTTAAAGAAGCTAAATCTGATCCAGATCCAGGCTCAGAGTAACCTTGGCACCACCATGTATCAAAATTAAGTATATCTGGCAAGAATCTGTCTTTCTGCTCTTGATTCCCAAAAGTATAGATAACAGGTCCAACCATGCTCACACCAAAGGGTATTAATGGAGGGCATCCTGCAAGCCCAAGCTCATTTTGAAAAATATAAATTTGTGCAGGCGACCAACCAGTTCCACCATACTCAACAGGCCAATTAAAGCCCATCCAACCTTTTGCAGAAAGGGATTTATGCCAATCAACTATGTCCTCCTTAGTTAATGGATCACCATTTTCAATTTTCTCTTTAACATTTTTTGGATATTCATTTGCTAAAAAGTTTCTAACCTCATCTCTAAATTCTATATCCTTTGAAGAAAAGCTTAATTCCATAATATATTTCCTATAAATAGTTACTTATAATGTGCACTTATTATACAAGACACTAGATTGAAAAAACAGAATAAAGAAAGCTTTAAATCCATTAAAAGCTCCATAGAAAAAAACAACAAAATATTGTTAATTTGCTCTTCAAACTCAGAAATTGACTATATTTATAATGAATTGATTGATTTCGTTAGCAAAAAAAAGATTGTTCGATTTTATGATAGAGAAATTCTTCCATATGACCACTTCTCAACACCAGATGATGTTATTAAAAAACGGTTCTATGAAATTCAAAGAATTTATGATGCTAAATTAATTATATCGTCCTTAAAAAATCTATTTGAATTTTATCCGCAACCAGGATTTTATAAATCACTAAAAGAATTTAGAACTAATGAAATACTGTCAATTGGTGAAATAAAAGAAATTCTTCAATCACTTAATTATAAAAGAGTTGAAAAGGTATCTTCTTTAAATGAATACTCTCATAGGGGAGGTATTGTTGATATAAATTCAAGTAGATATAAAAATCCCATCAGACTTGATTTTTTTGATGATTGTATAGAATCAATAAGAGAATTTGATATTAAAACTCAAAGATCAATAAATGAAATTAAATCATTTAAATTGAATTCAGGTTATGAGATACCTTTAGATGAAGAAATAATCAATGAATTTAAAGATAAATGGAGAAATGAATTTCCACTTATCGACGAAAGAGATTCAAATTTCTTCAATGGTGTTGCGAAAAACAAGCTCCCAGAAGGTTATGAAAATTATATTTCAATATTAATTAATGACCCTATCGATTTCTTCACATTTGTTAATTGTGACTCAACTTACATAACTGATACTTCAGATATTAAAAATTATAAACAATTTATAGATGATCGTTTTAATGATGAAAATAATGGAACAAGAGAATTAATTTCACCAAAAAAACTCTTCTTTGATCCAGTTAATACAATTAAAGATAAAAATCCTATAAAAATTATTTCTAAACAAAAGATTCATGATCAAAAAGTATCATATGAAGATCTTTCTGCAGATAAGGATAAAAAAAGTAGTTATTTAATTTATGATAATTCCCTAAAAATTAATGATTTAGTAATACATGAAGACTATGGTTTAGGTGTATTTGAAGGTTTGAAGACAATAAAAACTTCTAATAAAGAAAATGAATACCTGTGTATAAGATATAAAGATCACGAATTGCTTTACGTTCCAACTTTTAAT
>CACLBJ010000011.1 GCA_902605165.1 uncultured SAR86 cluster bacterium | reverse complement strand
GTTGGCCTGGGACCTTCTTTGAATACAAAAAAACTACTATTAAGGTTCATGGAATAAGCACTTTTGATACAGATAATAATGATATCCCAGGATCTATATTGGATGTTAGAAAAGACGGTATACATATAAAAGTAAGCGATTCAGTGATAGTAATCACTCACATACAAATGCCTGGGAAAAAAATAATTAATTGCGCTGATATTTACAATTCATATAAAGATTTTTTTATCTAAATATAATTTGTTATAAAACTTTAAATTATTCAAAAAGAGGTATACCGTAGCACCTATGAAAGTTGTAATTTTGGGTGCAGGTCAAGTAGGAGGCAGTTTATCAGCAAACTTGTCTTCAAATGGCTACGACGTAACTGTAATTGATAGTAATGATGAAAAGTTATCTGATCTAGACTCTAGACTAGACCTTAGGACTGTTTCTGGGCATGCAAGTCACCCTATTACCCTCAAAAGAGCTGGATGTGATTCCGATACAATTCTATTAGCCCTTACAAACAATGATGAAGTAAATATTGTTTCATGCCAGATTGCAAAACAGACATATTCAGTTAAAAAAACAATATGTAGGTTGAGTGATTCTTCATATTTAGACTCGCTTGAATCATTTAAAGATTCAATAGATATTCCAATTAGCCCAGAAAAAGATATCACTGATCATTTGTCACAATTAATAAGGCATCCTGGAACCAATCAAATAGAAACCTTTGCAGATGGCAAGGTTAAGCTCATTGCTGTTAAAGCATCTAAGAAAGGTAAACTTGTTGGAAAGGAACTAAAAAATATTAATGATGATATGCCTGATGTTGAAACGCATGTGCCTGTGATTTATCGAAAAAATAAGCCTATAAAACCGTCAGGTTCTACAATAATTAAAGAGAATGATGAGCTCTATTTTGTAACCTCAGCCGAAAATATTGATTCTGTGGTTAATGAGGTTCAAGAGGATCATTCACAACACTCAAGAATATTTATTGTTGGTGGCGGAAAAATAGGATTCAATCTAGCAAAAGATCTTGAATCGGACTTTAATGTTAAGTTGGTGGAGCGAGATAAAGCACGATGTAAGTTTCTTTCAGAGGAGCTTGAAAGATCAATAGTTCTAAATGGAAGTGGCTCTGATGAAGAACTTTTATCAAGTGAAAATATAGATCAAACTGATGTTTTTTGTGCGCTAACTAATGATGATGAGGCAAATATAATGTCATCTTTTCTTGCTAAAAAGCTTGGTGCAAAAAAGACAATGATCTTGGTTAATAATATTTCATATATGGACATAATTCCTAAAAGGTTCATCGATAATGTTATAGCACCATATAGGCTAACAATTTCGTTAGTTATGCAAGATCTTCGTGAGGCAGATTTCGCTCAAGATGTTTTATTAAAAATGCATTCGGGCGCAGAGGCTGTTGAGGGTGTTGTTCACTCTAATCCTTTTACTTCTGATTTCATTGGAAAGCCGGTAGTTGACTTGCCAATACCCGAAGAAGCGAGCATTGGGGCAATTGTCAGGGACGAGAAGATTTTAATGCCCTCAAATGATCTTATGTTGAGTATTGATGATCACTTAATTGTATTCTTTACAGATAAGCGAGCTATACCTGAAATAGAAAACTATTTTAGAGAGGTTTAATTGAATCAAGCAAAGGTTTTAAACTTCTTTGGTCTTTTGTTAATAATGTTTGGCATGTCATTTGTCATTCCTCTACTTGTTGCTGTTTTTTATGGTGAGAGTCTTGTAATGGTGTTTGGATTAGGTATGTCTATTCTTATCCTGTTAGGATTTTTAAGTTGGTTTTTAACTAAAGATGACAAAAACGAACTCTCTCTGAGTGATGGTTTTGTTATAACTGTTCTTTTTTGGATTGTTTTATCTGTTTCTGGATCAATTCCTTTTCTTTTATTTGGTTTTGGAGTTGTTGATTCATTTTTTGAATCAATGTCAGGGATAACCACAACAGGGGCAACGGTTATTGCTGGTCTGGATGATCTCCCAAAATCATTACTTATTTACAGACAGCTTTTGCAGTGGCTTGGCGGAATGGGTTTAATTGTGTTGGCAATTGCTGTTATGCCGCTATTGGGTATAGGTGGTGGTCAGTTATTTAAAACTCAAACTCCTGGGCCGATGAGTGAACAAAGGTTAACTCCACGAATTACTTCTACAGCAAGAGCTCTTTGGTCTATTTATTTATTTCTTACTATTTTGTGCATCCTTGCTTATCGTTTGGCAGGAATGGATTATTTTGATGCTGTTAGTCATGCTTTTAGTACGGTGTCTATTGGTGGATTCTCAACACATGATTTAAGCATAGGTTTCTTTGATAGCATTTCTGTTGAGATTGTTTGTATGGTCTTTATGTTGCTTTCTGCCATGAGTTTTGCTGTTCATTACAGCGCTATATATAGAAAGCAAGGTCTCAAATACTTTTATGATCCTGAGTTAAGATTTTTTGTTTCTTTGTTGGTGGTTATCCTTTCTTTGGTGTGTCTGTCATTATTTGCTAATAATATTGATGATCCAATTAGAAGCGGTTTTTTCCAAACTATATCAATTCTAACTACAACGGGCTTTCTCACTGATGAATATTCAACTTGGCCAGCGTATATAAGTTTTATGTTGTTGGTTGGAGCATTTATAGGTGCTTGCTCAGGTTCTGTTGGGGGTGGGATTAAGTCTTGGCGAGTCTTAATAATGTTAAAGCATGCTTACAAGCAGATATTTAAGATAATTCATCCAGATTCTGTAAATACGATTAAGCTAGGTAAAAAAGTTGTGAATAGTAATGTCTCAGAGGCTGTGTGGGGGTTTTTTTCTATCTACATTATATCTTTCATGATTTTATTTTTACTTGTGCTTGCAACCGGACTTGATTTTATAAGTGCATTTTCAGCAGTAGGCGCATGCCTTAACAACCTTGGCCCTGGTTTAGGTGATATCGCATCAAATTATGCAAATATTCCTTCAGCTACAAAACTATTGCTTTCTTTCGCCATGATATTGGGTAGGCTTGAGATTTTTACATTTCTTGTTGTGCTGATGCCGGCTTTTTGGAGAAGATAACTATTTATAAATAGTCTTGTCTTCAACTTCCTGTTTCTTAAACCTTTTATACTCCCAATTGTAATCTTCAGGATTAATTTTAATGATATTTTCTATCTCTTTATTCATTGCTTTTGCACTATATGGTGACTCTTCTTTGTAGGTGTTCTTTGAGCCATATCTGATATAAAGTCGATTAGAGCAGTTATCCGAGTGTAGGGCCACGGAGACAATGGGTGCTTTTGTTTTAGAATGCAAAGATGGAATTAGGTTTGTTGTATAAACTTTTCTTCCAAAAAAGATCTCATAGACACCCATATTCTTTGCAGGAACCTGATCTGCAGCCATAGCTACAACTTCACCTCTTTTTAATGCCGCGAACAACTCTTTAACGCCTGTAAAGTTTGTCTCAAATACATTTGAGCCACTTTTTTGCCTATTTTTCCTGATAAATTCATTAAATACTTTTATTTTAATTGGTTTGAAGATGGCTGTAACGTCTTCCTGGTTTGTTAGTTGGTTAAGCAACAAATCAACACTTCTATTGTGGTTAGAAAGAAGGATAAGACCAAAATCTCTATTAGTTTGTGTAAAAAGAAAGCGGTTTTCTACTTTAAAAATACTTTGATTGAGTTTTGTTTGGTTTCGTGACAAGCAAAATAGTGTTTCGTAGTATGATCTTATGCTTTGTTTAACTGATCTTTTAACTAAAGACTCCCTGTCTTTCTGGTTTATTGTGGAGTAAGCAATATTTATATTAATTCTTGAGATTTTTACAATTTCTGTATTGAAAACAAAAGCTATTGAGGTAACAAGGTCACAAAAGGCATATCCAAACCTTAGGCCAAAGGGAGAAAGTAAATAAAAAAATAATCTCATTATCAGATATTGCTTACGATATTGTTAATAATATATTAATATCTTCATGAGAGGATATACGTCTAGAAAAAAATGCCAGCTCAATCAATGGAACAATTAGTGTCTTTATGTAAAAGAAGAGGTTTTATTTTCCAAACAAATGAAATTTATGGTGGTCTTCAAGGTGTCTACGATTATGGGCCTCTGGGTGTAGAATTAAAGGAGAACCTTAAGAAGGCTTGGTGGACATCAATGGTCTACTCAAGAGATGATGTTGAGGGCCTAGATGCGTCAATACTTACTAATAAAAAAGTTCTTAAATATTCTGGTCATGAAGAAACTTTTACAGATCCATTGGTTGATTGTAGAGACTGTAAGAATCGTATGAGAGCAGATCATATAAAAGATAGTAAGTGCTTACATTGTGGCTCTACAAACCTTACAGAACCTAGACCCTTCAACCTAATGTTTAAAACAAACATAGGGCCTGTTGCAGATGATGAATCTTATGCTTATTTAAGACCTGAAACTGCACAACAAATATTTACTAACTTCAAAAACGTAGTTGACTCAACATCGAAATCTATTCCTTTTGGTATAGCCCAAATCGGAAAGGCTTTTAGGAATGAGATAACTCCTAGAAACTTTATCTTTCGAGTGAGAGAGTTTGAACAAATGGAATTAGAGTTTTTTGTAAAAAAAGGCGAAGATGAAAAATGGCATAAGTACTGGATTGAAGAAAGATTAAATTGGTGGGTTAAGCAAGGTGTTAATAAAGAGAAAATTGAAATTCTAAATGTTCCACAAGAAGAACTGTCGCACTACTCTAAAGCAACCATAGATCTAATGTATGAATTCCCTCATGGTGTTGAAGAATTGGAAGGAATTGCAAATAGAACAGATTTTGACCTAGGGTCACATTCGAAAAACCAAACAGATCTTGATATAACTGCAGATGTAATAAGAAATAAAGATTCAAACGCCAGATTAGCTACACAGAATGTCGAATCAAAAGAATGGGAAGTACCTTATGTAATTGAGCCTTCCGCTGGTGTAGATAGAGGTGTATTAGCTATATTAAATGAAGCATATAAGGAAGAAAACCTAGAAAACGATAAAAATAGAGTTGTATTAGCACTAAAACCCCATCTTTCACCAATTAAGGCAGCTGTTATTCCTATAAAAAAGAATGACTCGACAATTGTTTCCTTTTCAAAAGAAATTAAGAATAAATTACAAAAACTTGGACTCGGCCGGGTTGTTCTTGAAAATACTGGTAATATTGGTAAAAGTTACCGTAAACACGATGAAATTGGCACACCGGTCTGCATTACTATTGATTTTGATACCCTTGAAGATGACACAGTCACAATTAGAGATAGGGATACAATGGAGCAGAAAAGGGTTAAGGTTGAGAGTTTAGACGAGCTTTTAATAAACTTATTACAACAGTAACTTTGACTTCGATATTATTTCTCAGAAGCTTATTATTTAGTCTTTATTTTTATATCTCAGTAATAATCTTTACTTTGTTTTTTGTTGTTTTTTCACCCTTTATTGGACAAAAGAGGAGATTCAGCCTAACAAGTGTTTACATATCAATACTTTTAATTATTTTAAGATTTCTCTGTCAAATAGACTGGAAAGTGAAGGGAAGTATTTTAGGTAAAAATCCAGTAGTTATTGTTTCAAATCACCAAGGGCTTTGGGAATCATTTTATCTTCAAACACTTGTGAGCCCTCTAACTACAATAATAAAAAGGGAGCTTATTTATGTGCCTTTCTTTGGATGGGCATTAAACCTTCTTAACCCCATTAAAATTAATAGATCAAAGAAGATTCAATCAGCAAAGAGGGTAATAGCAAAGGGCTCTGAAAAACTTGAAGATGGTTATTCGGTTCTTGTTTTTCCAGAAGGAACTAGAACGAAACCAGGAATGCAGGTTGGAAAATTTGCTAGAAGCGCTGCAGATTTAGCAATTAAGAATAATGTTGATTTGATACCTGTTTATCATGATTCAGGCCTTTATTGGAAAAACAAAAAGTTTTTGAAGTATCCGGGGACTGTACAGGTGACTATTGGTGATCCAATACAAGGTAAAAATTCATCTGAGATGACAGGTAACTTAGTTGAGTGGATGAATAGAAAAGCTTCTGTGAGTACAAAATAGTTTTATGGGTACAATAAAGCTAAATATCTAAATTTGCTACTGATAGAGCGTTTTCATCAATGAACTCTCTTCTTGGCTCAACCTGATCACCCATAAGCACCTCAAAAGAGTTATTGGCTTCATTTGCATCATCAATCCTTACTCTCATCATTCTTCTATTTTGGGGATCCATTGTTGTCGTCCAAAGCTGGTCTGGATTCATTTCCCCTAAACCTTTGTATCTTTGTATCTCTATGCCTCTATTACCCGTTTTAGATAGTTCTTTTAAAGCAGCATCTTTTTCTTTTTCAGAGGCGGCATATTTTATACTTTTTCCTTTTGAGACTTTATATAAGGGCGGTAGGGCAATATAAACATGACCTCTATTTAGGATTTCAAACATTTGCCTAAAGAAAAATGTCAGGAGTAAGGTTCTTATATGAGAACCGTCAACATCAGCATCTGTCATAATAATTATTCTGTGATATCTTAATTTATCTGCATCAAATTCATCGGTTCCAATTCCACACCCTAAAGCTTTTACAAGAGTTCCTATCTCTTGAGAGGATAAAACCTTGTCTAGCCTTGCTTTTTCTACATTTAAAATCTTTCCTTTTAAGGGGAGTATTGCTTGATTTTGTCTATTTCTTCCTTGTTTAGCTGATCCTCCAGCGGAATCCCCCTCTACAATATAAATTTCTGATAATGCAGGATCTTTCTCCTGACAATCTGCTAACTTACCCGGTAATCCTGCAACCTCTAAAACTCCTTTCCTTCTTGTCATTTCTCTAGCTTTTCTTGCTGCTTCCCTAGCAAGAGCTGCTTCAGATATTTTTGTTAGGATTGACATTGCTTCCTTCGGATTCTCTAAAAGGTAATCATTAAAGTTTTTGTTAAAAACATTGCTGACTACAGTCTCTACCTCTGAAGATACAAGTTTTTCTTTTGTTTGTGATGAAAATTTTGGGTCGGGTATTTTTACTGAGACTATTGCTGTTAAGCCCTCTCTAACATCTTCGCCCAAAAGTTCAACTGGCGATTTTTTATTTAATTCTTCCTTTCTTACAAAGGCTTTCATTACCCTTGTTAAGCTTGATCGAAATCCTGAAAGGTGTGTTCCGCCATCTTTTTGAGGAATATTATTTGTATAACACAGAACATTTTCTGAATATGCATCATTCCACTGAAGGGCTATTTCAACAGTTAGTCCATCTTGCTCTCCTTCGCAATGAAATATTTCAGATATGTTTTGTTTTCTTCCTTTTAAAAACTTAACGTAACTAGATAATCCACCGCTATTGGAAAACTTCTTCGATTTACCTGTTTTTTTATCTTCAACAAGAATGTTGACTCCAGCATTAAGGAAAGATAACTCCTGAACTCTTTTATTTATCTTATCTATATCAAAGTTAACGAAAGAAAATATGTCTTTAGATGGCTTAAATGTAATCTCAGTTCCTGTTTCTTTTGAAGCTTTAACTTTTTTTAATTTTGTTTGGGCTTTGCCATTTGAATATTTTTGTTCATATTGTCCGCCATCTCTGCAAATTTTCAGCGTTAGTTCCTCAGAAAGAGCGTTAACAACAGATACACCTACACCATGAAGACCTCCGGAGACCTTATAACTGTTATCATCAAATTTTCCGCCGGAGTGAAGGGTTGTCATAATAAGTTCAGCTGCAGGAACTTTTTCTTTTTTATGGGTATCTACAGGTATTCCTCTGCCGTTATCTTTCACAGTTATTGACCCGTTTTTATTAATTGAAACAACTATTTCCGAGCAATGACCTGCCATTGCTTCATCAATACAGTTATCTACAACCTCAAAAACCATATGATGAAGCCCAGAACCGTCATCAGTATCACCTATATACATTCCTGGTCTTTTTTTAACTGCTTCAAGCCCTTTTAGAACCTGAATGTTTGATGAGTCGTAGGATCCTTTTTTATTTTGTTTTTTCGGCATTAGTAAATTGTTCCACGTGGAACTTTTTTAACTCCTTTAATTGATCCTTTATTTTACTATTAAATGGATTGTTAATGTCCGAAAAAAACAATTGATTTGCTGTTTTTGGGAGAAAATTTATTAATTCATTGTAAAAATCTTCATCTAGCTCAGAATGTATGTCATCAATGATCAAAAAAGGCTTAACCCCGTAAAAATCAGAAAGGGTTTTATGCATAGAAAGGCACCACAAGATCGACATAAACTTTTGCTCTCCTCTAGATAATATGTATTTAATATCAGAATCTTTTATTAGGAATTTAATGTCTGCTCTGTGAGGTCCTGATGTTGTTGATGCTTTTCTTTGATCAATATCTCTATTGAGTTCTAAGACTTCTTTTAGTGAGTGCTCGCTAGACCAACCTTTATTAAAAAGGATTTCTAAAGAACTTATAATTTCAAGAACTCTTGTATCATTTAGGCTTTTAGCAAAGCTAAAAAATATTTTTTTTGTTTCTTCAAAAAAGCTATTTCTTTTTTCTGAAATGGAGGTTCCGGTATTAATAAATATCTCAGACCATATATCAATATTAGTAAGCTTTTTAAACTTTAAAGCTGCATTCCTTTGTTTTAAAGATCTGTGGAAAGAAAAAAAATCTTTGCTATAGCTTTTATCAGAAGCCATTAAACATCTATCGAGTATTTTTCTTCTGTATTTTGGTGTGTCTGCAAACATTGAAAATGTTTTATTATCAAGAAGTGTAGAGGGAATCGTTCTAAATAGCTCGATTGAGGTTGCTTTGCTCTCATTGATTTCTAAGGAAATAGATCTCTTTGCTTCTTTTAAAACACAAATCTTATTGTTGTCAAAAGTATCAACTTGAATTTTGAATGCCTCTTTGTCGCTCTGGATGCAAAGATTCTTGTTAGAGCTTTTAAATGATCTTCCTGTTGAGCAAAAATATAAGGCTTCGAGTACAGATGTTTTTCCTGAACCGTTTGCTCCATGTATAAAGTTGTTTAATTTTGAGAATTCAATATCAGCACCATCAAAACATCGAAAGTTTGAGATTGATATTCTTTTTATTGACACTTTTAGATTAAAAGCGGCATCACTACATATTTTAAATCTGGGTCGTCAGACGGGCTTATTAGACAGCTTTTATCTGAGCCATAAAGGTTTATATTGCAGTCTTTTGAGTCTATGTTAGATAAAACCTCTTGAATATAGTTTACATTGAAAGCAATCTCCATATCATCTCCACTGTAGTTTGATTTAAAGCTTTCTTCACCCTCCTCTTGCTCTGGATTGTTGGCTGAAACCAAAACCTCGCTTGATTTAATATTTAACTTAATGCCTTTAAATTTATCGCTAGAGAGGACGCTCACTCTGCTCAATATTTCAGATAATTGTTTTGTATTTACTGATAATACTGAGCTTTCTCCAGTTGGAAGAACTTGCTCATAGTTTGGAAATTTTCCCTCAATCAATTTGCTAACAAATGATGTTGAGTCTGTTTTCAACATAATTGTGTTTGCTCCTAGTGATAGAGATACTTCTTCGGATGAGTCAGATAACAATTTTCCTATTTCATTAATTGATTTTCTTGGGATTATTCCTGACACTTCGCTTGAAATGCTTTTGGTTGTTGTGTTTGTTGATATTGCAAGCCTGTGAGCATCGGTTGTTACTGCTGTTATGCTCTTATCTTCAATATTTAAATACATTCCATTTAGGTAGTGTCTCCAGTCTTGATTCCCCATTGCGAAAGATGTTTTACTGATTAAGTTTCTTAATACAGACCCCAAAATGGTGAATTCTGTATTTTCACTAACAACATCAAAAACAGGGAAATCTTCGCTAGGGAGGGTTGAAATTGAATACTTTCCAGAGCCAGATTCAATGGATAGCTTGTCGCCGTTCAAACAAATAGAAATCTCAGATCCCTCTGGCAAGAGTCTACAAAGCTCGTTAAGCTTTTTTGCAGGTGCTGTTGTGGAGCCTGTGCTTTCAACGTTAGTTGGTGTACATATTGTTTTTACTTCCGATTCAAGGTCTGTAGCAGTTATAGAAATATTCTTATCTTCAACTGTTAAAAGAATATTAGATAGAATTGGTAATGCTTGTCTTTTTTCAACAACTCCAAGGGTTGAAGACAAAGCTTTAACAATCTCTGTTTTGCT
>CACLBJ010000010.1 GCA_902605165.1 uncultured SAR86 cluster bacterium | reverse complement strand
GTTAGATCAAGGATATTTAGAGCTCGAGAAGAAATTATTAATTATTTTAAAGAAAAGATTTATGAAAGAAATTGATATAAACCTATTGATATCCGCTTATTACGACAACGAGTTGACTGAAAGCGAGTTAGATTATTTGTTAGAGGAAACAAAACAAGATCCTAAGCTTTTAGCTAAGCTTAATAATTACGCGTTAATCAGTACCATTTCTGAAAAAGATGACAAGGTTACCTTGATTTTTGAAAACATTTCAGATTTTGTTCAAAAAAGATGGGTTGGTAACGGTCTCACTGCAGCAGCAGCAGTTTTTCTAACAGTTATGTTCATAAACAATCCTTTTGAATCTAGATTTTCTGAATCAGACGTTATTAACTCTCAAATTAGGGATGCTATTGAAAGTGATGAGGCTGCAAAAACTTTCAGCATGATTGAAAAAGACCTCATACCACACGTAATGTCTTTAATTGATAATAATGGAAAATCATATGGAGATGATCTTGCAATTGATCTATCTCCAGTTGGCTTCAATCGCATAGATAACAACCCAGGATATTTTATAAAAGGTAAGAAGAAGATTCAGGTAAGAGTTGAACCGAACAGGATTGGCATAAATGAAAATAAGTATTGGAAGTCTGGTAACAAGCTTATCTATTTATACCCAACCGTTGATGGCAGAATAATTTCTATATATGGAGATTTATCGATTCAAGAGGTTGAAAAAATCATACCAGTCCTAATTAAATAACAGATGAAAAAACTTTTAGCATTACCTATATTTTTCTTTTCATTTATCGAAGCGTATGATCAGAATATTCCTGAGCTCGTCGAGGATACATCCCCAGCCGTTGTAAACATTACATCTAAAAGAGAAGTTACTTCTTCAAATCAGGATTATTTTAGAGGTATGCCAGAAGAGTTTGAAAGGTTTTTTGGTATTCCGAGAGACTTTGGACAACAGCCTCGAACAAGAGAATCCGTTGCGTATGGATCAGGTTTCTTCTTTAAAGAAAACTACCTATTAACTAATTATCATGTAGTAAATGACGCAACTGAAGTTATTGTTTCACTCACCGATAGAAGAGAATATAAAGCTGAAGTTATTGGGGTTGATATGCTATCTGATTTGGCTGTTCTTAAAATCGATGGAGAAGATCTTCCCAGCTTGCAAATGGGCAGCAGTGAAGCGCTTAAAGTTGGTGATTGGGTTGTGGCAATTGGTTCGCCATTTAGTTTCGATTTTTCAGTAACTGCTGGAATCGTAAGTGCTAAAGGTAGAAGTATTCAAAATCAGAATATTGGTGGTTATGTTCCTTTTATCCAAACTGATGTAGCAATAAATCCAGGTAACTCAGGTGGACCCTTGTTTAATTTGAATGGTGAGGTAGTTGGAATCAATTCTCAAATCTATTCAAGAAGTGGCGGTTATCAAGGTGTTTCTTTCTCTATCCCTATTGATGTTGCAATAGAGGTTGCAAATCAAATAATTTCATCTGGTGAAGTCGCCAGAGGCTACCTCGGTGTCAGAATGGGTGATGTAGATTCTGATTTGGCTCAAGCACTTGGAATGAAAAAACCATATGGAGCATTGATAAATAGTATTGAAAAAGACGGAGCCGCTGATAATGGAGGCTTAAAAACTGGTGACGTTATTACTGAATTTGCCGGTGAAGAAGTTAAATTTGCTGGAGATTTACCTCACATTGTTGGGAGAAAATTACCAGGAACTAAATCAACTGCAAAAGTTGTAAGAAACGGTAAAACGATCAAACTAGATTTTGTTCTTGGCAAATTAGAAAGCTCCGATAATACTTTTGTTCCTGCTTCTTCAACAGAGAATGAATATCCTCTTGGCATCAAGGTTGAGAACCTACCAGATGATTTTGATGCAATTGATGAAGGAGTAGTTGTTTCAAAAATAGATAATACTTCAAACTCTGCATCAAAGATATTAGAGGGAGACATTATTACAGACATACAATCAGGTTTTCAAAGATACTCAGTTAAAGATTCTGAAAGCTTTAACGATATTGTTTCTAAGTTCAGAAGTGGGGATAAAATAGCAATCTTTGGTCTCAGAGGGGATTCAAGGTTTATTGTACCAATTACAGTTGATTAGATTTATCTCAAAATAAGTAGGCTTTTTCATTTAAAATACCCTTACTTATGAAACACATACGTAACTTTTCTATAATTGCGCATATCGATCATGGCAAGTCTACACTTTCTGATAGATTGATAGAGTTCTGTGGGGGGCTCTCTGCCAGAGAGATGTCCAGTCAGATCCTTGATTCTATGGAGATAGAGCAAGAGAGAGGAATTACCATTAAGGCACAGGCAGTTTCTCTAGAATATATTCATAAAGATAAAACATATTTATTAAACTTTATTGATACTCCTGGGCATGTAGACTTTTCATATGAAGTTTCTAGATCACTATCAGCATGTGAAGGAGCTCTTCTTTTGGTTGATGGCTCTCAAGGGGTAGAGGCACAAACACTTGCAAATTGTTATACAGCAGTTGACCAAGGTTTAGAGGTAATTCCTGTTATAAACAAAATTGATCTTGATCAAGCTGATCCAGACAGAGTTAAGCAAGAAATTGAGGATATGATAGGACTCGACTCAACAACAGCACCTCTTGTTAGTGCTAAATCAGGATTAGGAGTGGAGGAGCTTTTAGAAAACCTTATTGAAAAGATACCGCCACCGGTCGGAAATATAGAAGATGAATTAAAAGCACTTATTATTGATTCATGGTTTGATCCCTATCTTGGTGTTGTGTCGCTTATTAGGATCGTTAATGGAGAAATTAAAGTAGGTGAAAAGATTAGAGTCTTTTCAACCAATCAAACCTATAAAGTTGAAGATATAGGAATATTTTCACCAAAAAAAATTAAAAAAGAAAAACTTTCTGCAGGCGAAGTTGGCTATTTAGTATCTGGAATTAAAGATATAAAAGGTGCTCCAGTTGGAGATACGCTTACCTCAAATTTAAAAGAGGAAATAAAACCACTTCCTGGTTTTAAAACAGTCACACCTAATGTTTTCTCTTCACTTTTCACTATAGACTCTGATGATTATGAAAGGTTTAGAGACGCATTATCTAAGCTAGCTCTCAATGATTCTTCATTAGTTTATGAACCAGAGGTTTCAGATGCTCTTGGCTTTGGTTTTAGGTGTGGGTTTTTGGGAACGTTGCATATGGAAGTTGTGCGCGAAAGATTAGAGAGAGAATATGATTTAGATCTTATTTCAACCGCTCCATCCGTTCAATATGAGGTACTTAAAACAGATGGAGAGACTATTATTTGCGATAATCCATCTCAACTGCCTGAACCAAACTATATTGAAGAAATCAGAGAGCCAATTGTTAGGACAAATATTCTTACTCCAAATGAGTATGTGGGTTCAGTTATTACGTTATGCAATAATAATAGAGGTGTTCAAAAAAATATGGAATATTTTGGTAACCAGGTATCTATTGTTTTTGAACTGCCGCTTGGAGGAGTGATAATTGATTTTTTTGATCAAATTAAATCTATTACAAAGGGTTTTGCATCTGTAGAGCATTCACTGATTGGGTTTGTAAAATCTGATCTTACCAAAATTGATGTATTAATAAATAATAAAAAAGTTGATGCACTCTCTATGATTGTTCATAAATCATTTTCTAATAGAAAGGCTAGGGAAATTGCAAAAAATCTTCAGAAGCTTATTCCAAGACAGATGTTTGATGTTCCAATACAAGTTACACTTGGATCGAAAATTATCTCTAGAGAAACTGTTAAAGCATATAGAAAGAATGTTACTGCAAAGCTGTATGGCGGAGATGTAACGAGAAAAAAGAAGCTACTAGAGAAACAAAAAGAAGGTAAGAAAAAAATGAAACAACTTGGAAGTGTCTCTATACCCCAGGAGGCGTTCTTAAAGTATTTTAACTCAGGTGATTAATGTTTGGATTAGATAAAGATACTGGCAACCTAATAATCATAATTTCAGTTTTAGGAATTCTTACTTGTTTGTGTTTGTGGCTGTTAAGAAGTTTAAATATTATTTTAAAAAATCATGACATTAAAGAGGTTGAAAATTATCTAAGCTGGATTGGAGTCTCTTTGGCATTTCTAATCCTCTTGATGATTTTTGTAACTGCAGGAGATCTTGGAATCCTATTGCTGGTTGGATCGATAGTAAGTTTTTTATTAATGGTAGTAGGTTTAATTGCAAAAAATACTGAAATCGCAAAAACCGGGAGAGGATGGTTTATGCCATTTTTCTTAATATTTATTTTAAGAACTTTTCTTTTTGAGCCCTATCAAATACCTTCTGGTTCAATGATGCCTGGACTCAAAGTAGGCGATTTTATACTTGTTAAGAAATTTACATATGGAATCAAGGTTAATAGAACAGGCCCACCAATAGCTTTTGGAAAAGATCCTGAACTTGGTGATGTTGTTGTTTTTATTCCCCCTCATGATCATAGACCATTTGTAAAAAGATTGATTGGCAAACCTGGAGACAGAATTACCTATATAAACAAGAAAATATATGTAAATGGGAAACCTATTAATCAAAAGCTTTTAAGTGAAAAAGATAATGTAAGGATTTATGAAGAAATGCTAAATGATAGGACTATAAAGATCCAGCAGATCACTTCGCGCATTAATTATCCTGAGGAGTGGATAGTTCCAAAGGATATGTATTTTGTTGTTGGCGACAATAGAGATAATTCAAATGACAGCAGGTATTGGGGCTTTGTGCCTAGAGAAAATTTTATGGGTACAGCAGATTATATTTGGATGTCTTGGGAGTGCTGGACATGTGCGCCATCATTTAAGCGAGCAGGTAAAATTAATTAATGTACAAGAAGCTATATGAGCAAATAAATTATTCTTTCAAGAATGAGGATATTTTAGATTTAGTATTTACTCATAAAAGTTCCGGAGAAAACAATAATGAGAGATTAGAGTTCCTTGGAGACGCGATTCTTGGAGCTGTAATATCCGAGGAACTATATAATCGATTTACAAACATTAATGAAGGAGAATTAACAAGAATAAGAGCATCTCTTGTTAAAGGCTCAACATTGATAAAGAAAGGAAAAGAGCTTGAACTTTTGGTCCTTGCAAAGCTTTCAAAAGCTGCTAAAAATTTATCAGATTTAGAGGGTTCATCAATTTTAGGAACTATCTTTGAGGCACTAGTTGGTGGAATCTATTTAGACTCTTCATGGAGTGAGACCAAAGCAGTAATTTTATCTTTATATCGAAATGACCTTGAATCAATTGATATTAAAAATTCATTTAAGGACCCTAAATCTGAATTACAAGAATATCTTCAGTCACTTGGCGAGGAGCCTCTTGATTATATTTGTGAAAAATCTCGCAATGATTCACAAGACATTTTTGTATGTTATGTAGTTTTTAATGGAAATAAATTCACTGATTCAGGAAAATCAAAAAAGAAGGCGCAAATGAAAGTTGCAGATAAAATTCTTAGATCAATAAAATGAAGGATTTTTGCGGCTTAGTTTCTATTGTAGGAAGACCAAATGTAGGTAAATCAACTTTACTAAATAGATTAATTGAGCAAAAGATATCAATAACCTCAAGAAAGTCTCAAACTACTAGGAATAATATTTTAGGTATTAAAACAAAAGAAAATCATCAAATTGTATTTATTGATACACCTGGAGTTCATATAAATGCTTCCAAAGTTATGAATAAAGTCTTAAATCAGAGTGCTCTTGGTGCAATTGAGGATGCTGATCTAATAATCTTCATGCTTCAAAGAAATAAAATAAATACTCTCGATGAGCTTATTCTTGAAAGACTCAAAGGAGTTAAAACTAAAAAGATTTGTGTAATAAATAAGTTAGATCAAGTTGCATCAATAAATAGCCTATTACCTGTTATTGAAAAACTAAGAAGTGAGAATGATTTTGCCGAAATAATTCCCGTTTCAGCTAAAACAGGTAAAAACATAAATGAACTAGAAAATATGATCTGTCAAAATCTACCTGAAAATAATCATCTTTATGACAGCGATACTAAGTTCCTTGCCAAAGAGTCATTTATGATCTCAGAAATCATAAGAGAAAAAATAATAAGATTCTTAGGAGAAGAGCTTCCACATGAAACTTATGTTCAATTGCAAAAGATTGAGGACAAAGAAAATATTATTAATATTGATGCTGAAATAATCGTTGCCAGAGAGTCACAAAAAGGAATTGTAGTTGGTAAAAATGGAGCTAAGCTAAAAAAAATTGGTGAAAAAGCTAGGATAGATCTTGAAAAATTCTTTAATAAGAAAGTTTTTTTAAAAACATGGGTAAAAACTAAAAAGAATTGGAACAATGATTCAGACTTTATTTCCAGCCTTGGTATAGGCAGTTTATATGACTGAATTATGGCATGATGCTTTTCTTTTGCATCAGAGGCCATATGGCAACACAAGTGTCATGGCAGAAATGTTTACTTTAGAAAATGGTCGAATATCTGTAATTGCTCGCGGCGCTAAAAAACCAAAATCTAAGTTTTTTGGAGTCTTATCACCTTTTTCTAAATTAAGGATTACATATCGAGGCAGATCAGAGTTAAAAACTCTAACAAATGTGGATAAAGAAGATATTTTTTCGAATAGTTTTTCAAAGCTCTCTTATACACTTCTTTATATAAATGAGCTATTAATAAAGATTCTTCCGCAAGGCGCTCCGCAAAGTGAGTTATTCAATCTCTATGATAAGTTCTTAATAGAAGTAAAAGTTAGCGAAGAAATCGATATAGTCCTAAGGAAATTTGAATTAGATTTATTAGAAATGCTCGGTTATGGAATTAACTTTATAAATGAGGTTGATTCGGGACAACGCATCGAAATGAATAAATCTTATGATTTTGTTCCTGAGCTTGGCTTCAAAGAGTCCCCCAATGGACCTTTTGAAGGTAATGAGATTATCTCTATATCAAAATTAAATTTTAAGGATATAAACAAAAAGAAATTTAAATCATTAACAACAATGGCGATAGGCTATAGTCTTGACGGTGGTGATTTAAAAAGCAGAGAAATTTTTAAGACTTTAAAAAAATGATAATAGGAACAGGCATAGATATTGTTGAAATTGATCGTTTTAAGAAAATTAAAGATCTTAAAGGAGTAGCAAAAAAAATTCTTCATACCAATGAACTTAAAGAATTTAATAAAAAAGCTAAAGATCAATCTGTATTTCTTGCAAAAAAATTTGCGTTTAAAGAGGCTTTTGTCAAAGCGCTTGGTACTGGTTTTAGAGAACCTTATTACTTAGATAGAGTTGAGATTATTAAGGATAAATTAGGCAAACCATCTGTTGTTACGCATGGAGAAGCAAAAGAAGAATTTAAGAATTTGGGGATAACAAAAGCGCATGTTAGTCTTTCAGATACAGAAAACTATGTTGTTGCATTTGTAGTATTAGAAAGATGAATACCTTCATATTATTAGGACCACCTGGTGCAGGAAAGGGCACTCAAGCAGACCTTATTTCAGCTGAACTAGGTATCCCAAAAATAAGTACTGGCGATATGTTGAGATCTGCTGTGGCCTCTAAAAGTGATTTAGGTAATAGGGTTGAAGATATTCTTAACTCTGGCAAGCTCGTCTCAGATGACATTATTATAGAATTAATCAATGATCGCATCAATCAGTCAGACTGTAAGTCTGGTTACTTATTCGATGGTGTGCCAAGAACTCTGGGGCAAGCAAATCTTTTTTTACAGAATGATATAGAAGTCAAAAAGGTAATAGATATATCACTTGATGATGAATTAATTATTAAAAGGATGTCAGGAAGAAGATTTCATATAGCATCTGGTAGAAGCTATCACATTGAATTTAATCCACCAAAAGCCGAAGGCTTAGATGACGATACAGGAGAACCATTAATTCAAAGAGAGGATGATTTCCCTGAGACCGTTAAAAAAAGGCTTGAGGTTTATCATGCTCAAACAAAACCATTAACAGATTTCTACAAATTAAAGGCTTCAGAGGGCAGTATGAGTTTTATTTCTATTAACGGTAATCAGTCAGTTGATGAAGTTTTTAGTGAAATAAAGTCTTATTTATATAAATGAAAATAATTTCTTATGACGGCTCTATGCAAGAAAAATCGTCAATGTCACTCCTTGTAGAAAACGATATTAAGACAGAAATAATAGAGCATGGAAAAAAAACTAGACCTTCTTGGGAAACATTTTTTAAAAAATTGAATCTTCGACATGAAGATTTATCAAGCATT
Source organism: uncultured SAR86 cluster bacterium (assembly GCA_902605165.1). Lineage (GTDB taxonomy): Bacteria > Pseudomonadota > Gammaproteobacteria > Magnimaribacterales > D2472 > CACNXK01. The sequence goes on along the minus strand of CACLBJ010000010.1, from coordinate 4,887 downwards.
GATCTTTTTCTTGTTTGCACAGGTCCAGGATCTTCATATACCGCTGTTCGATCATCAGTTAGTTTCTTTAAAGCTTTATGCACTGGGTTAAGTAAGCCCCTAGCCGGCATTAGCTGCAATGAACTAAAAGATTTCAGGCAAAAAAATAAAGCTACTGATAATACTAACTCGATTGAGATGATAAATTTCGTTAAGCCGAGTGTTGAAGATTATTTAGACTCTTCTCCTTCTTCTGTGAATCCTATCCATGAAGAGGAGAATAACTTTAGAGAAATGAATGTCTGATGTTTTTTTAAGTCTTATTCTTGGGCTTGTTCAAGGTCTCACAGAATTTCTTCCCATATCAAGTTCAGCGCATCTTCTTATTCCTTCTCTTTTATTTGGCGCAAATGATTTAGGATTAGAGTTTGATATTGCGGTTCATGCAGGAACTCTATGTGCTGTTATCTATTTCTTTAAAAATGATCTAAAAGTTTATGTATTATCGATATTCAATTCTTCCACTAGCTATCAGAATGAAAGAAGAGTTGCTATTAATTTATTGATTGCAACACTGCCAATTGTTCTTGCAGGAATATTTTTAAATGATTTAATTTCACAAAGATTAGTAACTAAAGAGCTTATCGCATGGTCAAACATTTTTTTTGCTTCACTGCTTCTATTGAGTTTTTATTTATCTAAAAAAAATAAGGATATATTTCATTTATCTATACTAATGAGCCTTTTTATAGGCTGCGTTCAAGTCTTTGCATTAATTCCCGGTGCCTCAAGGTCTGGAGTGGTAATAATGGCTTGTTTATTTTTAGGATTGAATTTAAAAGATTCCTCCAGATTTGCATTTCTTTTGTCTATCCCAACCATTTTGGGAGCATTAATATTTTTGGTTGGCGATTCAATTGCTGCTAATTTGTATATTTTCAATGCGCAACTTATCGTTGGATTTATAACCTCTGCGTTGGTTGCTTTCTTTACTATTAAGTATTTTCTTCAATTTGTTGAGCGGATTGGTATGACGCCTTTTTTTATATATAGGATATTTTTAGGCCTGTTATTGATAATTCTGTGAAAGAAGAATATTTCTTTTATAAAGATAATATTCTGCACTATAAAATTAGTGATAAAGAAAGTTTAAGTTTTGACTTTCTTAAAGGACGATTATTTAATCGATTGAAGAGAATTGAGCATGAATCACTAATTAAAAAAGCTATAGGTAAAAATAAAGCTCAATTAAAGATTTTTGATGCTACAGCTGGATCATTGATTGATACGATAATTTTTTTAAAACTAGGTCATAAAGTTGTTGCATGCGAGCAAAGTAAGATTCTTTATAGACTTTTGAATGATGCTATTTTAAGAGCAAAAAAGGAATATGATTTTTTTGACAATCTTTCATTTATAAATTCAGACTCAGCTGTAATCATAGATTCTTATTTAGATTCAGATATTTTCTATTTTGACCCAATGTTCGAAGATGTAAAACAAAATACAAAACGGTCTGGAACTCTTCAAAAAATAGGGAATGTCCTAAGTTTTGAAAAACTTGAAGATACAAGCGCACAAATTTTTGATCATATATTAAAAAAGAAATATAAGAAGGTTATTGTTAAAAGACCAATCAAAAGTAATCCACTCTATGAAAAGATAAATTATCAAGTTAAAGGAAAAGCAATTAGATATGATGTTTATGTTAAAACCTAATTATGGTGCCCCATATCTGAGTCGAACAGATACTCCCGAAGGAACGCGATTTTGAGTCGCGCGCGTCTACCAATTCCGCCAATGGGGCAAGTGGCTAATTGTAGCTAACTATTGATTCTTTTAAAATTAGTGAGCAATGAAAACAACAAAATTTGACTACAGCTTACCCGAAGAGCTAATAGCAACTTATCCCAGCAAAGATAGAACCAAAAGCAGGCTTCTGGTAGATGCAAATCCTGAAGAGCACAGAATTTTTTCAGAGATAAATAAGTTTATAAAAAAAGATGATTTATTAATTCTCAATAATACCTCGGTTTTACCCGCAAGGCTGTTTGGAAAAAAAGAAACTGGTGGAGAGGTTGAAGTTTTTCTTGAGAGAATCATTGACGAAACTAAAGCTCTTGTTCAAATTCGATCTTCAAGATCTCCCAAGCCTGGCTCACTTATAATCGTTAAAAATAATGAGCATTGTTATAAATTGTTATGCAAGGAGCGCAAGGAGGGATTTTTTATTGTTGATTTTCAAGATGATCCAAAAAAGATTTTTAACTCTTTGGGAAATACACCCTTACCGCCTTATATAAAAAGAAAGATCGAGATCGAAGATAGACACAGATATCAAACAGTTTACGAAAACAAAGATTATCAAGAATCAGTAGCCGCCCCAACAGCTGGACTTCATTTTGATGATTTATTGTTAAGAAATATAGAAAACATTGGCGCAAAAATTAGGTATATAAATTTAACAGTTGGGGCGGGAACTTTTCAGCCAGTAAAAGCAGAAAATATAGTCGATCATAAAATTCATAGCGAATATATAAGTGTTTCAAAGGAGCTTGTAACTGAAATATTCAATACTAAAAAGATGGGAGGAGATGTAATCGCAGTTGGGACGACTTCCTTAAGGGCCGTAGAAACTGTTTTTTCAAAGAAATTAGATCAATTCGATGGGTTAACAGATATATTTATTTATCCAGGATATGAATTTAAGGCAGTAGATAAGTTAATTACAAATTTTCATTTACCAAAATCAACTTTATTGATGCTCGTGGCTGCATTTATAGGTTTTGATAGAATGAAATACTTATATGAAATAGCAATAAAAGAGAGATATAGGTTTCTTTCTTATGGGGATGCAATGTTTCTTACTAGAAAATGAAATACAAGCTTTTAAAAAAAGATGGCTACGCTAGAAGGGGATTACTAGAGCTTCAACATGGCAATATTCAAACACCTGTATTTATGCCTGTTGGAACAAATGCAACAGTCAAGGGCTTAACTGTTGAGGACCTAGAAGAAACAGGTTCACAAATAATTCTTTCAAATACCTACCATTTAATGCTCCGTCCTGGTGATGAAATTATAAAAGAGCTGGGAGGTCTTCATAGTTTTTGTAATTGGCAAAAACCCATCCTCACAGATTCAGGTGGTTTTCAAGTTTGGAGTTTGGGGGAGCTAGCAAAAGTCTCAGAGAAAGGGGTAAGCTTTAAGTCACCATATGATGGAAAGAATATCTTTATGAGTCCAGAAGATTCCATACAAATTCAAGAAAATCTTGGTTCGGATATTGTGATGGTATTTGATGAATGTACAAACTATCCATCTCCAAAGAAAGAAGCGCAAAAATCTATGGAGTTGTCAGGAAGATGGGCAGCTAGGTCAAAAGACGCTCATAAATCACAATCAGCATTATTTGGGATTGTGCAAGGAGGAATGTATGAAGATTTAAGAGAAGAGTCACTAAATCTTACCTTGGCATGTGAATTTGATGGCATTGCAATTGGAGGATTAAGTGTTGGCGAACCTAAAGAAGAAAAAACAAAAGTTCTGAAACATTTATCAAATATTCTTCCAGATGATAAGCCTAGATATCTTATGGGAGTTGGAAAGCCTGAAGATATTGTTGAGGCAGTCTTCTTTGGTGTAGAGATGTTTGACTGTGTCTTGCCTACAAGGAATGCAAGGAATGGACAACTTATAACTAGTTCGGGTGTGATAAATATTAGGAATGCGAAATATAGGAATGATGATTCACCTATAGATGAGAATTCTGATTCTAAGGTTTGTAAAAATTATTCAAAAGCCTATTTACATCATTTAGATAAAACTAATGAAATGTTAGGATCAATGCTTGCCAGCTATCATAATATTTATTACTACCATGAGCTTATGAAGCAAATTAGGCAATCAATTGATGACGATATATTCGTAAACTTTGCAAAAGACTTTTATAATAATCGAAATTTACCAATTCCAGATTATATGGAGGGCTAATAAATGGAATTTTTCCCACTATTATTTTTACTTTTCTTATTTGCTTTGTTGTACTTCACAACAATTAGGCCTCAACAAAAACGCCAAAAAGAAATTAATGCAATGCTTGATGCGCTTGAAAAGGGTGATGAAATATCAACTGCAGGTGGGATTCTTGGCAAGGTAAGAAATATTAAAGGCCCTTATGTAGCAATTGAAGTCAGCGAAAATGTAACTTTCAAGATTCAAAAGACAGCAATTGCAAATACTTTACCAAAAGGAACAATAGATTCCATAAATAGATAGTTTATGAATAAATTTCCGACATGGCGCTACTTTGTAATTATTGCTGTGCTTATGCTTGGGATACTTTATGCTCTGCCTAATCTTTATCCTGCTCAACCTGCAATCCAGGTAGCTTATACAGATTCATCTAAATCCGCAGATCAATCTTTGCTAGAGACAATCCGCGAAGAGATCGCTAAGCAAGATATAGAAATATCAGAAATTAATCTCAAGAATAACAATATTGTTGCACAGTTTTCTTCTTTAGAGGATCAGCTTGTAGCTAAAACAGCTCTTCAAAAAGCTTTACTTGATAGAGTTATTGTTGCATTAAAGCTTGAGCCTACAACTCCAGATTGGTTAGCATCAATTGGTGGACGACCTCTTAAGCTTGGTCTTGATCTATCAGGTGGTGTTCATTTTTTATTAGAGGTAGATGTAGAAACGGCTTTGGGTGATAAAGTTAACGGCCTTTTAAACTCTTATAGAAAGAAATTTAGGACTGAAAATATAAACTATATTTCATCATCAATTTCAGATGATCAGGTTACATTCAAATTCAAAACAAGTGAGGACTATGAAAAAGCATTAGATATATTTCTAACAGATACCCTCACTCCTGCCGGATTTCAATTTGATTTAGTTGAGCAA
>CACLBJ010000009.1 GCA_902605165.1 uncultured SAR86 cluster bacterium | reverse complement strand
CATTAAACCAAAATTTATAGCTTTGGCACTCCTTCTTTGATCTTTATTTACCTCTTCAATTGCTACACCAAAAACCTCTGCAGCGGTTGAAGAATGAACATCAATATTATTATTAAAAGCATTTGTGAGATTTTTATCTTCTGATAAGTGAGCCATTATCCTTAATTCAATTTGAGAATAATCAGCAGAAATAAGTGTGTTACCTTTTTCTGGAACAAAAGCTTCTCTTATTCTCCTGCCTTCAGCAGTTTTAATAGGAATATTTTGTAAGTTAGGTTCTGTAGACGAAAGTCTTCCTGTTGAGGTTATAGCTTGTTGATATGAAGTGTGAATCCTTTGTGTTTTAGGATTCTCAATATTTATTAAGCTATCTGTATAAGTAGATTTTAGTTTTGCCAAAGTCCGATATTGTAGAATTATCTTTGGCAGTTCATATTCTTCTGATAGCCTTTGAAGTGTTTCTTCATTGGTAGATGGTTGTCCTTTAGGTGTTTTTCTCAATACTGGTAATCCCTGCTTTTCATATAAAATTTCTAAGAGTTGTTTTGGGGAATCAAGATTAAATTCCTCTCCAGCTATTTTGAAAGCTTGGGCAGAAAAATCTGCAATTTTTTCTCCAAGTTCTTTTGAGTGGTTTCCTAGTTTATTCTTATCTATTTTTGCTCCATTTTGCTCTACTCTTGAAAGTACATGCACAAGAGGATATTCAATTTCTTTTAATAATTTCTCTTGGGTTGGTTTCTTTTTTAATAATGTAGATAAAGTATTAAAAAGTCTTAAAGTTATATCAGCATCCTCAGCCGCATAATCTGTTGCAACATCAATTTTTACCTCTGCAAAACTAATTTGTTTAGAGGCTGTTCCTGTTACGTCAGTATATTTTGTGGTTGTGTAGTTAAGATAATATTCAGCAAGTTTGTCCATTCCATGACGGGTGGCAGTGCTATTAAGCACGTACGACATGAGCATGGTATCAGCCAAAAACTCGGAAAGATTTATGCCATGCCGAGATAGAATTGGAATATCAAACTTAAGATTCTGACCTATAGCTTTTGTCTGATTTTTTTCTATAGCAGGCCCTAAATTTTCTTGAATGTATTCTAAGGAAAGCTGCTCAGGACAGCCTTCGTAACTGTGACCTATGGGTATGTAACACCCTTCATTTTCTTTTACAGAAATTGAAATACCTATAAGATTTGCTGAAACCGTGCTAACTGAATCCGTCTCGGTATCAATTGCAAATGCTTTTGATTTATCTATCTTTTTTACCCACTTTTCTAAACCTTTTTCAGATAAAATCGTTTCATATTTTGAATCTTTCTTTTGCTCCTTGATTTTTTCATCACTATTTTTTACTGTTGCGAACTCTAACTCCGAAAAAATCTTATTAAGCTCATCATCATCAGGATTTTGTGTTAACAGATCATTAAACTTAACTTGAATATCTACATCCTGTTTTAGGGATACAAGATTAATATTTCTATCTAAATCATCTAAAGAGTTCCTAAGATTCTCACCAACAACTCCTTTGATTGAAGAGGCATTTTCTTTAATCGATTCTAAATCTCCAAACTCATTTAACCATTTAGCGGCTGTCTTTTGCCCAACTTTTGGAACACCTGGAATATTGTCAGACGAGTCACCAACAAGCGCTAACATATCTCTAATTTGATTGGGTTTGACTCCAAACTTTTCTATTACATCTTTTTCATTAAATTTTTTGTTGGTCATTGTGTTTATCATTGAAACAGCAGGATCCTCAACTAACTGCATTAAATCTTTGTCTAATGAAGAAATAACACAACTATATCCTTCTTCTTTTGCTATTTTGACAATGGTAGCTATTACATCATCAGCTTCTACCCCCTCTATCTCCACTATAGGAAATCCTATTGCCTTACATATTGATTTAATTGGATCCAACTGAAGCCTGAGCTCATCTGGCATGGGAGGCCTGTTTGCTTTGTAATCAGAATAAATATCGCTTCTAAATGTTTTTCCCTTGGCATCAAAAACTGTGATGATAGAAGATCCATCATTCTCATTTTTAAGATTCATCATCATGTTTGATACGCCTTTTATGGCGCCAGTGGGTCTGCCTGATGATGTTGTTAAAGGTGGCATTGCATGGAAAGCTCGATAAATATACGAGGATCCATCAACAATATATAAATTCTTTTTCATTTAGTTATTTATTATGACATTAGGATTTTTTTATTAATACAAAAGATTTATCATATGTTATAAGTGAAATATTTTATTGGAAAATTATGGGAAATCTATGTAAAAAGATTTCATCTAAATAATGCTATCTTATCTTTTGGCATAATAGTTCTTGCCTGGATTATGGACATGGTTTTAGCCTTATATGCATGTCCTTTGTGCATATTAACAAGATATGTTTTTGGTATATTTAGCTTCTTGTCACTAATTGCAGCCTTCAATAATAGATTTAAGAATCTCCAAAACATCTTTATTTTTGGGTCATTGTTTTTTGGTGTTGGTGTAACTAGTAGGCAAATATATATTCAAAATCTTTCCTCGGAGGGTTTAACAAATTTGTCTGGATGTGGAATGCCGCTTGAAACAACTATTGAGTTTTATGGTTTTTTTGCAGGCATTTATAAGACTCTTCAAGGGGGTCCTAGTTGTGCAGAAGAGGGTTGGAGGTTTATCTTTAATTTTGCTGAATGGGGCTTGATCTTCTTTCTAATATTTATATTTCTTAATATTCTTAACGTATTTAAAGTTCTAAAAAAGGTATAATTTAAAGACAAATTATAAAAATTATGGTTCTTGAACTTTCAAATAAAGATCTTATTTCTAAAGCTCTAAAGAGAGAAGAAGGAGTGCTTGCTTCTAACGGTGCGCTGACTGTTGTAACAGGAAAAAGAACTGGGAGAAGCCCCCTAGATAGATACATTGTAGAAGAGGAAACAACCAAAAATGATATTGAATGGGGAGAAATAAATAGGCCATTTGATGAAGAGAAGTTCCTCTCTCTCTGGTCAAAAGTTGAGTCTTATTTGGATGACAAAGAAAGGTTTTTAACTAAAGTTCATGTTGGGTCTCATCCTGATCACTATCTTCCAATTGAGGTAATAACTGAAACAGCTTGGCAGAGCCTCTTCTCAAGATTAATATTTATTGATCCTGATGAATTTAATCCAAAAGGTAAAAGTAACTGGAAAATACTTAGCGCAGCAAATTTTGAATGTGTGCCTGAAATAGATGGCACTAATTCAGATGGTTGTGTAATTATAAATTTTAAAGAGGAGAAGGTCCTTATTGCAGGGATGAAGTATGCTGGAGAGATGAAAAAATCAATGTTCTCGGTACAAAACTTTCTTCTACCTACCAAAGATATCCTTCCAATGCATTGTTCTTCGAATATCAATGATAAGAATTCAGTAGCACTATTTTTTGGTCTTTCAGGTACAGGAAAAACGACTCTCTCTGCAGATCCAGCATGCACACTGATCGGCGATGATGAACATGGATGGTCTCCGGGTTCTGTTTTTAATTTCGAAGGTGGATGTTATGCAAAATGTATAGACCTCTCTGAGGAAAATGAGCCTGTAATATGGAGAGCTATTAAAGATGGGAGTATTTTGGAAAACGTTGTATTAAATGATGGGGTTCCTGATTACTCAGACGTTTCGTTAACTCAGAATTCGAGATGTTGCTATCCTAGAACACATATCGAAAAAGCTGTCCCTGAAAATTATGCTGGTGAACCAAAGACGGTAATCTTCCTGACTTGTGACTTAACTGGTGTTCTTCCTCCAGTGTCAATACTTTCTAAAGAAGCTGCTGCATATCATTTCTTAAGCGGATATACCGCAAAGGTTGGCTCTACGGAAATTGGGTCATCTTCAGATATTGAATCAACTTTTTCAACCTGTTTTGGAGCACCATTTTTCCCACGGCCTGCAGGCATTTATGCAGACCTTCTAATGAAAAGAGTCGAAAATTTTGGCTCTAAGGTTTTTCTTGTAAATACAGGATGGACTGGAGGACCTTATGGGGTTGGAAAAAGATTTGATATTCCAACTACTAGAAGAATCGTTAATGCAGTTCAAAACGGCGAACTTGATGATGTTGAAACTCAAATGCTTAATGGTTTAAATCTTGAAGTTCCTCTATCGATTCAAGGAGTTGATACCAGTTTGCTAAATCCACGTGAAACCTGGGAAGATAAAAACGCTTATGATGCTGCCGCTGCTGAATTAATAAAATTATTTCAAAATAACTTTGAAAGATTTGATGTCAGTGAAGAAATAATTTCTGCCGGCCCCTCTGATCAATAAAAATACAAGAATGACTTTTAGCAGTAAACTTGCTGAATTAAAAGATAAAGGATTTTTTGAAAATATAGAAATTTCTAGAGGTATCGAAAAGGAGTCCTTGAGAGTAAAAGACAATGCTCGACTGTCTCAAAGCAATCATCCAAAAGAACTTGGCTCTCCCTTAACTAATAAATTTATTACAACAGACTTTTCTGAAGCACTAATAGAGCTTGTAACCCCAACCTTCAATAGTGTTGATGAAGCTTATGAATTCCTTTTAGATCTTCATATCTTTACAGCTAATGCTATGGAGTCAGATGAGGTTCTGTGGTCAAATTCGATGCCCTGCTTTGTTGGAGATGAATCAGAAATAAGAGTTGCTGAGTATGGCTCTAGCAATATTGGTAAGCTAAAAAATATTTATAGAAAAGGTTTACGAGTTAGGTATGGTTCTATCATGCAGTGTGTAGCTGGTATTCATTATAATTTTTCAATTGATGACAACTCCCTTAGATTGTTTACTAAAGATCTTAATAAAGAAACTAAATCAGATATTTATCTAGGCCTTATTAGAAATTTCAAAAGAAATTTTTGGTTCTTACTTTACTTTTTTGGTGCTTCTCCTATCTTTGATAAATCTTTTGTTTCAGGAAGAAATCATTCAATCAAAAATAGAAATAAATCAGACCTTTATGATGAGTATGCCACTTCTCTTAGAATGAGTGAGGTTGGTTATCAAAGCTATCATCAAAAGGCTCTTGATATTAAATATAACTCTCTTGATAGTTTTATAGAGTCACTGAAAAAAGGAATATTTGAAGAGTATGAAGTCTTTAAAAGCCTAGGCTTGTATGATGAAAATAATGAAAGACAACAAATATCATCAGGAATTCTCCAGATAGAAAATGAACTATATGATTCTATTAGACCAAAGAGAAAAGGTGCTTCAGAGACTAGGCCAATAGAGCTACTTTCCTCAAAAGGTATTGAATATGTTGAAGTTAGAGGAATTGATCTATCCCCAAATACTCTTACAGGAATATCTAAATCAGAAATGCGATTGCTTGATGTGTTTCTTATTCATTGTCTAATTACTGAGTCGGAATCAGTAAGTCAGTCTGAATATGATGAAATGAACAAAAACTATGAGACTGCTATTCATTCAGGTTCAGACCTAGAACAAAAACTTTCATTTAATGGATTAGAGTTGAGTATAAGAAATAAGATATCAAATATTTCTGATGAGCTTTTGATGATTGCTAAAGAATTAAATTCAGTTGATCCTGAGTTTGAAAAGTCAGTATGTGATTGCTTAAATATGGAAAATAAGAGCAGGCAGTTACTAAATAATATATTAGGAAGTGATAATAGTTTCACAGAAAATATTTTGCAGGAGAGTATAAATAAAATGAATTTATTGAAGGGTGCGAAGCTTAAAAATGAAACTATCTTAGAAAACGAAAGATTTAACTCTGTTGAGTTACATAAAGAAATAGAAGCTAAAAAAGGTGTTGAATTGAATAAGTATGTGGAACAATATAACGACAAAGTAAGGGGATAAGTATGAAAGCATTACAATGCGTTGAGCTTGGAGGAGTAGATAAACTAGAAATTAATGAAGTCTCAAGTCCAGATGTGGGACCTGGACAGGTTTTGATAGATGTTAAGGCCGCAAGCGTAAATTTTCCTGATGTCTTAATGATACAAGGTTTGTATCAATTTCAACCTCCGCTTCCTTTTACACCTGGCGGTGAAGCAGCTGGGATTATTGAAAAGGTTGGTGAAGGTGTAGAAAATCTCAAAGAGGGTGATAAGGTGTTTGCAATGACTGGTATGGGAGCTTTTGCAGAAAAGATTGTTGCGCCAAAGGAGTCAGTAATGCCCATTCCTGAATCAATGGACTATGAGACAGCAGCTGCTCTTTCAATGACATATGGCACAACCTTATATGCACTAAAACAAAGAGCTAATCTTAAGGCAGGAGAGACATTGTTGGTCCTTGGAGCCGCAGGTGGAGTTGGTCTTGCCGCTGTTGATTTGGGCAAAGCTATGGGAGCTAGAGTTATTGCAGCCGCATCATCTCAAGAAAAGATTGATGTGTGTATTGAACATGGCGCTGATGAAGGATTTATATACCCAACTGGCGACTTATCAAAAGATCAACAAAAAGAACTATCAGGAAAGATTAAGGAAATTACAGGCGGTGTTGGTGCCAATGTTATTTATGATCCAGTGGGCTCTCATTACTCTGAACCAGCATTAAGGGCAATTGCATGGGAAGGCAGATATTTGGTAATCGGTTTTGCTGCCGGTGATATACCAAAAATTCCGCTTAATTTAGCTTTGCTGAAAGGATGTCAAATAGTTGGTGTTTTTTGGGGTGCTTGGACTGGTATTGATGCTGCAGGCAATAAAGCTAATTTTATAGAACTATTTAAACTTCATGGCGATGGAAAAATTGCTCCTGAGGTTTCTGATAAATTCACGCTTGAAAATGCTGCAGATGCTATAGCTCATCTGCAAAATAGAAAAGCAAAAGGAAAAGTAATAATAACAATATAAATTATGTCTTTAACAAAAGCTGACGACTATCCAATACACCAAATTTCAAAACCTGTTTCTGAAGTAGGGTCTGAAAGAAACTTTTATGACAGATATTTTTTTAATGGTTATTCTAAAACAGATGATATCTACTTTGGTGCCGTGCTCTGCGTTTACCCAAATCTAAACATAATGGATGGAGCATTTACTCTTGCTTATAAAGGGAAACAATACAACTCGAGAGCTTCAAGGGTTTTAAATCTAGAAAGGCTTGAAACTGAAGTGGGGCCTCTAAAAATTGAGGTTATTGAGCCATTAAGAAAACTAAAAGTTTCTTTAAATGATATTGAAAACAATTTTGAAGTTGATTTAACTATCACTGGTAGATTTGAGCCAATGAGAGAGCCTCAAATGCAATTGTTCAATGGCCCTAGAATGATTATGGATACTTGTCGACTAACTCAGCAGGGGGAATGGTCTGGAAAGATAAAAATAAATGATGAACGAATTGATGTAACTGAGGATACCTTTGTTGGAACAAGGGATAGGTCTTGGGGAGTTAGGCCAGTTGGAGCTTACGATAGTCAGCCTGTGGTTCCTTTTAATATGCCTCAATTTTATTGGTTATGGGCGCCCTTCCACTTTGAAGATCTTTCTGCTCATATTTACTTTATCGATAAAGCTAATGGAACTCCAGACACCGTCCTAGCAATTATGCAGGGTCCAGAATTTGAAAGTGAGATAGAGTTACGTAACGTGCAAAAGAAAGTGTCTTATGTGCCTAAATCTAGAAGGGTTGAGTCCATGATAATTACTGCAACTGATAAAGATAGTAACAATATTGAGATTAGTATTGACTGCGGTATGAAAGCATTTATGTGTGGTCTAGGGTACATGCATCCTGATTGGGGGCATGGCCATGATAAAGGAGATAATGCAACTCACTTTGATGAATATGATCTAAATGAAGATCCTGGTGATCCGCCATATTTACATGTTCAGGCGCTTTCGAATGCCACATTAAAGATCGGAGATAAAGCTTATAAAGGAAGAGGTGTTTTAGAGCAACTTATTCTTGGAGCGCATGAACCAAGTGGGTTTGTTGATCTTTTTGATAAACCTTAATGTCAGTATCTACAGACAAAAACTTTGATGAAAAGCTTCTTAAGCTACAGTCCTGGCTTAAGGAACTTTATGGTGATTGTGAAGTTATACCTCATGATAGCTCAATTGCTTCAGGCTTTTCTAATGAAACTTTTGTCTTCGACGTAAAGGGTAAAAATGTTTTGGAAAGTCTTGTTTTAAGGCTTAGGCCAACTGGATATCAGGTGTTTCCTGACTATGATTTAAAAATGCAAGCTTCGATTATGAAGCTTTTAAGATTAAAGGGCCTCCCTACTCCAGAAATAATATTTGAAAACTATAATGATGATATTTTAGGTTCAGAGTTTTATGTGATGAGGTGTATTAATGGAGAGGCACCAAGCGATAATCCTCCTCATCATATGGATCCAGAGGGAATGATGGGGAAAGGAACCCCTGAGCAAAGATATTCTGTGTGGTCTGGTTGGCTAAATAATTTATCTTCATTTCATAGTTTGGATTTAACAACTGAAGAAATTTCGAGTTGTGGCTTTAAGAATACAGATGATTCACTCAGCGTAGAGTTGGATTATTACAAGGAATTTTTAAATTGGGGTATGGATGGAGAAAAGCATCCTGTTTGCTTAAATGCTCATGATTGGCTGGTTGCCAATAAACCAGAATTACAAAAGATTTCCATGTGCTGGGGCGACTCAAGAATAGGCAATGTCTTATATGAAGACTATAAAGCATCTGCACTTCTTGATTGGGAAATGGCAAGCATGGGAGATCCATTAATGGATCTAGCTTGGGGTTTCGCTGTAGACGAATGTAATAGTTTAGGGCTTGGTGTCCCTCGACTTGATGGCTCCATGAGTCAAAGCGAGGGTATAAAGATTTGGGAAAATAAAACTGGTTTGTCTGCAGAAAATATAAATTACTTTAGGGTCTTAGCCTTATTTAAGTTTTCGGTAATAATGGTAAGGGTTGCAAAGCGTTTAATATTTAATGAAATTATGCCACTTGATTCAGACTTCCATTTAAATAATTTTACTACTGAGTATCTAGATAGTGAGGTTGCTAGAGTTTCTAAGCTTTAAATATTTATCTTAGCAACTGTATTACAAATATCTTCATGAATACAAACTTCAGCGTATTGGTCAAAGCTAGTTGGATCTTTGTTAATAATTATTAATTTTTTCCCATTTTGAATAGCAAAACCTGGGAGTGAAGCAACGGGTTGTACCTGAAGAGATGAGCCCAACACGATTAAAATATCACTTTCAATGATTTTATCTTTAGATTTTTCAAAATCATTCATATTCATGGGTTGTCCAAATGAAATTGTTGCAACTTTTACCAAGCCATGACATCTGGGACAGTCTGGGGTCTCTTTGTCATCACGAATTGCTTTATGAAATGGTTCGAGATCAAGATTTATACCACAATCTAAACATTTAGCTTTTGTTGCATTGCCATGAACCTCTATTATTTTTTTTTCCTGTATTCCAGATCTGTGATGAAGGCCATCGATGTTTTGTGTAATTACATAACCTTTCTTAACATCTAATATCTCTTTGATGAACATATGTCCGCGGTTTGGTTGAATTTTTTCTAGGGTCTCATTAAGAGCTATATTTCTGCTCCATGAAAGACGTCTTGATTGATAACTGCTCAAGAAATCTCTAAACATGATTGGTTTGTTGGTCTTCCAAAAACCATTATCACTTCTAAAGTCAGGCAGCCCTGAATTGGTACTGATACCAGCACCCGTGAGAAATACAATATTTTGTGATTCTTTTAAAAGCTCTTCTATCTTGAGAATTTCTTCTTTTATCAATTGATATAGTTCAAATTACCAAGATTTTGCTTTATTTCCAGCTATATATTCCATTAGCATTTCTAGCTCTTCACATGAATTTGGACATAATTCTCTAAGTTTAGCCAAGTTGGCATTTGCTTCTTCTATTCTTCCAAGCTCTACAAATAGCTCACCTTGATATTCAATCGCTATCTTATTATCAGGGTCAAGATTGAGCGCCTTAGTATATAAAGACTCAGCCTCACTATAGTTTTTAAGTTTTCTATTAGTAAATGCTAAAAGAGTCCACCCATCTGCATCCTTTTTTTTAGATTTTGTGTATTTTTTTAAGGTTTTGAGAGCGCTTTTATAATCTTCTTCTTTTAGCTGTTTAGTAGCTTTTTTGTATAGATCAGATGCACTTTCTTTGTCATATTTAGATGCGTTTAAATCAAACGAAATCATTAATGCTAAGGATAGAAAATAAATATGTAAATACTTCATATAAATAATATAAGTATGGAAGTAAAAGAAAACAAGGGCTTATTGGGTGGTAACTGACTGATAGGTCAAAGAAAGTTTTGAAATATCGAAAGGGGGCCTAAAAAATCCAAAATATTCTGCATCCTTATTGATTAAAATTATATTGTTAACATGATTACTTAAGTCTTCGATAGAATGCATTTCATGTTTCATTGGTTTCACTTTTGCAACATTAAGTTGTGTTGTTAGGCTTAATAAAGTTGGTCTCTCTGCCCTCAAGCCAACAAAGCTGGAGTCGAATCTAGAAGCATAGAAGTTTATATCTTTTGCAGAATCCCTTTCAGGATCTATAGTAACTAAGATCCATTGCTTGTCATCAAGCTCAAAATCTTTTTCTCTGAGAGCGTTGATAAGTTTTCTTAATTCGCTCATTGTTACTGGGCACTCTGAAGGACAGTTACTAAAACCAAAGTACATTATTGTCCATTTGTCCTGCAAGTCTGATTTTGTGAAGTAAGAGCCATCTTCTTTCTCTAAGCTGAAGTCTGAGAGTGCAATAGGTTGTTGCAACCTATAAAAGCCATTTATTAATAACTCTTCATTACTAAGTATTCTCGGGGCTGTTAGCTTGTTCACGAATCCAAAAAGTATTGTTCCTATGAAGACAAAAATAAGAAGCAAAGAAAGTCTTATATTATTTTTCATCTTAAATAAAGTGATCTACCAAGAGCGCAAAAAAGATAAGAAAAATGTAATAAATCGAGTATTTAAATGAAGTCATAGGATAATCATCGTCATCGGTTAAATACATTTTTATTGATGAGTATAAATAAAATAGTCCGAGCCCTAGTGCTGAAAATAGATATATATTTCCTGACATTAATACGATATAAGGAAGCAAGCTAACAAGCAATAATAGAACTGTATATAAAATAATTTGAAGCTTTGTAAATCTAACTCCATGCGTAACTGGCAGCATAGGTATAGACTCTCTTGCATAATCATCCTTTCTATAAATAGCAAGAGCCCAAAAATGTGGAGGCGTCCAAACAAAAATTATTAAGACCAAAAGAAGCGCATTTGGATCAATTGAATTAGTTACTGAAGTCCACCCTAAAAGTGGTGGTGCTGCTCCAGCTAAGCCTCCAATAACTATATTTTGAGGTGTTGCCCTTTTTAAGAAAACTGTATAAATAAAAGCATATCCTATTAAGGAAGCTACTGTAAGAACTGCCGTAAGAGTGTTTACTTGGCTCACAAGTATAACTGTTCCAGCGATCATCAACGCAAAGGCAAATAGGCTAGCATTGAAAGTAGTAATATCTCCCTGAGGGAGTGGGCGGTTAGATGTTCGAGCCATATTTGCATCTATATTTCTATCTATAATTTGATTAATGGTTGCAGCGGATGACGCACACAAGCCTATACCTGTCATTGAAATAATGACCAAATATATTGATGGAAGAGTTTTTGATGCTAGAAGCATTCCAACAATTGCTGTTATGAGCATCATTAAAACTACCTTAGGTTTTGTAAGCTCAAGGTAGTTTTTTAAAACATTCATTTTTTGAAAGCTAAGTAATTAACAAGCAAAGTAACCAATAGTAACATTGCTGCAATAAGATTATGCGCAATTGCAATATACAAAGGTAGAACATAGACCACATTCATAATTCCTAAAGAAATTTGAAGCAGCAAAACTAGTCCCAGTGTTGATGATAATGAAGCAGCATTCGTAAACCATAAACAGCCAATCAAAATTAACATGAAAAATGTTAGAACGAGGGCTGTAACTCTATGTGAATAATGTATAGCAACTCGCGCTGGATTCTCTAAAAGTCCATAAAGATAATTTGGTCCGACTTCTTGTTTAAAATTAAATCCTGATTCGAAGTCCATCTCAGGATAATAGCTACCCTGACAAGTTGGAAAATCGGGGCATGCGAGTGAAGCATAATTAGTACTTGTCCATGCACCAAGAAATATCTGAGCAAGCAGAACAACCAAACAAATCAATGCAAGATACCTATATTTCCTGATATCAATATAGCTTAAAAATTTGAAGTCGGCTGCTTTTAGAAATATAAAAAAGAATAAACTCAGCGTTATAAAACCACCAAAGAGATGGCCTGTAACTATGATAGGAAGGAGTTTTAAGCTTACAGTCAAGTAACCAAAAAGACCTTGGCAACAAATAAAAAATAATAAAAAAATTGAAAGATTCCTTAATGAACTATCGACTTTATGCCTGATTGCAAAGAACACAAGAAAGATTGCAATAAGGCCTAGCATGGCAGCAAAATACCTATGAACAACTTCCGGTATTGCTTTATCGATCTCGTATGGAAAAGTAGGATACCTGCTTTCAGCAAGTGCTATTTCTGCGTCGGTTGTTGGAAAAGTTACAAATCCATAACATCCGGGCCAATCTGGACAACCCAAACCCGCATCTACAAGTCTTGTCCAAGCTCCTAAAGCAATTACAACAATTGCAAAAAGTCCTCCAAAAAGAGATATATTTCTTATATTTATCATATTAGTACCTTTAAGTCTTTGAGAATCTTTTTAGGAGTTAGATCATTTGGAAAGAACATAACAAGTCTTCCATATGGATCAATTATAAAAATGTAACTTGAGGAAATAACTGATTCCTCAGATAAATTTAATAAAAGATCTTTAAAACCTGATTCTGCATCAATAAAAATTTCTTGTCTTGGAAAATCATTTTCAATATTCTCAAGAAAGCTATCTTCTGGTTTGGTCTCAAAGAAAATAATTCTTTTCACTCTATTAATATCTCTATTGAGAGCCACATTGAGTTGTTTCATTAACCTACTGTTTTCTAAAGTTTTACCTTCGTTATTGTGATAAATTCCCATTACCCACTTACCATCTTCAAAGTCCAGCTTAGAGTTTTTTATTGAAGATATTTCCATACCTGTAACGTCTGTAAACTCATTGAAAAATATGCCATTATTTTTGGTAGCTTCAGGCCCAAAACCAAATCTAAAAGCAAGCGTAGATGAAACAATGACTATTAAAGGTGTCAGCAATAGAAAGAGTAAGAATGATTTTTTATTCATTTGATGACTTCCTCAAAAAATATAAATACATAATTGATAATGCTATAAACATTGCAAACCATTGACCAGCATAACCATAGTGTTTTACTGGTGGCATATTCGCAACAACAGGTTTTAAATATACAAAGTTAGTGTCTGGCCTATAGTCAGACAGAAGAATAAATTTAATAATTTCCTCTTCAAATAAGGACTCTAATGCGATTATTGATTTGCTCTGAGATATTTTTGGCCAGGTGTTTGTAAAAATATCTTCTGATAATATTAACCCCATTTCTGGTGATTCTAAAACACCTGAAACAGAAATATTCTTATTCTCAGAAATGCTCACAAAACCTGCTTGAGATCTACTTTGAGGCTGTTTAATCCAGCCAAAATCTACTAACATTATTTTATTTTCTTCTATAAAGACTGGGGCTAAAACTTTAAAGCCTAATATCCCTTTGTGAATTACATTATCAAGATATATTATTCTTTTATCATCAAGCTTACCGTTAATATAAACCCTTTCCCATTGTTGAGAGTTAGAAGAGAACTCAATAGCTTGTCCTGCCTGCTGCAACTCAAAGGTTTCAATAATTTCTGTTTTTTCGTTTCCTCTATTGATCTGCCAAAAGCCCAAAACAACAAAGACAATTGAGAAAAATATATAAAAAATTGTAGCTGCTTGCCTTGATTTAGTTAATTTCATCTTTACCTATACAATACACAAGCTATGTCAGTAAAAAGCATCATTATAGTATTAATAATCGGGATTCTCTTGAGCCTAGCTTCAAGCCTGTTTTTCTTGTTCAAAGATAGAGGTGAAGGAAAAAGAACTGTGTATGGTTTAGGCATTAGAGTCACTTTGGCAATTTTATTAATAATTTTAGTAGCATATGGTTTATCAACTGGTGAACTTGGTAATTCTTATATAGCTTCAGAAAGTTTATAAAATATAAACAAATAAGAACAACATAACCCAAACAACATCTACAAAGTGCCAGTACCAAGATGCCGCTTCGAATCCGAAGTGCTTATGTTCATTAAAGTGGCCATAAAATACAGATCTTATGAGCATAACTGCTAGCATTAAGCCGCCCAACATCACATGGAAGCCATGAAAACCTGTTAGCATGAAGAACGTAGATCCATATATGCCTGAATTGAGGGTAAGCCCGAAATGAGCATATGCCTCATAGTATTCTAACGCTTGAAGGCCAACAAAAATTAAGGCGAGTAAAACGGTGATTGCTAACCAGGCATTGAATGTTTTTTTGTTCCCTTTTTTTAAGCCAAGATGAGCAAAGTGCACTGTTACACTTGAGCTAAGCAACACAATAGTATTGTATATAGGCAACCAATGACTAATATTTTCCCAGCCTGGAAAACTCATGCTTTTTGCGGCAATAACAAATGCTTTACCTCCATCAGGAGTGTTAATTAATGGCCATGTAGCTTCAAAATCTTGCCAAAGGATGTTTGCAAGGCCTTTTTCACCTTCGCCACCTAGCCAAGGTACTGCAAAAGTCCTCACATAGAATAGAGCTCCAAAAAAAGCAGCAAAGAACATTACTTCAGAAAATATAAACCATGCCATTCCATAAACGAAAGACTGAGAAAGTTGTGTACTTTCTAGACCTGCATTATTTTCTTTTACTACCTGCCTAAACCAAAAGAATAGTGTCGCGAGAAAGCAAGCTAAGCCGGTATATAGTATTAAACTTGCATTGCTCTCGGGATTATCTAGAGAATTAATTGTGGATGAGGCGCCTATTATTAATATGAAAAGTGAAATGGCAGCAAAAATTGGAAATTTGCTCGACTCAGGAACATAGTACTTTTGATATTCCATCCTATCTTCCATCGTGATGTGCCATCTCCATGTCATTATAGTTAGTAATATCAAAGATAGTATATGAAAGAGCTACATTATTTATGCTCTCTGGAATGTTACTATCGAAAATAAACCTGACTGGCAGAAGAGCTTCTTCACCTGGTGCAAGAAACTGCTCTTCAAAACAAAAGCATTCTAATTTTTTTAAGTATTCATTTGCGTTACTTGGGGCAACACTGGGAACTGCTCTTGCTGTCATTGGTTTGTCAGTATTATTCTTTACAAAGAACGTTGCATTACTATACTTTCCAGTCTTTACTTTCATAATTTTTTCGGAGGGCCTGAATATCCAAGGCATTTGTTCAGCATTATGAGAAACAAACTGGATTGTTAAATCTCTTCCAGTATTTGACTCATAGCTGACACCCTCTTCTGATTGAGAAATCTTTCCATTTAAACCAGTTACTTCACAAAAAACATCATAAAGAGGAACCAATGCAAATGAAAAAAAGAACATCCCAAAAACTGCAAGTGATAGATATTTAAGAGTTCTTTTAGCAGACTTGTTCATTATTTAACTTTGGGTGGTGTCGAAAACGTATGATAAGGGGCTGGTGACTCAACTGACCACTCCAACCCTCTTGCTCCTTCCCAAACCTGAGGAGTAGCTTTTTTCCCACCAAGCACTGTTTTTAGGACAATAAATAAGAATAAGATTTGGGACGCTCCAAACAAAAATGCTCCAGCGGTTGAAACCATATTCCAATCAGCAAACTGGAGGGCATAGTCGGGATATCTCCTTGGCATTCCGGCTAATCCGATCCAGTGTTGTGGGAAAAACGTAACGTTTACGCCAACAAACGACAGCCAAAAATGTAATCTACCCATTCTTTCGTCATACATGTTGCCTGTCCACTTTGGTATCCAGTAATAAACTGCTGCCATTATTGAAAATATTGATCCGGGAACTAGTACGTAGTGGAAATGAGCTACCACAAAATAAGTATCATGATATTGAAAATCAGCAGGCACTATTGAAAGCATAAGTCCTGAGAATCCACCAATTGTAAAAAGAACAACAAAAGCAATGGCGAACAACATTGGCGTTTCAAATGAAATAGAGCCTTTGAACATAGTTGCAACCCAGTTGAAAACTTTTACCCCTGTTGGAACAGCTATCAGCATTGTTGCCCACATAAAGAAGAGCTCTGCTGCAAGTGGCATCCCAACTGTAAACATGTGATGAGCCCAAACAACGAAGGAAAGAATTGCTATGGACAACATTGCCCAAACCATGGACTCATAACCAAATAGTTGCTTCCTTGCAAAAGTCTCAATGATGTGAGAGATAATGCCGAATGCTGGCAAAATCATAATATAAACTTCGGGGTGGCCGAAGAACCAAAAAATGTGCTGGAATAATACTGGATCACCACCACCGGCTGCATTAAAAAAACTAGTTCCAAAGTGAATATCCATTAACATCATAGTTACTGCACCAGCTAACACTGGCATAACAGCAATAAGAAGATAGGCAGTGATTAGCCATGACCAGACAAATAGTGGCATTTTCATTAGGTCCATTCCTGGAGCTCTCATGTTCATTATTGTTACTATCACATTAATTGATCCCATGATTGATGATGCTCCCATAATATGAACTGAAAAAATAAAGAAGGTAACGCTCGGGGGTGCATATGTAGTAGAAAGGGGTGCGTAGAATGTCCAACCAAAGTTTGGTGCTCCTCCCTCCATAAATAATGATGAAAGCAAAATACCAAAGGCAAATGGAAGTAGCCAAAAACTTAAATTATTTAATCTTGGCAGGGCCATATCTGGTGCTCCGACCATCATAGGTATTAGCCAGTTAGCCAACCCAACAAAAGCTGGCATTACAGCACCAAAAACCATAATAAGTCCATGCAGTGTAAGCATCTGATTATAGAATTCTGGTTGTACTATCTGCATTCCAGGCTGGAAAAGCTCGGCTCTAATGACCATTGCCATTGCTCCACCAATTAAGAACATTGCAAAACTAAACCATAAATATAATGTACCTATATCTTTATGGTTGGTTGTAAGAAGCCATCTCATCAAGCCTTTTGCAGGGCCGTGATGATGATCATCATGGTGGCTTTCAATAACTGAGCTCATAATTTACCTCGCTAATTAAATTTTTGGTTTTTTGTATTCGACTATATCTGATGGAACAACATATTCTCCATCACCATTTTCTGCATTTCCCCATGCCTGTCTTGTGTATGTAATAACAGCAGCCATGTCAACTTCAGATAGTTGATTTGCAAATGATTGCATGGCAGCTCCTTGAACACCTTCCATCAGGATTTCTACATTCCTATTTTTATCAAACATTACGATGTCACTTCCGGCAAGAGCAGGAAATATTGGGGGAAGCCCTTCACCATTCATTTGATGGCAGGCAACACAATTCTTTTGGTAAACTCCTTCACCTCTTTCGGTAAGTTCAGCGAGCGACCATTCCTTTTCTGTAAGTTCAGCAAGCTTAATTGCTTCTTCTTTCTTTGCTAATACCCAATCATTATATTCATCTTTTTCTACGACCTTTACAACCACCGGCATAAAGCCATGATTCTTTCCGCAAAGTTCTGTGCAATTACCTCTATAAATCCCTGTTTCTTCTGCTCTAGTCCATGCAGTATTAATAAATCCAGGAATTGCATCTTGTTTGATTGCAAAGTCTGGAACCCACCATGAGTGGATCACATCGTTAGCAGTTATTAAAAATCTTACTCTTGTATCAACCGGGATTATTAACGGCTCATCGACCTCCAAGAGATAGTTTTCACCTTTGGGAACAAGATTATAAATTTCATCTTGATCTGTGCTGAGGTTAGAGAAAAAATTAATATCATCTTCGAGATACTTATATTCCCACTTCCATTGATATCCAACAACTTGAATATTAATCTCACCCTCTTCATCATCATAGATCTCAGTTAGAGTTTTTGAAGCTGGAACTGCCATTGCAATCAAAATAAGGAAAGGGACCACAGTCCACGCAACTTCAAGCTTTGTACTTTCATGAAAGGTTGATGGATTTGGGTTTCTTTTCTTTGTATATCTAAAAAGCGAATAGAACATAACCGAAAAGACAACTGCTCCAATAGCAACACAAATGTAAAAAATAAGCATGTGCAATTCAAAAACATCTCTGCTTACCTGTGTTACGCCCTCTCTCATATTTAACGCGTCCCAATCTGAGAGAACTTCAGATGGATATAGCAATAACATTAATAGTGCTGAATAAGCACTTTTGCTTAGAATATTAAACCTTTTAAACACTTCCCTTTTCCGTTAAATAAACAATGCTTATATTATATTATAAAATTCTATTATATTAATAGTGTTTTTCTCTAATTTATGGGCATTATACTTAAGAAGTAGAATATAGCTATTCGATTTTGAACTCTTCAAAGTCACAACTCACACAAAAAATCTTTTTATCGTCAGCTGAGAGCGCAATTGTGTCTACTTTTTTACATTTTGGGCATATTGCTCCAGCAACAAATCTTCTAAAATCACTCATTCTTAAATTGCTCAATTTCATGCAGAACATTTTTTGTATTCGGCTCATAATCAAACCAAAATTTAAATGATTTAGCAGCCTGCTGCACAAGCATACCGGTTCCATCAAATGATTTGTCCGTAAAAGACTTGGCCCATTTACAAAAAGGGGTCTCATTTATTGAATAATTTAAATCATAAACAACTATTGAATCATTTAGATCTTTTATCTGAGGCTCTTCAAATTTTCCGGTAATGCCTGCAGAGCTTGTATTTATAATAATATCTACATCGATATTTTTTTTGTCATTAACTACGCTAATGTCAGCAAATTGGCTATATTTTTTAGCTAGTCTTTCTGCTTTTTCAATAGTTCTATTAGTTATAAACAAATGCTTAGGTATTTGTTTTGTGATGCCCCATAAAATGCTTTCTGTTGCATCTCCTGCACCAATAATTAAAACCCTCTTACTAGATAATTCAATATTTTTTTCTCTCAGGTCGCTAATGAAGCCACTACTATCCGTTGTTTCTCCATGTAAAGACCTATTTTTTTTGATAAGTGTGTTCGAAGCCTCGATAAAACTTACTTCTTCAGATGCGCTATCACACCTATTAAATGCCTCTTTTTTGAGAGGTAATGTTACATTGAGACCAATTGCATTTTTGTCTGCAAAAAAATCTTTAAGAAATACATCGATCTCTTCCGGTTCTACTTTGTGTGGCCTGTAATCAATATTTAATTTAGCTTGTCTTGCAAACCGAGAATGTATGAATGGGGATAGAGAGTGATCAATTGGCGACCCTATAACGCCTAACTTATTAATTTTTGGCATTTACTAAATTACCCACGACTCTTTAATTGTTCTTAAAAGCCTTGTTTCATATTTTTTAAGTCCTTTCGGCATTTCATAAGTCCAAGATGTTGATGGCGGCATAGATGACAAAATAGATTTCACTCTACCCCCGGATTCAAGGCCAAACTTTGTTCCTCTGTCGTGAAGCAGGTTAAATTCTGCATATCTACCTCTTCTTATTTGCTGAAATAATTTTTGATCGTTTGAATATTTCTCATTAGCTCTCCTGTTAAGAATTTTGCAGTAGGTGTTTATATATTCTTTACCCAGGCATTCCAATAAATTGAGGCTATCTGAATGCTCTTTATACTTTAGATTATCAAAAAAAACTCCACCGATACCCCTTCTTTCTTTTCTATGAGGTAAAAAAAAGTATTTATCGCACTCTTTTGCAAATTTTCTATAAAAAGTCTTATTAAATGGGTCAAACATAGATTTTAAAGACCTATGCCAAAGGGTTATATCAGATTTATATGGGAGAAAAGGTGTTAGATCACAGCCGCCACCAATCCACCAGTTTTGCAAACCTTTATTATCAAAAATCATAAAGGTTCTTACATTGAAATGTGAGGTTGGGGCCTTTGGGTTTATGGGGTGACATATTACAGAAACTCCCATAGCTT
>CACLBJ010000008.1 GCA_902605165.1 uncultured SAR86 cluster bacterium | reverse complement strand
ATTAAAGTTCATCAATCGACTTAAACTTTTCCTTTCTACTATATTTTGATTTATCTTTATGAGTCTTTGGTTTATGGAATTTATCCATATTTTTCTTAACCGGATCTCTTGTTCTATTAGCTGGAACCATGCATTAATTTCTTAAGCAACGGAGTTATTAAGGCTAAAACAATTCCGCATCCAATCGCCATTAAACCAACATCAGTATAAACGTCTATAAATGATTGCTTCTGAGCTAGATTATAAACTTCTCCTGAAACACCGGAACTTTCTGATGATGTAGCTCTAGCTATTAATCCAGCTACATAATTTCCAGCTGCCGACGCAAAGAACCACATGCCCATCATAAATCCAACAATTCTTTGAGGTGATAATTTAGTTACTGATGATAAGCCTACCGGAGAGAGGCATAGCTCCCCTAAAGTATGTAATAGATAAATTAATATTATCCATATTACTCCTGTCTGTAAGCCCTCTGACGATTGCATTCCATAAACAAGTGCTAAGAAACCTAGTCCAACAAAAACAATTCCAATAGAAAACTTAATTGGTGTAGATGGCTCCATATTTCTTTTTGCAAGGGATATCCAAAGGAGAGCAAAAAGAGGTGCTATTGTAAAAATAAAACCTGCATTCAAGGACTGAAACATGGAAGCAGGGACTTCCCAACCAAGAATTACCCTGTCTACACCTCTATCAGTGAGTATATTTAGTGAAGACCCAGCCTGCTCAAAAAGAGCCCAGAAGATTAATGAAAATAAGATTAATATTCCGACTACTATTAAACGATCTCTTTCTTCAGGATCACATCTAAATAAGGCATATATCAACCAGGCTCCAATAAATATAAACCCAAACCCTCCAAGCAGTTGTCCAACAAGTTGTGAGTTTTGAACAAGAAACCATGTTGTTAAGACCATTACAATCCCAGAAATGTAAGCCCAGTTCTCAAAAGTAATGCCTACTTTTTTTTCTTTATATTTTTCAGAGGGTGGTTCTGCTAATCCTTCAAGATATTTTTGTCCCCAAAGAAATATAATTAATCCTACCAACATTCCTATTCCAGCAGCTCCAAATCCCCAGGCCCATCCAATTTCTTCTCCAAGATATCCGCATAGGAGAGTCGCGGTAAATGCACCGATATTGATCCCCATGTAAAAGATAGTAAAACCAGAATCTCTTCTTGGATCACCCTCCTCGTACAAAGCCCCAACCATTGTTGAAAT
Source organism: uncultured SAR86 cluster bacterium (assembly GCA_902605165.1). Lineage (GTDB taxonomy): Bacteria > Pseudomonadota > Gammaproteobacteria > Magnimaribacterales > D2472 > CACNXK01. The sequence continues at coordinate 29,295 of CACLBJ010000008.1, read as the reverse complement.
ATTTGGTTTTAAGAATCCTACGCCAGATACAATTAAGGCCAAGGATAAATAGAAAATTTGTTCATTACTTTCGACAGTCATTCCCAAATGACCAAAAACTAAAAGTATTGCGCCATAGGTAACTGCTTTTTTAGAACCTAAGATTTGGTCAGCTAGCATCCCTCCAAAAACCGGCATTATATAAACCAATGAGGTGTATGCACCATAAATAAGGTAACTTGTGGAGTCAGAGAACTCCCAGTGCTTTGTTAGATACAAAATTAAAAGAGCTCTCATCCCATAGTAAGAAAATCTTTCCCACATTTCTGTTGCAAAGCAAACAAATAAACCTTTTGGATGACCTAATATATCTGATGAAGTATGCATAATAATTTATTTTTGATAATAATTTAGTACTATACCAAAAATGGAACCGACAAATAAAAAAGTTTCCCTATTAAGGATAGTTGCTGCAACTATCTATGATTCACTTCTGATGTTGGGTGTTTGGTTTTTAGTCGGTTCACTTGCTCTGGGTGTAAAGTTTGTTTTTACTGGCGAAGTATCCTCGCTAAATCCTTTTGTGGGTATGAGCCTTGTAATTTTAAGTACATGGCTCTATTTTGCTTTGTTCTGGATATATGGTGGTAAGACTTTAGGAATGTCATCATGGAAATTAAGAATAATTTCACAAAATGGTAATCAGATTACAATAATCCAAACTATCATAAGATTTTTTTCAAACATTCTTACCATTTCGTTAGCTGGCATTCCGCTTTTCTTTAAGCAAATAAATAAAAATAACAAATCTCTTAGTGACTTGTTGTCTAAAACATTAATCATCTCAGATTAAATTCTTTTATAAGTAAAATAAAAAATTATCAGAAGAAATAGATATGGTGTGAGCGAAATTGCAACTATATTTGATTGAATTGTTAGGCTCATGCTGAAAAAAAACTCTTGAGTTAAATTAAAAACAAAAGCTCCGAGAAATCCTCCAACAACATATGATCCAAAAGAATTATTTCTTTGATCTCTAAAAAATAACATTGATGCAGTTAATATTAAAAGAAGCGCTGATATTGGTAAAAGTATCCTTTTAAGGATTTCTACGATAATAAAATTCTTTTCTTTGTCTTCAAGTTGAGTTTCTTCAGATCCTCTTAAATAAGTCTTCAAGCTCCCGATTGGAATATTTTTTACAGTTGATCTATCCAAATTCTTATCTTTAGGAAGAAAGAATCTAAATTCAGAGTTATCAATTTTGATCAATCCATCTGAAACCTCTGCTTTTTCAGAAGAAATTATTTCTTTGACTGAGTCATTTTCATCAAGAAGAATCAATGTTGGATTTAATATCTCGGATTCCCTCTTTTGAGAGTATCTCAGGATCTTATTTCCATCTTTTTTCCATGAAAACTTAATATCTAGCTTATCCCTACTGATTTGACTATTAAAAGTTTCAGCATGATTTGCTGCTTGTATGAAAAGCTTATTGTCTAGCGAAATCATTAAAAGTGAAAAGATAATTGGTCCAAGAGCAAAAATTAGTGAGATTTTTATAGGAGATAATCCATTTGAATGAATTATTGTCAGATTTCCATCTCTTTTGAAAAGACCAAGTGATATTAAGGCTCCCAATAAACAAGATCCCTGAACGTAATCCATTGAACCATGAAATAATCTATATAAGGTTGTGAAGATAAGATCATTAAAAGTGAATTCCTCATTTAAGTCCTCAGTATCTCCAATGATTGAGAAAATTAAATCAAGAAAAGTTATGCCTAAAAAAACTAGTAAAGTAATTACAAAAGTCCTTACTATTATGTATCTTGAAAAGATGCCTACTAAATTAACCATAATAAAATAATTATCAAAATTGATGCCATTACTGCCTTGGCAATATTAGTTTTTGTGAAAAGAATTTTAGAGACCACGTCACCGCGAACAAAAAGAAAGATTGATGTCAGCAAAACTAAAAAGTGAACCGGCCACATACCAAAATATGTAAAAGACTTATCCTCCGATATGCCATCTCTAAAGACTATCAATGTACTGAGGTATAAAAAGAAAATTAATAGGCCTGGCAGTAAAGAAATCATTCTGCCCTGTCTTGGAGCAGAATTTGTAAGACAGACTCCTAAAACCATTAAATTTATTATCATTATTGGAACTGCAAGAGCCCACTCAAACTGGGCCTTGTCTGAAAGCTCATCAATATTAAATACTCTTTCAAAAGATTCTTCTTCTGAGTCTTTTTCATTAAAATCGGTAGTCAACTTTTTGAAGGAGCTTACTAAAGAATTTGGCGAAGCAGCATCAATGAAAATCTTTCCATTTAAAAACTCAAAATCTGTTGCTCTATTCTTTTCAATTAATTTAAGTCTTTCAGCCGAAATTATTGATATTCCATTTGCATCATCTTCAATGAAAATGCTCTGATTAAAATAATTTCCATTTCGTGAAGAAAAGTAAAGATATGAAGAATCTGAGATATGGCTTAGCTCATCCTCATTTAGCAATTTTAACTTTTTTTCAATGGAAGAATAATTAAGTATTTCATCTGCTCTTTCTTCAAAATCTGGAGTTACATAAAAACTTAAAAAGACTGAAATTATAGTTAAAGAAAATGTTTGAAAGAGTAAGGACTTAACAAAAGCCATCTTTGAATATCCTGCAGACTGATAAGCATAAATTTCATGATCCATATAAAGCCTTCCTAGAGCAATTAATACTGATAGAAAGAAACTAAGAGGTATAAGCAGATTGATAAACTCAGGTGACCTTAAAATTAGAATCGATAAGATTAAATCCGACTCTAGATTTCCTGCAATTGATTTATCAAAATATCCTAATAACCTTGAGCTAGCTACAAGGATAAATAAAATGGTTAAGCATCCTAAAAAGTTTTTAAAAACTTCAAGGTTAATGCTTTTATAAAGAATATTCTTTTTAAACATGCCTTTAATAAGTATGATGCATTACAATAAATATATTAACAATGTTGAAATAGGAGAATTTCATGAGTTACAGAGTATTAAATAGCATTTCAGTTAAAAATCTAAGCGGCAAAGAGTTTGTGAAAGATAAATCCTCTCTTTTGGTAGTCCTTGTTGATAAGTCTGCTAAAAAGAATAAATTGCTAATTCATATGGATAAAGTAACTAAGGGTGGTTTATTTAAATCTATAAATTCCTTTGTGAAGTCAAAAGCTAAGTCTCTTAATCTTCAGAGTCCCGATGGTGTTTCATCAAAAGAAGTTCTGCTTATGAAGACTCCTGATAAATCTAATACCTACCTATGGTTAGATCTATTTAAATCTATCTCAAAAATAGCTAATTCTCTTGGAAAACAGGACATTTCTGTTATGTTTGCATGCAAATGTCCCGATGGGAAAGATGAAAGCTGGTTAACTGAAGTTTGTTGTAGACAAATAGAAGCATCTGCATATATTTTTGGTAGCTCTAAAAATAAAACAGTTGTAAAACCTAGTTTAAAAAAGGCTTCCATCATAGCGAGTTCTGTAACATCCTCAGCTTTGAAAAAGCTTAAAACCTCGGCTAAGGTTGGCTTTGCAGTTGGCGAAGCTATGAATGCAGCCAAGCATTTAGGCGATATGCCTGCAAATTTATGCACTCCAAGAATAATTGAAAGAAAAGTTAAAGCCTTAAAAAAACCATTTCCAAAATTAAAGATCTCAACTTTTAATGAAAAAGACTTGGCTAAACTTAAAATGGGTTCTTTCTTAAGTGTTGGAAGAGGAAGTGATGAGCCTTCAAGAATGATGACCATTGAGCATAAAGGTGGAAAAGCTGGTGAAAAACCAATTGTCCTGGTAGGAAAAGGAATAACCTTTGATACTGGAGGTATATCGTTAAAGCCATCCCCTGCAATGGATGAAATGAAATGGGATATGTGCGGAGCAGCCTCGGTATTTGGCGTAATGATTGCCCTAGCGAGACTCAACGCAAAAGTTAATGTTGTGGGTCTTCTTGCATGTGCTGAGAATATGCCCTCTGCTCATGCAACTAAACCTGGAGATGTTGTAACATCAATGTCAGGACAAACTATTGAAATCCTTAATACTGATGCAGAAGGAAGATTAGTGCTTTGCGATGCTCTTACATATGTTAAGAAATATAAGCCTGCTCATGTAATCGATATAGCCACATTAACTGGAGCATGTGTAGTTGCTCTTGGAAACTATGCATCTGGTTTGATGGCAAATGATCAAAAACTCGCTGATAAGATCTTGCAAGCTGGAGAAAATTCTGGCGATAGAGCATGGCAATTACCTCTATGGGATGAATATAAATCTTGCACCAAAACAAATTTTGCTGATTTAGCAAATATAGGTGGTGCTGGTGCTGGCACTGTTACAGCAGCATGCTTTTTATCAAAGTTTACAGAAGACTATAGCTGGGCTCATTTAGATATTGCCGGAACTGCATGGGTTAAAGGCAGTGAAAAAGGTGGAACAGGAAGGCCAGTTCCTCTTCTTTGTGATTTGATTCTAAGCTAAAGAACTTTTACCTAAATGGATAAAAGATATGAGCCACTTATTATTGAAGAAAAGTGGTCAGATCTTTGGGCAAAAAATAATTTAGGTAAAAATAACTCCTCACAAACTTTTTCGCAGGTTATTCCACCTCCAAATGTAACTGGAACTCTTCATATGGGGCATAGCTTCCAGTATTCGATAATGGATTTCTATGCCAGATACAATCACTTAAATGATGTAAATACTCATTGGCAAATGGGTACCGATCATGCAGGAATTGCAACGCAAATGGTCGTTGAAAACAACCTATCCAGAGAAAATATTAATAAAAATGATTTGGGTAGAGAAGATTTTGTTAAAAAAGTTTGGGAGTGGAAAGAATTTTCAGAAAATAAAATTACTGGACAAATTAAAAGGTTAGGTAACTCAGTTGATTGGAGTAATTACAGATTTACTTTGGATGAAGGTTTTAATGAAGCTGTTCTTAAAGCTTTTGTTGAGCTTTATAGGAAAGAGAAAATCTATCGTGGTTACAGGTTAGTAAACTGGGATCCATCTTTAAAAACTGCGGTTTCAGATCTGGAGGTTGTAAGACAAGAAAAAAAAGGTCTTATTTGGTATATAAAGTATCCAATTATAGGTTCAGATGATTTTGTAACAGTTGCAACAACACGTCCGGAAACTATGTTTGGAGATATGGCAATTGCAGTTAATCCTAAAGATGAAAGATACAAAGATATCATTGGAAAAAAAGTTGAGCTCCCATTTGTAAAGAGAAAAATCCCAATAATTGGTGATGACTATGTGGATAAAGAGTTCGGAACGGGTTGCCTTAAGATTACTCCTGGGCATGACTTTAATGACTATGAAATTGGTAAAAAATACTGCCTTCATTGTGTAGATAATGAAGTTCATACATCGGATGATATTGAAGATTTTGAACCACTTAATATTTTTACTGATGAGGCGCATAGTAATGATAATGTCCCTTCTCCCTTCAAAAATTTAGACAGATTCAAAGTAAGAAAGCTTGTTCTTGAAGAAATTAAAAAACTAGATTTATTTGTAAAAGAGGAACCACATGAAATCAGTGTTCCCCGAGGAGAGCGTTCAAATATAGTTATAGAGCCCAAACTGAGTTATCAGTGGTATGTAAAGACAAAGGACATGGCTAATAAGGCAAATAAAGCTGTAGAAAATGGGGAAATTAAATTTCATCCTGAGAACTGGATCAAAACTTATTTTAACTGGATGAATAATATTGAAGATTGGTGTATTAGCAGACAAATCTGGTGGGGTCATAGAATTCCTGCATGGTATGACGATCATGGAAATGTTTATGTGGGGTATTCTGAAGATGAAGTGCGAACTCATTATTCACTTGATAATAGATCGCTAAGACAAGATGATGATGTGTTAGATACGTGGTTTTCCTCTAGCCTCTGGCCTTTTGCATCAATGGGATGGCCAAATGAATCAAAAAATCTAAAAACTTTTTTCCCAACAAATCTATTAGTTACTGGTTTTGACATTATTTTCTTCTGGGTTGCAAGAATGATCATGATGAGTATCGAATTTACTGGAAAGATTCCTTTTAAAGATGTTTATGTTACTGGTCTCATAAGAGATGAAAATGGACAAAAGATGTCAAAGTCCAAAGGCAATATTATTGATCCTATTGATTTAATATATGGTATATCTTTAGAAGATCTTCTTGAAAAGAGAACATCAAATCTTATGCAAGAAGGTTTAGCAGAAAAGATTGCTAGAAAAACCAAAAAACAATTCCCAAATGGTATTGAGTCTTATGGAACAGATGCTTTACGGATGACATTTTATTCTATTGCAACTAATGCTAAGGATATAAGTTTTGAAATTGGGAGATTAAAAGGGTTTAGAAATTTTTGTACCAAAATGTGGAATGCTGCAAGATTTATTAATGGTTATGAAAACAAAGGGAATAATTTTGAAGCTGAATCTGAATCTGATAAATGGATATTAAAAGAATTTGAACTGCTAAAAGCCGATGTCGAAGATAATGTAAATCATTACAGATTAGATTTAGCTATTAATCATGTATATGAGTTTTTCTGGAATAAGTTTTGTGATGTTTACATTGAAGAATGCAAAAAAACTGAAAAAACTGACAATCTGCATCCCCTTCTTAAGGAAATACTTATTTTTATTCATCCTTTTGCTCCGTTTATAACTGAAGAAATTCATTCAATTATTTTTAAAGCGCCATTAATTGATAGGTAGGAATTAAAGTTTCTGAAATTCATATATTGAGCCAGTACTAAAGATTTGTGTAAGCTCATCTAGGACTCTTCTGCTCTCATCAAGTAGATTTGGATCCTTAAGATCATCAGGATAAAGCACATCTCTATACTCTCTTTCAATTAATAATTTAATAGATTCTAGTCTCTCACTATTCATTAGGAAATTTTTGTTAAGGCTTTCAAGTTCTTCATTATTTAAAATCACTTTTAACCTTAGACATGCAGGCCCTCCTCCATTCATCATACTTTGCCTAATATCAACAAAATCAAAAAGCTTTACATCTGAGATTTGTTTTAGTTTATCTAGCCAAGACATACAATTTTCATATTGTTTTACCTCTTCAGGAAGAATTAATTGCATCTCGTTATCGCTGTTCGTAATGAGTTGGGAGTTAAGAAGATATGAGCTGATAATATCCTTTAAGGGAATTTCAGAATTAGAAATCTCAATATATTGGAAATTATCAATTTTAGATTCAAGTATATTTAGCATTTTATTTAAATCATCTTTATTTTGGAAAGCCTTTTCATGCGCAATTAAGACATTCTCATTTGAGAGGCTAACAATATCATTATGAAAGCTTCCTTCCTCAATAGCTTGATGATTCTGCTGAAGAAAAAAAGTGTTTTCCATATCTAGCTTGTGATTAAAGGCAATTGATTTAGAAACTTCAAGTGCTTGTCTCTTCACTGACGTCTTATCATTTTTAAAACCACTATCGCCATATACAAATATTTCAAAGCCTTTCTCATTGTGAGATTTACTTATTCTTAAATGATTTGCTGCTCCCTCATCGCCGTAACCTGAAATAGTGAAGGCTGGTTTATGTATTTCAAAATATTTTTTTGGAAAAATTATTTTGCATTGCTGATATGTAAATTCTGTTTCAATACTTCTGTGAAACATAGTATTTAGATTCGCTGGTGTTAGGTGGATTTTATTATCCTGAGTATCAGGGCTTGGAGATATGGTTGCTGCATTAGCTGCCCACATTGATGAGGCAGATGAGAAATTACTTAATAAAACCTTCGAATGATTAAATGCTGAAGATAGTATCTCTTCATCAGTTCCATTAAAACCAAGCTTTTTTAGTCCTGGTATAAAAGGCCTTTCATGAGGAAGGAAAAATCCCTGCTCCAATCCACAAGCAATTAAGGTTTCTGCTTTTTTAATTCCTTGTAGCGCTGCATTTTTAGGATTGGAGGATGAAGAATAATTCTTTTTTGATGCATTATTACCTTCAGATAGACCAGAATAATTATGTGTTGGTCCAATCAACCCATCAAAGTTTATTTCAGACATTAATTGCAACCTTGCTATTAGTTCCTAATTTTAAGCTCTTCATAAGGTTCCTGTGGATTGAAACTTTTTCACCATCAAAAGAAAAATCTGATCTGACAACTCTAAAACCTTTTAAATTGGTATTTGAAATAAGGCCACTAAATTGCTTTTCTGGTAATCCAAATGATTTTATTTTTACAGATCGATTATTCTTTATTGTTTTGATTTCGCTTAAATTACAGTCAAGGCATGGCCCAGCATCAATAATATCTACCAACCCATTAGGTTTAAAATTCTGAGATTCCATCATCTTAAAAGCAGGTAGTGCATTATCATTAGGAATTCCAATTATCCTTTGAGCTGATCTATTTAACGGACTTACAAGGAATGGATGTTTGGGTATAGACTCTGCAATAAAGGAATTGTTTATATAACTTATTTCATTGTTATTGAACATTTCTTCATCAAAAAAGTACTTACTAAAATATTTCCAGAAAATTGAAATATCATCTTTATCTACTTTACCTCTTATTTCAGCAACAACATCATCATCAAACCTCTCTGGCCAAAGCGCCATAAACTTGAAGCGAGCTAATGATAGTAAAGACCCTCTTCCCTTTCCTCTAAAATTAGGATGTAGGTAAAGAGTTCCCAACTCAGTGTATGGTTTTTTAACTTTATGTAACTGTATAACATCTAGATTTTTTTTAAATTTGAATACTTTTGAGGAAATTATTTTCTTTTTTTGTTTAAAAAAAATTGATGTTCCATTCTTTGAAACAGAGGTATAGACTGCAGAAATACCAACTATCTTATTATTTTCTTTAAGAACAAAAAGGTATGAGTCTTTATCGGGTCTTTTTGCTTTCTTGTTTAATGATTTTTTAGACCAGTTTATTCTTTCAAGGACTTCATCTTTTGATTTAGGCAGTGTTGTCATACCTGAATCACCATCTTTAATCAAATCATATATCTCTTGGCAATCTTTTACCTTAGCCAGCCTTACAAACATATTTAAGAACTAAAAAAGAGAGTTATTGAGAAATATTTTGAAATTATAATTTATTGATAAGCCATCATCTGATACTGAAGGGATCATCAATATAACATCTATGTCATTGTCTGAATCAAAGTCAATCCACGAGTTATAAACGCTATTAGAGTCTAGTCCTATTAAATCTGAAAAGTCTTGGACAATCCAATCTTGTAAAACGGTTTCATCTTCATTAACAATATAGCTTTTTTCAAAGGCTAAAAAGTGTTTATCACTATCAACATTTGCCTGGGTGTATGGGAGCTCTGTATAGGGAATAAATATATCTGCGAATCCATTTCTATCGAGATCAAAAACCAATATTTCTCTTGAGAACTTTAAACTATTTTGAAATGAATATTCTTCTGCAAAATCACCATTATTTGTTCTAGAAATTTCATCAATAGAATCTTCTTCTGAAACAACCTTTTCATGAATACTTATTTTGAAAGTATCACTAGATAAACTTTTTTCAAATACTAGTAGATCGGTTCGTCCATCTATGTTTCCATCAGTTGGCGCCATTCTCAAAGCAACACCATCACCAGAGGAGATAGATGTTGCGATGTAATCCTCTACTGGTAAAGACCAATCAAAATAGACATTTTCAAACCTAGTGTTGTATAAAATGTAAGTAGGGCCATCAGAGGTATTTATTGAGTGAATTGTATCCAAAATTCCATCTGTATCTGCATTGACTACAACTGAATCTTCAAAATGATATTCTTTTGAAATCCAGTCACATAAAAAAGTAATTCCTTCTGCGCAACCTTGACTTCTTGTATAGGGATTAAGAGTGTTGAGAGGGTTCGAAAGAATAATAGAGGGCCCCTCCTCAGAAGGCGATATATAAAATGGTAAATCTGTGGTTCCTCCATTCCCTAAAAGTAAAATATCTGGTCTTAGATTAGAAGTTAAATCATAAGCAACAGAAGATCCAATTTCTACATTAGACAAATCAAGGGTGGTTTCATTGGTAATATAATCTTCATCCTGAAGGACTAATCCATCTTCAGATGAAAGGAAAATACAAATACCTCTTTTATTAAGTGACTCATCCGAAGATTTTGAGACTGTCATAATATCGAGAGATCCATCTGCGTTATAGTCAGCTCTTATTAATTTATCTCCAACACAATTTCCTTGGTTAATTTCTTGCATTACATAAGGATTTTCATCATTTATTGTTGATAGATCTCGGCCATAGAAAGCTAAGATAAAGTAAGTTGAATCGCCCAAATCCTCTGTACCAGAATCTTCTAATAACAAAACAATATCAAGACGAAAGTCACCATTAAAATCACTTATGGTTGTGTCTAGAACATTTAAATTATTATCAAGACTTCTATTTAAAGAACCAAGATCATAAGTTTGCACGTCCTCAAAATCAAAATGATCAATAAAATCTTTACTTACAACCACATCTGTAGACGCATTTACAAAATTTATACTTTTTCTGCACTGAACTCCATAATTTGCTGTTCCTCCTCTTTTAGCAACAAAATCTTGGCTTCCAGAAGGCGCCAACTCGCCAAGCCATGAACCTGTAGTTGAGTTTGCATAGCACTGACTGGCATTTGATTCCCAAGTAATGGTGTATGTTTCATTGTATAAAGGAGTATCATTAGATGAAGTAACTGTAGCTTCGAGAGTGGAAACACCATCATCATCACTTCCGCTGCAGCTCATCAGTAACAGAGTAATTGGGAAGGCGGCGAAATATTTAATTTTGAACATAATATTTTTTGACAATTATCTCATATTATTAGTATTGTTTTATAGAAGCTTTTAATTTTTATTTATTTGCCTCTAAAGTCATCTTAATATGATCAATATTATCTTCTAGATAAACGTTACCTTCTCTTTTAAAGCCAAGATCTTCATAAAAATTAACCAATCTATATTGAGCAGATATGGTGATGTCTGATCCAGGGAAATTATTCCTTAAAAATCGAATAGATTCTTGGGTGATACTCCTTCCATAACCTTTTTCTCTATAATCCGAATCAGTAACGATTCTTCCTATTGAAGCAGCGTCATATTTTATGCCTGGTGGAAAAACCCTTGAATATCCAATTAGCTTATTGTCTTTGTATAGGAGAAGATGGCTTGCATCTTGATCGGAATAATCTAAATCTTCATATAAACAATCTTGTTCAATTATAAAAACTCTTTGTCTGAGACTTAAAACATCATAAAGCTCCTCTTTAGAGATAGTGTCAAAATTATGCCAAATGAAGTCAGATTTGTTAGTCATAATACAAAAATTAATGCTGTATAATACCGGTAAGGGAGATATTTCTACAAATTAACTTTTAAACAAGTTCATCTAAAGATCAATGGTTGATATATATAATATTGATGTAATGGATTCTGCTAATAGCAATATTAGTATGTCTGAGTTTGCAGGTAAAACACTTTTAATTGTTAATGTTGCAAGTAAATGTGGCCTTACTCCTCAATATAAAGGCCTGCAAAAAATATATGATGACTATAAAGATAGAAATTTTGTAGTCCTTGGCTTCCCATGCAATCAATTTGGTGGACAAGAACCAGGTACTGATCAAGAAATTGGTGAATTCTGTGATATTAACTACTCAGTAACTTTTCCAATTTTTTCTAAAATAAAGGTTAATGGTCCCGAAGCACATCCCTTATTTAAACTACTTAAAAGTGATAAGCCCGGTATTTTTAGAACTCAATCAATAAAGTGGAACTTTACAAAGTTTCTTATCAACAACAACGGTACAATCGTTGAGAGGTTTGGTCCAAGAGTTGAGCCGAAGTATATTAGAAAGGAAATTGAGAAGGTTTTATAGTCCTTGCTTGGACATCAATAATGCATCTTCCTTAGGACTGCCATCATAATAGTTATATCTTATAGCATCCCTCTTAAATCCAAATTTTTCATAAAAATCTATTGCTCTGTAGTTACTTATTCGTACCTCAAGAAAAACAATAGTGGCTCCTAAGACTTTTGATTGGAAAAGAACCTTCTCAAGAATTTTCTTGCCATAACCCCTTCCTTGATAATTCTTGGAGACAGTTATATTCAATAAATGTGAGTCAGTTCCAATGACTGAAAAAAAAGCATACCCAAGAATATTCTTTTTATTCTTTAGAACTATAGAGCTATTTCCTGCTTCCATAGAAGACTTAAAGTTATTTGAGCTCCATGGATATTCATTTGTTTCCTTTTCAATAGTTGATATCTGATCTAAATCACTAAAGCTAGCCAGTTGAAGGTCCATTTTTATATTCCTTAATCTCCAACCAAAGTTTTCTCTTATAATCTTGACTGTTTTCAAGAACAGAAAGAGGTTTAGATTCAATAAGTGTAGAAAATTCTTTTGTTAAATTAGTTTTGACGTTAGTAAAAGAGATTACAAGCTTGGGCTCCCTCTTTATTTCATTTAAATTATTTATTTCTTTTGCAAAGGGATATTCGCTTTCATCTTCGACAATAGATTTTATTATTTTAATTAATAACTTTAATTCATTTTCTTTTAATTCATTAAATGATTTGTCCAAGAGTGTTAGAATATCGCCCCAAAGTGCGCCGAATAAGATTTCTGAACTTGGGTTATTTATTTGAGATTGAAACCTCTGGATACCTAATTTAGATAAAATAAAGGATGACTTAGTATCAAACATTTTTTGATGTTAACATTTTGATGAATTAAATGGATAAAACAAATAAAAAATATAAGCCATATAAGCCTGTTAGCAAGGAAAACCGGGTATGGCCTTCAAAAATCATAGAAAAGGCTCCTATTTGGTGTTCTGTAGACCTGCGTGATGGAAACCAAGCTCTTATTGAACCAATGGGAGATGAAAGGAAAAAAAGAATGTTCAATCTTTTATGTAAAATTGGCTTTAAGCAGATAGAGATTGGATTTCCAGCAGCATCACAAACTGATTTTGATTTTACAAGGTATTTAATTAATGAAAAAGTAATCCCTTCTGATGTAAGTATTCAAGTTCTTACTCAAGCTAGGCCCGAGATTATAAAAAGAACTTTTGAAGCTCTTGACGGTGCACCTAATGCAATCCTTCATTTTTATAATTCAACTTCAACTCTTCAAAGAAAAGTTGTTTTTGATAAAGACAAGGAAGGTGTTAAAAAAATCGCAACAGATGCAGCAAAACTTATTAAAGAATTATCAAGTAAATACAAAAAAACTGATTGGTCATTTGAATACTCTCCTGAAAGTTTTACAGGAACTGAGCTCGATTATGCAGTAGAAGTTTGCGATGAGGTTGTTGATATTTTAAAAGGGTCTTCAAATAATAAGATTATTATCAATCTTCCAGCAACTGTTGAAATGTCAACGGCAAATATATATGGAGATCAAATAGAGTGGATGAGTGAAAACTTTGAGAATAGGGAAAATATATGTCTTTCACTTCATCCGCATAATGATAGAGGTACAGCAATAGCAGCTTCTGAGTTTGGTTTAATGGCGGGCGCAGACAGAGTTGAGGGAACATTGTTTGGGAATGGAGAAAGAACAGGAAATGTAGATATTGTTACTTTAGCCTTAAATATGTATAGCCAAGGAATAAATCCCAATTTAGATTTTTCACAAATAAATAATGTTATGAGAGAAGTTGAATACTGTAATCAACTCCCAGTTCACCCTAGACACCCCTATGCCGGAGACTTAGTCTTCACTGCTTTCTCAGGATCGCATCAAGATGCTATAAAAAAAGGTTTAAATGCTCTAAGGAGCTCTAATGATCCACAATGGGAAGTGCCTTACTTACCAATTGATCCTGCAGACCTGGGTAGAACTTATGAAGCTGTTGTAAGAATTAATTCTCAATCTGGCAAAGGAGGCGTTGCTTTTTTACTAGAAAAAGATCATGGTGTTTCCCTGCCTCGAAGACTTCAAATAAGCATGAGTCAGAAGATACAAAAAATTGCAGACGAAACTGGTAAAGAAATTTCCACTTCAGAGATTTGGGAAATCTTTCATACAAATTTTGTCATGCCAAAACCGGGGCATAGTTTTAAAAACTATTCCTTGAAAACTTCAGATTCAACGGATGCTAGCGATCATATAAAAGCTGAGATTGAAATTGATGGAGAAAACCATGAAATATCCGGTTCTGGTAATGGCCCAATTGATGCATTTGTAAATGCTTTGAATCAAAAACTATCAATAGATGTAAAAGTATCTGATTATCATCAGAGTGCAATTTCATCTGGCTCTGATGCTCAAGCTGCTGCTTATATTGAACTTCAAAAAGGTGACAAAACAAGTTGGGGTGTTGGTATTAATCCAAATACTACCAAAGCTTCATTTGAAGCAATTATTGTTGGTGTAGCTAAACTGATCTAATCAAATTTAGGTTGCCTTTTTTCAAAAAAGGCTTGAACAGCTTCTCTGTGTTCAGAAGACCCAAAGATTTCATTTTGAATTTCTGCTTCCTGTTTAAAGGTATCAAAATAAGACTTACTTAAAGAATCTCTCATTAATCTTTTGGTATTTGAAAGTGCTTGAGGTGATCTTATTGCTAATGATTTTGCCCATGAGGATGTCTCCTCAAGAAGCTGCTCATCCTCAACAACTTTATTAGCAATGCCAAAATCTAAACACATTTGTGAATCTATTTTTTTTGCTTCAATAGCAAATTCAAGAGCCTTTGCATATCCTAAGAATCTAGTTAATAGCCAATTTAATCCTCCATCAGGAACGAGGGCTATATTGCTGAAAACTGAAAGAATATATGAGGATTTTGTCATAACTCTCAAGTCGCAGGCCATTGCTAATGCTGCGCCAATACCAGCTGCTGGACCATTTATTGCAGCTATTACAATTTTTGGCATTCCAACAATTTCATTGAAAATGGGCATATAGCCACGAAGTAGAGCATCTTTTGATGGACAGTTAGGATCCCAGCTTGCTTCTCTTTCAGTTAGATCGGCTCCAGCTGAAAATCCTTTGCCTGAGCCAGTAAGTATAATTACTCTCACTGATTCATCCTCAGTCAAATTTTTAAATGCTTCTTGGAGGTCTAAAACTAATTGCTCATTAAATGCATTTAAAACATTAGGTCTATTTAATGTAACTGTTGCTATCGGTGGTTCAATATTTATTTGAAGTGTTTCAGTATTCATAATTAAATTATAAGTTATTTTTTTTTAAAAATTATATTATTGTGCTCTGAGAAGACTTGTCCTCCCATTTGTTCACCATCTTTCCTTGACCACTCTACATATGACTCATTTGAAGGTTTTTTATGGAAAAACACGCTCATAATTTCAGAGAGAACTTTCTGATTAGGAAGCGCAATACCCTTCTTTCTTAAAATTAATCTTATTAACTCCTCTATTATGAAAGAGGGTATTTCAATAAAGTCTGCTCTTTCGATAATGCCTGAAGAAATTTCTTTTTTGAAACTCTTTTCAAGCATAAAATCTAATGAAAGTTTTTTCTTTTTTGCTGTTAATGACGTAAATGCTGCTCTTTCGGAAAGCTTGCTCCATCTTGTTTCAAGAGATGGCACTATCTCATTTCTCAAAAAATTCCTATCAAAATTATTATTAGAATTAGTGTCATCTTCAACATATGCTAGCTCATTTTCATCAATGTAAATTTTTAAATCTGATTTAGGTGAATTTAAAAATGGTCTTAGTATTTCTCCTTTCCCTAATGATCTTTTTTCACTTAAACCGCTAAGACCATCAACTCCTGTTCCTCTAAATAGCCTTAGAAGAAGAGTTTCAAAAACATCATCTCTGTGATGAGCTAATAAAATCTGATCATTTGTATCTAAAAGGCTTTCAAAGATTTTATATCTTGCCTGCCTTGCCTGTGACTCAATGCTGGATCTATTTTTTGATACTTCAACTATGAAAGATTCAAATTCAATGTTGTTACTTCTGCAAAAACTTTCACAATGTTGTTGCCAGTTATCACTATTTTTAGAGAGGTTATGATTTATATGAATTGCCTTTAAATTACTTATTTTTTTTTGTTTTAAGGCTTTGTTACATAAAAATAAAAGCGCTGTTGAATCCAGCCCTCCACTGAAAGCTACAAAAATTTTTTTTTCTGGAGATAATGTATCTAGAAGATCTGTAGAAAGTGACAAGCTATTTTCCTACTTCTGTGAGCCTTGAATAACGTCTTTCTAAAAGTCTCTCAAGAGGAATCTTATTAAGATTTTCAATATTTGCTAACAATGAATGTTTAACATTTTGAGAGATAGTCTTGTAATCTCTGTGCGCTCCACCCATTGGCTCTTCAATAATTTCATCAATAATATTGAGTTTAATTAAATCTTTAGCAGTTAATTTCATTGCTTCTGCAGCTTCTTCAGCTTTCTCAGAAGATCTCCATACAATTGAAGCACATGCCTCAGGAGAGGCCACAGAATAAATTGCATGCTCAAGCATAATAACGTGATCACCTACACCTAAAGCTAAAGCTCCACCTGATCCACCCTCACCAGTTACAACAATAATAATTTTAGTTTTAAGTTGAGACATTAAAGCTAAGTTTGAAGCAATAGCCTCACTTTGACCCCTCTCCTCTCCCTCTATTCCAGGATAGGCCCCTGAAGTATCAACAAAAGTTATGATAGGTAGCTCAAACTGCTCAGCCATTTTCATTAATCTTTTAGCTTTACGATATCCTTCTGGTTGAGGCATCCCAAAATTCCTTTTTACCTTTTCATCCGTACCCTTTCCCTTTTCATGGCCTATAAGCATTACTGGGATATCATCTATTTTTGCAAGACCTCCGATTATTGAAGAGTCATCGCCAAACTGCCTATCTCCATGCAGCTCATCAAAATCTGAAAAAATATTGTCAATGTAATCTGAAGTATGAGGCCTTTGTGGATGCCTAGAAATTAAAACTCTGTGCCATCGGGTAAGATTTGAATATATCTTTTTAGTTCTATCTTCAAATTCTGATTGAAGCTTGTCTATCTGAGATCTTAATTCGGGATTATCTTTTGAAACAATCTCTAACGCTTCAATTTTGTCAGAAATTTCTTCCAGCGGTTTTTCAAATTGCAAAAAGTGACGTTTAATCATAATTAACTCAATTTAATCTTACTATCTCCAAAGATACTTCTTAAATTATCTAAATTTTCTGAATTTAGATCAATCATAAAGTTATCATTTAAAGAAATAAGCGCTTCCGCATTATCTCTGAGTATTTTTAATTTTACTTTACTTTCACCACCCCAAAAATCTGAATTAATTTTATTTAGCTTTAATTTAATTTCTTGGAGAGAGTCGCCATTAGCGGTATCACAGATGATTAAAAGATCTTTTTTGCTATCAACTAAATCGGTTTCAACAGCATTTATGTTCTTTACTCTCATTCTATACATTGTTGAATTAGTCTCTCTAGATCTATAATCATCTACCTCAATTGATCCATAAAATCTTAAGATTGCATCTTCCTTAATGATTCCATACTTCTCTTCATATAGCTCAGAAAGGATTATTCCATCCATAGATCCACTTTCATCATCAAAATTTAAAAAAGTAATGGGTTTATTCTTGGAGTCCTTTATCTGTCTTGTTGAATTAACAAGGCCAACAATTGTTGCAGATGAGATGTTAGCATCAAGATCTGATATCTTATGAGACCTTAAATCTTTTATATCATCTTTTATCGCTTCTACTGGATGGCCAGAAATATAAAAACCAAGAGCTTCTTTTTCATATTTTAGTTTTTGAGAGAAATTTAGAGGATTTACATCTTTGTGTTGATCATAAGGATTAAAATCTTCTTCTACATTTGAAAATAAATCACCTGCAAACAGAGCATCAGATGCTTTTTTATCTCCCTCCTTTAGCATATCTGGTATACAAGCCAAGGCAATTGATCTTGAGTCACATATTGAATCAAAAGCTCCTGCTTTTGATAGAGATTCGAGTGATTTCTTGCCACCTAGTTTTACATTAACTTTTTTTGAGAAATCTAATAAGTTATTAAATGTATTTTTTTCTCTAATCTCAGATAGATGATAGATAAAAGATTCTGCTACGCCTTTGAGAGAAGTTAGACCATATTCAATTTGTTTTTTTGGATTAACAAAGAAATTTATTCCGCTTGTTAATATATTTGGGCTTAAGACATTTATACCCATGTCTTTACATTCTTTAATGATTGAACTTATCTTATCAGTATTTCCTTGAGCCGAAGAAAGAACAGCTGCCATAAAATACTCGGGATAATATGTCTTAAGATACGCCGTCTGGAATGACAACAAAGCATAGGCTGCCGAATGAGATTTATTAAAGCCATAACCAGCAAAAGTCTCAATTAAATTAAATATTTTATTTGCAAGGTCTTCCTTAATATTATTATCTTTACAGCCGTTAACAAAAATAGTCCTTTGCTTATCCATTTCTTCCACTTGTTTTTTACCCATTGCTCGTCGAAGGATATCAGCTTGCCCAAGCGAATATCCTGCTAGAACCCTTGCAGATTCCATAACTTGCTCTTGATAGAGAATTACGCCATATGTTTCAGATAAAACAGGTTCAAGCAACTTGTGAGGATATGTAACGGGCACCTTACCATTTTTTCTATTTACAAATTCATCATGCATACCAGAATCTAGTGGCCCAGGTCTAAATAATGCAAGAAGAGCAACTATTTCCTCAAATCTTGTTGGCTGAAGTCTTTTAATAAGATCCTTCATACCTGGAGATTCAAGTTGAAAAACTGCAGTAGTTCTTCCAGCGGATAAGAGCTCAAAGACCTTAGAGTCATTTAAATCTAAAGTTGATATATCCAGTAAATCCTCATTTTTTGAAGCCAGATCATTGTTTATTGATTTGATTGCCTTATCAATAATCGTAAGTGTTCTAAGTCCTAAAAAATCAAATTTAACTAGCCCAATTTTTTCAACATCGTCTTTATCAAATTGCGTAAGCACTGAGGATGTATCGCTATCAAAATATATTGGAGAAAAGTCAGCTAGTGACCCTGGTGCAATTACAACCCCTCCAGCATGTTTTCCAATGTTTCTAATACCGCCTTCTAATTTAAAAGATAAATTCATGATTTCCTGAACTTCATCATCATCTTTAATGGCTTGTTTAAGTACTGGCTGTCTCGATATTGCTTTTTCAAGAGTCATTCCAATCTCAAAAGGTATCATTTTAGAGATTCTATCCCCAAGACTGTAGGGTTTTCCAAGCGCTCTAGTAACGTCTCTAACAACACCTCTGGCAGCCATTGTTCCAAAAGTTACAATTTGCGATACGGCATCTTTTCCATACTTTGAAGTAACATATTCAATAACTTTGTCTCTCTTCTCCATGCAAAAATCTATGTCAAAATCAGGCATAGATATTCTCTCTGGATTTAAGAATCTTTCAAAAAGAAGACCATGCTTAATAGGATCAAGAGCTGTAATTCCTAAACAATAAGCAACTAAAGAACCTGCTCCTGATCCTCTTCCAGGACCAACAGGAACATCATTATTTTTGGACCACTTTATAAAATCATAAACAATTAAAAAATAACTAGAGAATCCCATCGTTTTTATTTGATCTAGTTCATATTTAACTCTAACCTTATATTCTTCTAACTGATCCTTTGAAAAGTTAGCGATTAGATTATCTAGATTTTCTTCAACTAAGCTCTTTAAGTGAGAATCAAAATCTTGTCCCTCAGGAACAGGATATTCAGGTAAAAAATATCCATCTGGCTCTAAACTTAAGTTACATTGTTTTGCAATTTCAAGAGTGTTTGAAAGAACCTCTGGGAAATCTTTAAATAAATCTTTCATCTCATCCTGAGATTTGAAGTATTGCTCCTCAGAATACATTTTTTCTCTGTTTGGATCGTTCAGTGTCTTGCCACTGTTAATGCATACCTTGGTTTCATGAATTTCAAAGTCTTCTCTATTTCCAAATAAAACATCATTTGTTGCTATTACAGGAATGCTTAGCCTTGAGGCAATAGGCAAAATGGAAGCCATAAAAATTTTATGGGTTTCTTTACCAGTATCTTGAATCTCAATTACAAAATTATTTTTAAAATCTGCTTTATATTTTTCAATAAGCTTAACTGCTTCATCTTCCTTATCATTAAGGATGAGTGAGAAGATTTCAGAATTTTCGGACCCCGTTATTACAAAGATATCATTGCAAATATTTAAGAAATCGTCATACAAAATAGCTTTTGATAAATTTCTACTCGCTTTTGAAAGCCCATGCATGAGATTCTTATGTCCATTTATATTTTTAGCTAAGCATAAAAACTCGTAAGGCCTATCTTCTGAGGATCTAACAATATTAAGTGTTGATCCGCTTATGGGCTTTATGCCCTCCTTTTCACATTTCTTAAAAAATTTAACAAGTCCAAACATGTTGGAGTGATCGGTTAATGCTATTGCTGGCATACCAAAAGATTTTGCTTTTTCAACAAGTTTCTCAATAGATAAGAGTCCTTTAAATATGCTGTATTCTGATGAAACCCTCAAATGAGCAAATGAACCTTTCATTAATTAACACCTTTAAAAGTTCTTCTGTGAATTCTTGTTAATCCATATTTTTTTAGCATTTCTTTATGAAGTTTTGTTGGATATCCTTTGTGTTTATCAAACCCATAATTTGGAAATTCTTTGCTATATGCCATCATTAACCTATCTCTAAATACCTTCGCTACTATAGAAGCTGCACTGATTGATGGTATCAAATTATCTCCTCCCACAATAGCCTCTATTTCAATTGAAGTTTCAAAAATATGATTGCCATCAACTAAAACTTTTTTTGGTTGCATATCAAGCTTTTCTAATGATCTCTGCATTGCTAACAAGGAAGCTTGTAAGATATTAATTTGATCAATTTCTTGACTGTCTGCAGCTCCAATAGCAAATATAGAATTTTTTATTATTATCTGACTTAGGTCTTCCCTTTTTTTTGAAGAAAGTCTCTTTGAGTCCATAAGACCTTTGATCGGTCTTTTTAGTATTACAGATGCAGCTATTACCGGTCCAGCAAGACACCCCCTACCAACCTCATCAACACCAGCAATCATTTATTTATACAGTCGCTACTTCTTCTGCCAAAGCATCAAAACCAACGCCTTTAAGGTTTTTGATAATTAAATTGGTTTTTTGATCAAGTAAAAATTTATTTATTCTAAGTTTTTGTGTTTCCAAAAGTATATTTTGTGGCGTACAAGCTGTTTGAACCAACTCAGGAAAAAATTTCTGCGAAAGAAGAAGATTTGGCAGACCTATTATTTCTGTTTGAATCATTCTTGAAATAATGAAATGATTAAAAAATGATGTTTTGTAACAAATAATTGGGTGGGCTCCTAATACACAAGATTGCAATGAAGCAGTTCCGGAAGTAACAATAGAAAATTCCGATATAGATAGAAACTCATTTGCAGCATTAACCTTTATTGAGTATTTAATTTTTGAATCATTTAAATATGAATTTATATGTTCAAGGTCATCATGATTTGTAACAGGTATAAGAAAATGTGCATTTTCATTCAAACCATCATAGAGTTGCATAAACTCTAGGTAGGTCGGCATCATGTTCTTTATTTCAGACTTCCTACTTCCAGGCATGATGCTTATATATTTTTTTTTCTTATCAAGATTAAATTTTTTAAAAACATCTGACTTCTTATTTGGTTTTAGATCTGCAAAATGATGCCCTAAAAGAATATTATTTAGGCCATTTTTTTTATAAAAATCGTGTTCAAACTTAAATAGTGATACGCTAAGGTCAGTATATTTTTTGATATTCTTTAACCTTCCCTTTCTCCAAGCCCAGATAGAAGGCGTAACAAGTTGAACTGTTTTTATTTTTGAAATTTTCTTTAATTTTTTTTGAATTTGCATATTAAAATCAGGGGAATCAATACCTATAAAAACATCAATCATTTCATTTACAAATAAATCACAAAGATCATTTTTATAAGACATAATCTTAGAATAATTAAGAATAGGGTCTACAAGACCCATGATATTTAAATTATTGAAGTCAAATGCAGATTTGAGACCCTGAGCTTCCATTTTTGGACCACCAACACCAAAAATCTCTACATTATTTATTTTTTTTAAAGCTTTAAGAAGGTTTTCTCCTAAAATGTCACCAGAGTGCTCTCCAGCAACAATTCCTATCTTAATAGAATCTTTCACCTATCTGAGAATGCCTCTTTCTGAAGATTTTATTGAGTCGATAAAGTTTTGGACTTCTTGGATATTACTAGACTCCATAGATCCAACTTTATCTACTGCATCCTTTAGATTAAATCCTTTTCTATAAATAATTTTATATGCTTTTTTAAGGATTGTTATTGTTTCCTGATCAATACCTCCTCTTTCCATACCTACTGAATTTAGACCAATAACCCTTGCAGGATTTGATGCTACTTTTATGTATGAAGGAACATCCATTGTTATCGAGGCATTCATACCCGCAAAAGAATAGTCTCCCATCTGACAAAACTGATGAATAGTTGTTAAAGCACCTATAGTCACATTATTGCCCACAGTTACATGACCAGCTATACCTGCATTATTTGCAAAAACATTATCACTACCAACGACACAATCATGAGCAACATGAGCATATGCCATAAATAAATTCTTGTTACCTATTATAGTTGTGCCTTTATCTTGGACTGTTCCTCTGTGGACAGTTACACCCTCTCTAAAGATATTTTCATCTCCAATTTCAAGTGTTGTTTCTTCACCTTTGAATTTCTTATCTGGAGTATCTTCACCTATGGTACAGAACTGATAAAAAACATTATTTTTTCCCACAGTTGTGGGGCCCTTCAAAACAACATGAGATAGCAATTTTGAACCAGATTTTATTTTAACTTTCTCTCCTATAATGCAAAAAGGTCCGATTTCAACATTATCATCGATTTCGGCAGAAGAATGTATTATTGAGGATTCATGAATAGACATTTATTTTTTTCTCTCTGCACATAATATATTAGCAGAACATACCAATTTTCCATTAACTTCAGCAAAACACTCAAATTTCCAGATTCCTCTTGTACTGCCAAGAACTTTACTGAAAATATCTACTTTATCTCCTGGAAGTACTCTTTGCCTAAATCTTGCTTTATCTACTCCAGCGATGACATAAATTGAACCTTCTTCAGGAGTCTTATTCATGGTTTTAAAGCCAAGAATTCCCGATGCTTGACCCATGGCCTCTATTAGGATTACTCCAGGTACAATTGGATTTCCTGGGAAATGACCCTCTAAAAATATATTTTCATCCTTTACATGCATTACAGCATGAATATTTTTACCATCTTCAAGAGATATTACTTCGTCTATAAAAAGAAATGGGTCTCTATGCGGAAGATACTTTAATATCTCTTCTCCAGAAAGTATCATTTATTTACCTCTTTTTTTTATAAAAACAGCTGACTTTGACCAATTCATGTGATTTTGAGCAGGCATAATGCCAACATAGTTCCCAGGTGACTTAATACTCTTTGTAATTAGAGTGTGTGCACCAACTGTTACATCATCGCAAATCTCAAGATGTCCAAGTACACCAGAAAGGCCTCCCATTTTAAAATTTTTTCCTATCTTAGTAGATCCAGCTATTGCACAACAGGCTGCTATTGCTGAGTTAGATCCCAAAGAAACGTTATGTGCTATATGTATTTGATTATCAAGCTTGACTCCATCTGAGATGATTGTACTAGAGATTGCGCCCCTATCAATTGTGCATCCTGCTCCTATTTCGACATTATCTCCAATCTCAAGGCCTCCAAGCTGTTCTATCTTTTGATAGCTTTCGTTTTCAGGTGCAAAACCAAACCCATCAGAGCCTAAAACAGAATTAGGATGAACTATGCAATCTTCACCAATTAAAACATCTTTAAGGATTGTTGAATTTGGATAGATAACTGTTTTATCACCAATATTACAATTCTCACCTATATAAACATTAGGACCAACTTTGACATCTCTTCCCATATTTACAGAATCATGAATAAAGACACTATCTTGAAAAGAGCCATTTAAGAAATCAATTTCATTGCTAAAAAGCATTGATAGTTTTGCATAAGCAAGATATGGATCAGAACATACTAGGAGAGTAGTTTCGTTATTAGTCTTAATGCCCTCTTTAACGATTACAGCTGAAGCTTTTGTGTTCTCTAAAAGTTTATTATATTTTGAGTTAGCTAAAAAAGTTACGCAGCCTTGGACAGCGCTATCAAGGGTTGCAATATTATCAACCTGTAAATCAGCATCTCCGACTATCGAAGCATCGATATATTCGGAGATGAATTTTATTGAGTATTTCTTATTCTCAGATTCGGACACTAGTTAGATTCTGGTTCTGCATTTGCAGCTCCATCTAGCGCATCTGTCACTTGCTCAGTAATACTGACAGAGCCATCAAAATATAGAGCTTGATCAGCACCAAGCAATAATTGTATCTTCTTTGCAATAATAAGATCATTAATGATTTGCATCATAGCTGGATTTAATTCAGCAGCAACAGTTTGAATAGTCTCATTTTGTTTGGCCTGTATTTTTCCTAAAACAAATTCAAGATCTGTTGATTTTTCTTGGATATCTTTTTGAAGTTCAGCAATTTCTTCATTTGAAAGAGTTTCTGCATCTTTTTGAAGTGATTCAACTAAACTTTGTCTGTCTGCCTGAAGCTCTTTAGCTTGCTCAACCATTGATGCATATTCACTTTCTTCTTCAAGCGCTTTAAAAGCATCTTGAGCAACTTGTGTTTGGAGAATCGCTGCTTGTGTATCTATAACGGCAACATTCTGTGCTAATGCTGTTAAAGAGAATAAGCCTACAAATCCTATACAAGCGATATGTGTAACTAATTTTTTCATAATAAGCCCCTATTTAAGTTCGTATATTCTATATTAAATTGCATCAAAAACACTAATAAATTTAAAACACAGTCCCAATGGTAAATTGAAACTCTTCAGTCCTTTCAAACCTATCTTCATTATATGGCTTTGAGATGGCAAAACTCATTGGACCAAATCCTGTTATCCAGGTTAAGCCAACTCCAACTGAGTATCTCAATTCATCAATGCTTGGTTTGTAGCAACTTACTTGATATTCCCGACATTCCATTGCAAAAACATTTCCAAAATCAAAAAAGAAAGCTGTTCTCATTGATCGCTGATCTTCAACCATCGGAAGTT
The DNA here is from genome assembly GCA_902605165.1 of uncultured SAR86 cluster bacterium. Classification (GTDB taxonomy): domain Bacteria; phylum Pseudomonadota; class Gammaproteobacteria; order Magnimaribacterales; family D2472; genus CACNXK01. Next base: position 4,064 of record CACLBJ010000008.1, on the reverse strand, counting down.
TAAATATCAATTGCATACTCCCTTCTATTTTTACATCACCCCCAATTGGATCATCTCTTTGATAAATGATGCTCTGATTGTATGCTGGGCTATCTGGAATACCATCAAAATTAGAGTCTATTAAAGGCGGGCATAAATCATTAACTGTATCAAATCCATAACATGGTGAGGGAGTAGCTCTTGGACCAAGAGTGTTTGATTCAAATCCTCTTAGTGATCTTGGGCCCCCTGCATAAAAATGTTGGAAGAATGGAACATTGTCTGTGTCTCCATATGGAGCTAAATATCCAATTTCTCCTTGGAATCCAAAAACAAGGTCCCAAAAATTTAATGGTTGATAAAATTTTTGTCTGATATTTAATTTGTAGTAATTAATGTCACTTAAAGGCAAAGTAGCTAAAAATAATGCTTCTGTAGATGCACCATCTGTTGGAAACATACCTCTATTTAAAGTTATTCGTGACCATACAGCTTGAGCAGAAACAGTTTGAAAAGAGTTACCCTCTTCTAAAAGAAAATCAAGAATATCCCTTACTGGTAAAGTTCCTTGATCAATTTCTGTCTTATCATAAGTTAAATTTAATCCTACCCTCTGAGTATCTGATATTGGGTATCCAAACTGTATGCCAAGACCTTGAGAGTCACTGGTATAGTTAGCTATATTGAATTCCCCATAATCTGTTTTTCTATAATAAAGACTATAGCCCCTACTTGCTCCATCAATTGTGTAATAAGGATCATAGAAAGAGAGATTGTAGACCTCTTGATAGATGCTTTTATTTATTGCAATACCAACTGAATTTCCTGTTCCAAGAAAGTTTCTTTCCTGCAGATTAAATCCAAGCATAAGACCAAAATCACTATAGCCAAGATTTCCTCCAACATTTCCTGTTGTCTCCTCCTCAACTCTAAATTTAACATCGATCTGATCATCAGTTCCCGGAACCGGAACAGTCTCTACATTAACTTCTTTAAAAAAGCCAAGTCTTTCTAGTCGAACTCTTGATTGTTCAATTTTGTCATCCGATGCCCATGCTCCCTCAAATTGACGCATTTCTCTTCTTAATACATCATCTTGAGTTATTTCATTCCCTTCAAATAAAATCTTTCTAGTGTACGTTCTTTTGCCTGGATCGATTACAAAACTTAAGTCAACCTCAAGCATTTCCTCATCTATATCTGGCTGGCCTTTAACAGATGCAAATGCATAACCCTCATTTCCAAGAAGGCTTGTGAAAATCTCTTCAATTTGTGTAATTTGAGCTTGAGAATATGTAATATCTTTTTGGGTCTCAATTATGGGATCAACAAGCTCCTCATTTATCGGCATATCTCCTACAATTCTTACATCACTTATAACATATTGAGGGCCTTCTGAAATTATATATGTAATGTAAATACTACTTCTGTCTCTTGAAATACTAACCTGACTTGATTCAATAGAAAACTGTAAGTATCCTCTATCAAGATAATATGACTCAAGGTTCTCAAGATCACCTTGTAGTTTTTCTCTTGAGTATTGGTCATCATTTGAAAGAAAAGACAACCAACTACCTTCACTTAATTCCATTACATCAAGTAAATCTTCATCAGAGAAAATATTGTTTCCTAAAATAGTTATGCCATCTATCTCTGCACTTTCTCCCTCGTCTATTTCAATTGAGATAGAAACTCTATTTCTTGGTTGAGATGTTTCAAATATTTCTACTCCTGCTCCGTATCTACCTTGAGAGGAATAAGATCTTACCAACTCAGCCTTCATTCTCTCAAGCGTTGACCTTTTGTAAACTTGCCCTTCTGTTATTCCAATGCCATCAAAACTTTCGAGTAAGATTTCAGTTTTTAGTGCGCTGTTCCCAGAAATATCAATTGAAGATATTGATGGTCTTTCTGCAACAGTAATTATTAGTGCATTTCCATCTCTTCCTATTTGAATATCATCAAATTGCTCCGTAGCAAAAAGTGCTCTTGTTATATCTACAATCTTTCGGTCATCGATCTTATCTCCCACAGAAATTGGTATGGTATTGAAAATACTTCCCGTTGAAACTCTTTGAAGGCCAGCGATTCGGATATCGTTAACAATAAATGCTTCAAATGCCAAAACTGTTGCAATATTTAAAAGTAATACAAAAGAAATTAGGCACTTAAAAATTTTCATCAACCGACCCACCGAAAAATATCATTTGTAACAGCAAAGACTAGAAGAAATCCTACCATTAATGCACCGAGAGTATATGCAAAATTTTCAACTCTTGCAGGAAGTGGTTCTCCCCTGATCGCTTCTATCGCGAGCATAGTGAGTTGACCGCCATCTAAGACAGGAATTGGTAACAAGTTCAATACGCCTAAACTAATACTTAAAATAGCCATTAAATATAAAAAAGGTAAAAAACCTGCACTAAAAGCTTCGCCAGACATTTTCGCAATTCCAACAGGGCCGCTTAGATTTTCTGCACCCATATTTCCAGTAATCATTTTTCCTATAAATAAAAGAGTTTTTACACTTAGGTTGTATGTATCTCTAACTGACTTTGTAAAAGCTTCAATAATCGATCTTTTGTATGCAGCTGAAATGCCAAGAATTGGAGTACCATTTTCAGATATCTCAGTGTTTATAAAAAAGCTTTTTATTTCTCCATTTCTCTGAATTACAAGATTAACATTACTATTGGATGAAGATGAAAGAATATCTGAGACCTCCGCAAAATGATTAACTCTTTTACCATCTATTTCTAGAATTTTGTCACCCTCTATTATGCCAGCAAGTGATGCTGCTCCCTGTCTAGAAATTGAGCCAATTTCTGGAGATATGTAAGATGTTATCTCTATTGGAAAGAACTTTTCTGGTTCTTGTTGTTGTTCTGAGTTACTTAAAAAATCTTCAACACTTATACTTCTATAGTATGTCTCAGAGCTTTTAGCATTTAAAAAACCTGCGTTTATCTCACCTGTAAGACCAGCACTAGCTAAGAGTGCAAGTCTATATTCTGTCGGGTTTGAGATTTTTTCACCATTTATGGAAACAAGAATATCATTTTTATTGATATCACCAGATATAGAAGAACTAGAAACATATTCGCCATCAACAAGAAAAATTGGTTTTACCGTTTGCTGGGATGAAAATATGAAGGTAAATATAATTACCGCAAGAATAAAATTAGCAAGAGGGCCAGCAAACATAACAGCTGCTCTTTGCCACTTAGGTTTTGATTCGAATAAGTTTTCTAATTGCTCATCAGTAAAGTTTTTTCTCATTTCAGGTTCAGCATCTAGAGCTTTTTTTGATAAATAAGACACATAACCTCCAAGAGGTAATGCTGATAGAGCGAATTCAGTTCCTTTTTTATCTTTCTTTTTATATATAACCGGTCCCATACCAACTGAGAACCTATCAACGTGAACTTTACACATTCTTAAAACAAAAAAATGACCGCCCTCATGAATTACAACAAGGACACCCAAAAGAATTAGAAAAGCAATTATAGTTATCATAAGTGTTTTAAGTTAGTGATTTTATCACCATATTAGATATATTGCGTGCCTCCCGATCAATTTCAAAAATATCTTCGATACTACTAAACTTTGACATCTCTTTTGTATCAAAAGTTCGTAAAATTACCTCATATATTTGTCTAAAAGTAATCCTTTTCTTTAGAAAATTTTCAACTGCTTTGAGTTGCTTTTTATCAAGTGATGAGGGTATTTCAACAATTACTCTACATAATAGATCACCCCTTCCCCTTGACCTTATGTGGCTTGCTCCTTTGCCATTTATTCTAAAAATTTTTCCAGTTTGAGTGTATGGTGGGATTTTAAGTGAGATATTCTTTTCTAAAGATGGGATTTCAATTGATCCCCCTGTAATTGCTTTATGAAAAGGTATAGGTGTCTCTATATATAAATCTTTGCCATCTCTTTCAAGGATAGGATGATCATTAACTCGCACTGCAACATATAAATCTCCAGGCTGCGCATCTCTTGCCCAGTTTCCCTCTCCAGATAATCTCACCCTGTCTCCAGTATCTACACCAGCAGGAATATTTACTGATAAAGTTTTCACC
>CACLBJ010000007.1 GCA_902605165.1 uncultured SAR86 cluster bacterium | reverse complement strand
ACATTTTTGAGAACAATATAAGCGATGAAGATGTTGTTAATTTCGCAATTATTCAGCCATCCACAGATCCTTTTATTAAATTTGATAATGACTATTTAAATGATATTGAAGATGAATTTATAAGTTCATCATACCAAGCTAAAGAAATAGCTGATATTTTGGTTTGGCCTGAAGCTCCATTACCCTACACTTACGAATCTTTAAGAAGTCAAAATCTCATAAAAAACATTGAAAAGCCATTGGTGAGTGGATTTTTTAGCTATCAGGAAGGAAATTTGTATAATTCAATAGTAAATACGGAGCAAGAAATAAAATATAACAAAAGGAAACTTGTTCCATTTGGAGAATATATACCATTAGAAAGCTTTTTAAGGGGATTAATTGCTTTCTTTGACATGCCAATGTCAAACATAACTCAAGGTAATGATTCTCAGCAGATGAATGTAGGGTATGGTAACTTTTCACCGCTAGTCTGTTTTGACATAGTTTTTGGTGACATGGTTAGAAAAGACGTCAAAAGTTCTAATTATATTATTAATGTTAGCAATGATACCTGGTTTGGTAATTCATTTGGCCCATATCAGCATCTTGAAATTTCAAGAATAAGATCTGTAGAAAATAATATTCCAATTATACGGGCCACAAATGATGGTATTTCGGCACTTATAGACAATAAAGGAACAATTGTTTCTTATATGGGTAAAGGCACTTCAGGCATACTTCATGCTAAACTTGTACCCACAGATGTACGCACGTTCTATAATAAATATGGCAACTTACTTCTTTATTTGTATTTAATAATAGTTTCAATCAAAATATTTTTTGCTAAAATGAAGAATGCTTAAATACTATATATTTTTATTAACCTTTTCAGGTTTTATAAACGCTGAAATCCTTGTTGATATAAGCCAGCAACGCCTTTTTCTATTAGATAGTAGGGGAGACCTCATTATTTCCTATCCCATTTCTTCATCTTCATATGGCGAAGGTCAGATTCAGAACTCATTTAAGACTCCGCTGGGAAATCATATCATAAAGGAAAAGATTGGTGCTGGTGCACCAAAAAACATTATTTTTAAAGAGAGGCTAAATACAGGTAGATTTGCAGAAATTTACCATAATGAATATGATTCAGAAGATGATCATGTAACCTCAAGGATACTCTGGTTAGAGGGCACTGAGGAGGGTCTGAATAAGGGCGGTAATGTAGACTCTTTTTATAGATACATCTACATTCATGGAACTCCAGAAGAGGGCTTAATTGGTGAAAAGGCCTCTCATGGATGCATTAGAATGTTCAACCAGGATGTAATTGAGCTATTTAGTCTCGTAGAAAAAGGGACAAAAGTTAATATCGTATTATAAATTCCCTGCAACTGAAGATTTATTGAAACCTGATACGGGTTTTCTATCTTCAGCAGCCGGCGCATCTCCAAATCTACCTTTAATTTCACTTAAACTCGCAATTAAATCAGCTTTTTGCCAAAACTCCGGATCATTCTTTGCAAATTCGTCGATTTTAGCTGAAATTATATCTAGACCTTCCATATTTGCATACTGCATCGGTCCTCCTCTCCAAATTGGAAAGCCATATCCGTTTATATATACAACATCCATATCACCTGATCGCTGAGCTACTCCTTCTTCAAGTATCTTTGCTCCTTCATTAACAAGAGCCAAAATACATCTATCAACAATCTCTTGATCTGATATTTCTCTTCTTTCAAAGTTATTTTCTTTAGAAACTTGCTCATATATAGCCTCGTTCTCTGGCGCAGGGTGTGGCGCTCTTGAACCTTCAACATAATTATAAAAACCCTTGCCATTTTTTTGACCATATCTGTCCAAGTCACACAATGCATCATTTATTTTTGCTGTAATTGGTGATTCGGTTCCACTAAGTTTTCTAGCTCTCCATCCCAAGTCTAAACCAACGAGGTCAAGCATTCTAAATGGACCCATGCTCATTCCGAAATTTTCAAGTGCAGAGTCAACTTGATGGGGGAGAGCTCCTTCTAATAAGAGCTTATTTGCCTGAGTTGTATAACCAAAGAGCATTCTGTTTCCAATAAATCCTGGAGCATTTAGAGATACAACAGGAGCTTTTTTAAGGGCCTTCCCAAGCGACATAATTGAAGCCAGTGTTTCATGGGATGTTTTTTCAGCACGAACAACTTCCAGTAATCGCATTATATTTGCTGGACTAAAAAAGTGAGTACCCACTACTTTTTCAGGCCTTTTAGTACATTCTGCAAGTGCATCAACATCTAGTCCAGAAGTATTTGATGCCAAGATGGCATCGCCCTTGACAGTCTCATCTAGTTTCTTAAATATCTCAAGCTTGAGATCTAAGTTTTCATATACAGCTTCAATGACAATATCAACATCAGAAATCTCTTCATAAGAAAGACCTGAGGAAATAAGCCCAAAAGTTTTATCCATTTGCTCAGGCGTCATTCTTCCTCGATCAACCATAAACTTATAATTTCTTTCTATAGCTGCTAAACCTTTTTTAAGGTTTTCTTCATCTTGATCAACAATATGAGCAGGTATACCAATATTTGCAAAACACATTGCTATACCTCCACCCATTGTTCCTGAACCAATTATTCCAGCTTTGTTAATATCCATTTTTGGCGTCTCTTTTGGTACATCATTAATTTTCGAAGCAGCTCTTTCACCAAAAAAGATATGAATCATTGCCTCTCTTTGAGGATTCAGAAGACATTCAACAAAATATTCAGCTTCTTTTTTCATTCCTTCATCAAAATCATCTAAATTTATTGCTGCTTCTACACATTGAATGATCTTTCCAGGTGCGAATTGCCCTTTTCTAGTTTTTGCAGCAAGCGCTCTTGCTTCTGAAATTACGTTTTCATCACCTCTTGCGGCAATAACTTTCTCATTAAGGTTTCTTACAAGCGGATGTATTTCGTTCTTTTCTGCCATTTCTTTAGCAAACGCAACAGCATCCTCTACTATGTCTCCTTCAGATAATGAGTCTACTACACCCATATCTACAGCCTTTACGGCAGATATATGCCTCCCTGAAAGCATTATCTTAAGAGCTTCGGCTGGTCCAACGAGGCGGGGGAGGCGTTGAGTTCCTCCAGCTCCTGGCAATAACCCAAGATTTACTTCAGGCAAACCTATAAAACCTTGCTTTGATGAAACTCTATAGTGGCAACATAGTGCTGTTTCTAATCCACCACCAAGAGCAGATCCATTAATTGCGGCAATAACAGGCTTAGATGATTTTTCAATTTTTTCAAAAGCATCATGTATCGAAGGTCCTTCTATTTGTTGACCAAATTCAGAAATATCAGCACCTGCAATAAATGATCTTCCTCTACCTGTAAGCACAATAGCAACAACATTGTCATCAGATTCCGCTTTTTCCATACTTTCTATAAGACCATGTCTTACTCCATCACTTAGAGGGTTGACCGGTGGATTATCAACCTCAAGAATTGCAATTCCATCGGTCACGCTGTAATTAATTTTTCCTTTCAAGACAATCTCCAAATTTTTTTTACATTATACCCAAAAAAAGACCATTTATTTTATAAAAAGTATTGATAATATATTATAAACATGCATAATATTTAATTGTCAGCACTCCTCCCCCTATTTTTGGGCTGACAAATCCTCTGAAAAATGTGGAGGGCTTAGGCCCTCCAAGTTTAATTTAAGGAAAATTATGAAAGAGAATTTAGAAGTAATTTTTTTGGCAAGTTTGTTTTTTGTTTCAGTACTTGCAATTGCACCTGTAAGCTAAGTTATAATCCCACCCCATGAAAAATCTGTTATCCATTTGTGCTGTACTTTTTTCAGTTTCGAGTTTCGCTTGTAATTCCTTAATTAATGAAAAGCTTAGAATACTTGACTCAACTGAGTCCGAAAGTCTTTGCAAATATGAGGGTGATGTTCTCCTAATAGTCAATGTAGCTAGCAAATGTGGGTATACACCTCAATACGAAGGATTACAAAAACTATATTCTGAATATGGTGATAAAGGCTTTACAGTAATAGGAGTTCCATCTCGTGATTTTATGTGGCAAGAATTTACAGACGAATCTAAAACTGCTGAATTTTGCGATGCTACATACAATGTAACATTTCCTCTTTATGCAACTACTCGTGTTAGAGGAGATCAAGCACACCCGCTTTTCAAAAAACTTTCCCGACAATCTGGTAAAGAACCGTCTTGGAATTTTAATAAATTTCTTATTTCAAAAGAGGGTAAACTAGTTGGGATGTACGACTCGAAAGTTTTACCAGAGTCTTTAGCTGGCAAAATAGAAAACCTTCTCTAATTATCCGATAAATATTTGATCTGCTTTTCGTAATCCAAATATTCCATTATCTACAACTCCAGGAATTGAATTAATTTTTGTTTCTAAAGATATTGGGTCATCAATCATAATTCCGCTTAAATCAAGAATTTCATTGCCTTGATCGGTAATAAAATCATGTCTCAATTTTGGAGTACCGCCAAAAGCCATTAATTTTCTTGCAACAAAACTTCTAGCTTGAGATAAAACCTCAACAGGAATTGGGAAGGATCCTAATTTTGAAACAATTTTTGATTGATCCGCAATACATAAGAAGTTCTTAGAAGCTGTTGCAATAATTTTCTCTTGAGTATGCGCACCTCCTCCACCTTTCATGAGAGATAAATCATCAGCAATTTCATCTGCTCCATCAATATAGAACTCAATCTCATCAATATCATTTAAATTAAAGACATCTATGCCTATATCTCTCAAAAGCCTTGTTGAAGCATCTGAACTGGAAACTGCACCTTTTACAAGGGTAGGGCATGGTCGCAATAGCTCAATGAAACAATTAACTGTTGATCCAGTTCCAATTCCTAAGATAGATTTCGGATTAATATTGGGCTTGAGATAATTTAGTGCTTTTTCTGCAGCCCTTATCTTTGCATCGATCATAAAGCTATAATACTCCAATGAGGAATGAGCTGTGAAAATATCTAACAAAAGAACGAAGAATTTTGCAAAATCAAAAAGATATTTATCTTTGATTGAAAATTCTAGTGTTTATGATGTAGCTAATGTTTCCCCAACTACTTACGCAATAAACCTTTCAAATAAACTCGGTCACAATGTTTTCTTAAAGAGAGAAGATTTACAACCAATCTTTTCTTTTAAAAATAGAGGCGCCTACAACAAAATTGTGAACATCAAAGAGAATAAGCTTAAATTGGGAGTTATTGCCGCATCCGCTGGTAATCATGCACAAGGAGTAGCAAGCGCATGTAAAAAATTAAAAATTAAATGTCTTATAGTAATGCCTAAAACAACCCCAGAAATCAAGATTAGAGCTGTTAAAAATTTTGGAGCAAGAGTTAAACTATTTGGCGATAATTATGATCAAGCCGTAAAGCATGCATACAAAATTTGTAAAAAGGAGAAGAAAGAATTTATTCATCCCTTTGATGATCCATATACAATAGCTGGCCAAGGAACAGTTGGAAAAGAAATTCTTGAAACTAATAATGACTTAGACGCAATATTTGTTCCAGTTGGTGGAGGGGGTCTTCTGGCAGGAGTTAGTGCGTGGATAGCTCAAAATAACAAAAAAACAAAAATCTATGGAGTGGAGGTTGATGATTCTGCATGTCTTTACGAGGCTCTCAAAGCAAACAAGAGAGTAAGACTAAAGAACGTAGGAATTTTTGCTGATGGTGTTGCAGTAGAGCAAGTTGGTAAAAACAATTTCGATGTTATTAAAGAGTGCATAGATGGAGTTATAACTGTAAGTATTGATGAGGTATGTGCTGCAGTTAAAGATCTCTTTGAGGATACAAGAGTTATGTCTGAACCAGCTGGCGCGGTAGCGTTAGCAGGACTGAAGAAATACTCATCAAAAAAGAAAAAGAATCTTCTAGCAATTAGCAGCGGTGCTAATCTAAATTTTGATAGATTAAGCTATATTGTTGAAAGGTCAGAACTTGGAGAGGACAAAGAAAAGATTCTTAGTATACAAATTCCCGAAAAAGCCGGAAGTTTTTTAAAACTATCAAAGATATTCTCTAATTCTCAGATTACCGAGTTTAATTACAGACTTTCTGATCCAAATGATGCACATGTACTGGTTGGAGTTAAAACTAAGTCGGCTAAAAACTTTATATCACTGAAGAATAGATTGTCTAAAAATCACTATTCTTTCAAAGATCTTACAAAAAATGAGATTTCAAATGATCATTTACGACATATGGTTGGTGGAAGAAGTCCAACTGCGAAAACTGAAAGAGTTTTTAGGATGGAGTTTCCTGAAAGACCAGGAGCTTTGCTAGATTTCTTAGAAAAATTAGGTAATAAATGGAATATAACGCTTTTTCATTATAGGAATTTGGGTTCTGCTTTTGGGAAAGTATTAGTAGGTATCGAAGATACCTCAAAGAATAAAGAGCTACTTAAAAGATATTTAAATAGGACTGGATACACTTTCATAGAAGAGACTTCAAATATAGCTTACAAACATTTTCTTGAGTAAATGAGTATTAGAGAATTCAAGGTTTCAGTAGATGAATCCAAAATTGATGATCTTTATAAAAGGATAGACCTTACCAGATGGCCTGATGAGGTAAATGATGAGATCTGGACTCTTGGAACCAAAAAAAGTTTTTTAAAAGATGCAGTCCAGTATTGGAGAAATGACTTTGATTGGAAGATACACGAAAAAGAAATAAATGATTTTGGAAGTTATAAATTTAAGACAAAGGATGATCTAGAGATACACTTTATTCATTCAAAATCAGATTCTGAAAATTCAATACCAATCTTAATAACTCATGGATGGCCTGGAAGCGTTCAGGAATTCTTCAAAATTATTCCTTTACTAAACAAGGATATAGATGGTCTAAGCTTTGATGTTATCTGTCCATCTATGCCAGGGTATGGTTTTTCAGATAAACCAAGTCAAAAAGGATATGACTCAAAAAAAATAGCTGAAATTAATCACGAGCTTATGACAGCTCTTGGATATAAAAAGTATGTAGTCCAAGGGGGTGATTGGGGTTCAACAGTAAGTAAATGGTCTGCTGAGCTTTTTCCTAATGAAGTGCTAGGCCTGCATTTAAATTTAGTTATTGCTTTTCCACCTGAAAAAGAAGATCCCATGGAGGGAGTTACGGATCAGGAAAAGGTTTTACTTGGAAGATATGCTAAATACTTAGAATTAGGAAGTGGATATTTTGAGATACAGAGAACCAAACCACAAACTCTCGGCTACTCACTTAATGATTCTCCTGTTGGTTTAGCAGGATGGATTATTGAGAAGTTTCACTCTTGGACTGATGATGAAAGAGATAAACTAATCGTAAGACTAGATGATGTGCTTTCTATAGTTTCTTTATATTGGTTTTCAGAATCAATAACCTCTTCAATGAGACTTTATAACGAGAATGGAAGGGAAGGCTTTTCAAAATCAAAAGTTGAAGTTCCAACTGGCTGTGCGCTTTTTAAAAATGAGATCATGCTTCCGCCCAAGGTCTGGGCAGAAGAAATATATAACCTTATCCATTGGGAGCATTACGATGGAGGTCATTTCGCAGCTCTTGAAAAGCCTGAGACTTTAGAAAAAGATATAAGACTTTTTGTTCAAAAGCTTAAAATTTAAATCTAACCTTTAAAGTAAAAACTTCATTTGAAGGATTTTCCCAAGAATCTTGATATAGATCTTCATAAGTGAATATATCGGTATCGTCATAAAAACTATATCCCCTTGTGTAAACTAAATAAAAATAGGAAAGAGGTGATATTTCATAACGATATCTCATCTGAAGAGAGTTTTCAGAAACATAAAAAGGATCAATCAAATAATCAGATTCACTTAATTCCCCTGAAAGTGAGCTTATTAATGGAGTTGGATCTTCAGCTTTAATCATTACCGATTGATTTTTAAGTCTAAATTCATGTCTTGTACCCTGAAAAAAAGTCATACCAAAATTAATATTTCTTCTTTTCTTAGTGAATGATCCCAGTCTATTAGTATCAATCCACTTCAACCACTCTTCTTCTTTTGAATCATCCACACCAAAACTAAACTGGAGCTGATCATTTGGAAAATAATTTATATTAAACCTCTTACTTTTATTATTTCTTCCATCAGAATCCCAGGAAGAATATGGAGAATATTTATTAAATCCAAAACCTCCACCAAAAGAGAATTTTTTATATTTAGGCGATCCAAAACCGGCATTAAAACTGGCCTCATCCATAACTTGGATATAGGGAGAGCCTATATATTTTCTTGTAATATTGGTGTCTTTTCCTTCAGTTTTTGCAGACATAGATAAATCAAGATTGAAATTCGATTTAAAAGATAACTCGGTCTTAGTCCACACCCCTTTTGGAGATTTTTTACCATCGGTTGTCATTGTTTGGAAAATAGAGATATGACTGTCTCTACTCCTAAGCAATGATTCCTTTGGATATGAGTTTCTGTCAAACTCAAATCTATTATAAAACTTGATTTGGTCATTTCTCTGAAGATAGCCCATATCATTCAAATCAAGGTCTTTATCGAAATAGTGAAAGCCTACAGTATTTTCATATTTATCATTCGGAATATATTTAATATCAAACCTAAGTCCATGGCCTGTAGAGTTTTCTTTTCTAGAGTTTAATAAGTAACCAGAAATCTGTGTATTCTTTACTGCCGTATTCTCTATATCAAGAGAATATACATCTGAACTCTCATTAAAAAAATTACTCTTAGTTTTTGTTGCTAAAAAACCAACTTTATTTTGGGGGCTATTTGATCTAACCCGAAATGCAAAATAATCTCTTCCTTTTGAGAAATTTTCATCACTCTCACTTGCAGCTAAGAATCCTAAATCAACTTTTTCTTTTTGAATGGTGTGTCTCAAAGCAAGGTCCAAATCAGAATATTCCTTTCTATTATTTTCGCAGATATCAGATTGTTCAAAACGACTACAATCATAATCAGGTCTTCCACCTATTCTTCTCGTATTGATGACGTAAAAATCATCCCTTCCACCTTTGACTTCAAACAAGGAATGATTCTCGGTAAAGAACGCTCTTTTTTCAGAGAAAAAAGTCTCAATTGCACTGAAATTAACTACAACTTGATCTGTTTCAACCTGACCAAAGTCTGGATTAATAGCTATGTTAGTTTGGCTTCCATCACCATGATTCAAAAAAATGTCTATTCCAGCTTTTTGAATTGATTCATTTGTTACAGTGTCTTCTGCAACAGTTAGATAAGGGAAGTAACTATATTTTTTGGATTCATAATTATCAATTATTAGATCTTCAAGATCATAGATAAAAGTTTCTCTTTCCCAATTTGTTTTTGTTGAACCAAAACCATATTCATCAATGGCTAACCATCGAAACGCAATAAATTTTATATTTCTTTTTGACCCTTCTACTTTTTGCATTGGCACTACTGTCCAAGGTATAAAAAACTCAGAGCTCCAAAAATTATTTCCTTTAAATGTCTTAGCTATCCAATCACCATCCCAGTCTTTGCTCTCACTATTACCATTTGTGTATGTTGCATCTGCAAGGGAACCGCCAAGCGACACAGTGAATCCATATGCAACTTTTGAATTGCCATCAAAATCAATTGTGATTGAATTTTTATCTCCTCTATCATCCCAGTCATCACGGATATGGTTGAAAGACCTTATAGTTTCATTATCCTGCTCATTTATAAAACCTATATAAATTCCATCTTGATTGGTAAAAATTCTTACATTAGTTTGATATTTAGGATCCTCAAAATTATATGGGACTATGGTTGTGAACCCTGATATTTGTTGAGCATTATCCCACTCTTCCTCATCAAGGACGCCATCAATATCAATTGCATTAACATAAGTTATGCAAAAAAAAGTTAATAGAAATAATCTTAAAATTTTAAAACTCCCTTTTCAGTTATAACTGAGTCATATTTAAGGTCATGGCCTTCTGCAAAACTGACTTCTAAAATTTGAAATGCATAACCCGTACCTATTATAAATGGTTTTCTGCTCAACTCACTCCCCTGATTAAAGAACCTGTCGTAGTATCCCCCTCCATACCCAAGCCTAAATCCATTTATATCAATACCCACTAATGGCAATACTGCAAGGTCGATTTCATTTAATTCAACAGTGTCTGAGTCATTACTCTCCTTGATGCCAAATTTATTTTTTGAATGACTAGAATTTTTCCTTATTCTATTAATTATCATTTTCTCTTTTGATATTACTTTTGGGATATAAACTTCAATATCTTTTTGCCAAGCTAATTCGATAGTTTCTTTAATTGAAGGCTCATTATCGATAGATTGATACAGAAGAATTCTTTTTAAATCTCTGTTTTGTATTTCATTAGCTAAATGAGTATTAATTTCACATGAGAGTGGCTTTAGTACTTTTTCGGGAAGAGATCGCCTCCGTTTTAAAAGTGATCTTCGAATATCTTCTTTCACAGCATTCAGTACGGAGGCATAGAACCGATTCACCGTCACATATAATCCCCGAACCCTTTGTCCAGGTGGTGAATATCATGCTAAATCAGGCTTCTCTTAAAAAAAGGTACTGCGCAACATTAACAGAGGAAAATCACCTTATTAAAAATTATAGGTTCAAAAAATAACTTATATATAAACGAATGAACCAGTACGGACTTAGTATAAGTTATTTATTAATTATCGAGAACTATGTTTTTAAAGCTTTATCAACTTTTTCTAAAAGAAGGTCTAAACCTTCAATATTTATAGACTCACCTGAAGGGTTAAGACATTTATTTGCAAGATTTAGTCCAGCAAGGATTAAAGCATTTTCTTTATCTGAAATCCCACTTAGCTCTTCATTAAGAAGCTCAGCTGCAGACAAGAGAGCATCCTTCTCATCAGAGGGGCATGCAAGAGTTATATCTCTTCCAAAGACTCTTAGGGAAATTCTTTCAATTTCAGCCATTATTCTCTGAAGCAATTTTTTTTAAATCAAATTCTAAATCTTTTATTTTCTTGAGATTAAGAGTTTTGTTTTTCTTCCAATCTCTTTCTCTTTTAACATATCCATCGATGATACCTTTTTGCTCACTAAATTTTTTAAGAAGAACATCAACTTTTTTATTGAGTTCTTCTAAAACATTCTTATCTAGATCTTTGGCCATAAACTAGATTAATTCTAGCTTATAAAATTGGGAACTTCCAAATAAGAGAGTAAAATAAAGATATGAAGATTTACGAGGAAAGAAGACTAAAATTAACAGAAAATCTCGGTGGAGATATTGCTGTAATTATTCCTGGATCAGTTTTAGCAAACAGAAGTAACGATACCGCTTATCCATTTAGGCAGGATAGCAATTTTTACTATTTAAGCGGATTTAATGAACCAGATTCAACATTGATGATTATTAGAAAATCTGGAAAGACTAATTCTATTGGTTTTGTTCCCAAAAAAGACAAACTAAA
Organism: uncultured SAR86 cluster bacterium; assembly: GCA_902605165.1. Classification (GTDB taxonomy): domain Bacteria; phylum Pseudomonadota; class Gammaproteobacteria; order Magnimaribacterales; family D2472; genus CACNXK01. Next base: position 27,956 of record CACLBJ010000007.1, on the reverse strand, counting down.
AGAAATTTGGGACGGCTTTAGGTATGGCCCTGAGGGCATGAAGTCAGATTTCGGTTTTAATGATGCATTCAATAATGATGAGATAGATGAACTTTTACCAGACTTATTGGATGGCGTGAGCTGTGTATATTATCCATTTGGTAAGGTTGACGGCTTTGATCAAAAGGTAATTAATTGGACTAAAAAAGCTAACAGCAAAGATCGCCACTCAAAAAAAATGGAGATTGCAGATATCTCAAAGATTATTGGCAATAAAAGACTTATAAAAGACAGCTCTGAGATAAATATTATTGAGAAAGCATGCAAAATCTCTGCAAATGCCCACTTGGAAGCAATGAAGTTCGTTAAACCTGGTATGAATGAAGCTGAAGTTGAAGCTTTTTACCTGTATGAGTTTGCTAAAAATGGTGGAAGATTTCCAGCCTATAATCCAATAGTTGCATCAGGAGAAAATGCATGTGTTTTACATTATGTTGAAAATAACCAAGTAATCAATGATGGTGATTTACTCCTCATTGATGCAGGCTGCGAATATGAGATGTATGCTTCCGATATAACAAGAACATTCCCAGCAAATGGTAAGTTCAGTGATGAACAGCTTCAGATTTATAAAATTGTGCTTGAAGCACAAAAGGCATCAGTTGATGCTGTCAGCAAGGGTAATGGAGTTATGGACCCTCAAACAATTTCTGAAAAAGTTATAACTGAGGGTCTAATAGACCTTGGGATAATCAAAGGGAATCTTGAAGAAGAGCATGAAAAAGGATCATTTAAAGATTTTTATATGCATAAAATTGGCCACTGGATGGGAATGGATGTCCATGACGTAGGTGATTATATGCACGAAGGAGAATTCATTAAGTTTGATGAAGGAATGATTACAACAATCGAGCCAGGTATTTATATAAGTTCCTCTTCAGACGTTGACGATAAGTGGAAGGGCATAGGTATTAGAATCGAAGATGATGTTTTAGTTACTAAAGATGGCAATAAGAATTTAACCGACACTGTCCCAACCGATCCTGCTGAAATTGAATCCTTGATGCAAGAATCTTAATGCAACAACCAATTGTAATATCTGGAGCTGGGATCCTAGGGTGTTATATTTCCTGCGCCTTAAACCTTCAAGGCATCGACTCTATAGTGTTAGAAAAAAAAGATGACGAGATTGAAGATTCCGTTAGGACTATCACATTAAATCCATTCTCAAAAAATCTTTTAGATAAGATAGGAGTTGAAAATGATTACTCGATGATCAGCGAAATGGAAGTCAAAGACTTTGATGGTACTGGGAAAATAGTCTTTAAAAGCAGTGAGATAGGTATGGATCATCTCGCCTTTGTATCAGATTTCGCTACTCTTTTAAGGTCTGTTCGAAAAAAGGCAAGTGAAAAAATCTTATATAAAGAGGAAATTATTAAGATTGATAATAAAGGCGACTTTCATGAAGTAACTTTATCAAGCGGAAAGATCATTAAAACAAATCTTATAATTTCTTCAGAAGGTAAAAATTCGAAGTTAGCGAATAAAATTCCTAAATCAGATAAGGATTACTTTCAAACAGCTTTAACTTTCTTAGCTTCTGCTGATAAAGATATGGACACGAGCGCTTTTCAGATTTTCTCAGACAATGGCATTTGTGCTTTTATGCCAACAAGACAAAAAGGCGAGGGGCTTGTTACCGTTGTTTGGTCAGTATCAGATGATCTTATCGAAAATGGATATGACTATTTTATTAAGGAAAATCTTGAAAAAATTTCTAGAAAAATAGGAAATAGATTTCAGATTAGATCTAAAGTTCAAAGCTTTAAATTATCATCTCATAATAGGTCAAGCTATATAGATTTTCCGGTTGTGCTTGTTGGTGATTCTGCTCACTCTATCCATCCCCTTGCTGGTCAGGGGATAAACCTTGGTTTTGAGGATGCAAACTCCTTAGTTAAGAAAATTATAAAAACTAATCAATCAGATATTCTGAATCTTAGAGACAATTTAAATGACTACTCAAATGAGAGAAGACTGCAAAATGAAATTATGCTAAAAACTATGGATGGATTTGTAGCATTATTTAACGAAAGAAATCCATATATAAGGTTTTTAAGAAATTTTGGATTAAATGCATTTAATCAGTCTAAATTTCTAAAATCTTTTTTTGTTAAAGCTGCTTCTGGCCCAATAAAGTAATATACCATCCCTGTTTAAATGATAATGATTATCATTTAGAATGGATGCATGAAAAATTATATTCTAGCTTTAACTATATTTTTGTCATCATGCTCCTTTGAGCAAGTCAATGATGATGAGATTGTTATTTATACTTCTCGTCAGCCGCAATTGATAGAAAATCTCTTAAATGTTTTTACTGAAGAAACAGGAATCCAGGTAACTATTTTATCGGGAGATGCACAGCAGTTAATGGAAAGGATTGCAGTAGAGGGATCAGGTACAGATGCAGATATATTTATGACCGTGGATGCAGGAGTCTTGTGGCAAGCTGCAGATAAAGGAATATTTGATCCTGTTGAATCAGAAGCTCTTTCTGCAAGGATACCTCAACATCTTAGAGATATTAATAATCAATGGTTTGGCTTCTCTAAAAGGGCGAGAACAATAGTTTATTCAAAGATAGATGTAGATCCAGAAGATTTAAGTACCTACGAAGCACTAGCAACAAAGGAGTTTAAGGGCAAACTCTGCTTAAGAACTTCAAAAAAAGTCTATAACAGATCATTAATTGCAAGCATGATTGAGGCAAATGGATCTGAAAGGACTGAAAGGGTAGTAAAAGGCTGGGTTAACAATCTGGCTGAACCAGTTTTCTCTAGCGACACTAATGTTCTAAAAGCAGTTGAGGCTGGAAATTGCAGCCTAACTGTTGTGAATACCTATTATCTAGCAAGGCTCATTGAAAGCAATTCAGTAGAAAATCTTGGAATTTTTTGGGCAAATCAAGAAGATAGAGGCGTACATGTGAATATTTCAGGAGCAGGCCTTGTCAAATGGTCTAACAACAAGAGTTCTTCAATTAAATTGCTCGAATGGCTTTCATCAGATACAGCCCAGGAGATGTATGCTAAAGCAAACAAAGAATATCCAACTGTAGATGGAATTCCTCTTCATCCAGTAATAGAGGCTTGGGGTGATTTTAAGGAAGATCTTATTCAGGTTGATAAGCTTGGATCAATGCAAAGCGATGCAGTCTTTATTGCGCAAATAGCAGGATATAATTAATTTAGACTTTAATTCCGCGAGATCTAATATCTTTTAAGACTTCTTCGATACCTTTCTTATCAATAACTCTCATGCCTTTTGCAGACACTTTGAGAGTAACAAAACGATTTTCGGATTCCACCCAAAATTTATGACTATGAAGGTTTGGAAAAAACTTACGCTTAACTCTATTTTTTGCATGAGAAACATGATTCCCAGCTTGAGGTGACTTACCAGTTACTTGACAAACTTTGCTCATGATTTCTTACCAAATCTTTTTTCAAATTTCTGTACTCTTCCACCAGTATCAAGAATTTTTTGTTTGCCAGTATAAAAAGGATGCGAAGCAGAAGATACATCCAAAGGATAGTATGGATATGTCTTTCCATCCTCCCACTCTTTTGTTTTGTCAGTTTTTAGGGTTGAGCTAATTAAAAAATACTCATCCACACTAATATCATGGAAAAGAACTTCACGATATTCAGGATGTATGCCTTTCTTCATAATAAAACCAAATTAGGGTGTATGCCCTTTTTCATAATAAAATCTTAATTTAGGCTGAGAACTATACCAAATAAGGAAATCTTTACAATAAATTATGGAAAAATTTTACTATTCAGTTTCAATACCAGTTCCGGTAAGAAAAGATTTTACGTATTCTAGTGATGAAAAGATTCAGGCTGGATCGAGGGTAAAGGTTTTATTCAATAAGAGAGAGGTAGTTGGAGTAGTTTGCAGACAATCACCAAAACCAGCTTTCAAAACCACAAAAATTGAAAAGTTGTTAGATGAAAAGCCAACTTTTGATGCTTTGGCGTTAAAAACTCTTAATTGGGTCTCAGATTTTTATATATATTCACGAGGCGAAGTTTTTTCTAACTTTTTACCTCCAAAGCTAAGAAAAGATTTTTATTGCGAGAGTCCTGAAATAAAATTCAATGAGTATGAAGTAAATGATGATGACAAAAGATTTTCTCTTACTTCTCACCAACAAAGAGCATTTAAATTTTTAAGTAAATTAGATGGTTTTGATCCATGCGTATTCCATGGAGTTACAAGCTCTGGAAAAACTGAGGTTTATATGAGACTTGTTGAAGAGGCACTTAAGAAAGGTGGATCATGCTTATTACTAATTCCTGAGATAAGTCTGACGCCTCAATTAGAGCAAAGATTTAAAAAAAGGTTTGGAGAAAACATTGGCACATATCATTCAAAGAAAACCTCTAAAGAGAGATTTGAAACATGGAAAAAGTCTAAGTCTGGAGAACTAAGAGTTTTAATAGGAACACGATCCTCCCTTTTTGTTCCTCTCCAAAAACTTTCTTTGATAATTATTGATGAGGAACATGATGCATCTTTTAAGCAGCAGGAAGGTTTAAAGTTTTCTGCTAAAGATGTTGCGATTAAAATGGCGCAAGATAGAAAAATCCCGATTATTCTTGCATCAGCTACTCCCTCGCTGAAGATGCTGCATTTAGTCGATAAAGGAAAGTATAAATTTTTCTCTATTCCAAAAAGAGTCAATGACAAAAACCCTCCTAAGTTCTCAATATTAAATTCTCACTTTTTAGATAGAAAATCAGGAATAGATACCAACCTACTATCTTTAATTGATAAGACAATATCAAAAGATAAGAAAGTATTAATATTTATAAATAGAAGAGGGTATTCTCCAGTATTCAAGTGCACAGATTGTAATTGGACCGCTATGTGTAGTTCATGCAACTCACGTCTTGTATATCATAAAGATAGTGCCAGACTAAGATGTCACAGATGTGATACATCCTTTGGAGTACCGCATAGCTGTCCGGAATGTGAGAGCACCAAACTTACTTCAGAGGGTGTAGGAACTCAACAAATAGAATCTTTTTTGTGTGAAGAGTTTCCAAGTGTCCCTATGGTAAGGCTTGATCTAGACTCAACAAGAAAAAAAGGTTCTCTAGAAAAATTGTTATCAGAAATTAGCGATACAAAAAAAGCTTTCTTAGTTGGCACCCAAATGATTGCTAAAGGCCATGATTTTTCTGACGTAGAGCTAGGAATTGTTATAGATGCAGATTTAGGCCTAGTAAGCCATGAAGTGAATGCAGTTGAGAAACTTTCACAACTTTTAATTCAAGTCACCGGAAGAGTTGGAAGATCAGGAAAGTCTAAAATAATAGTCCAATCTAATCTTTTAGATAATGAATATTTAAATATCTTAAGTAGCGGAGACTACTTAGAGTTTTCTAAACATTTGCTTAAAGAATATGAAGCAGCAAATCTTCCGCCATTTTCATCTCTTGCAATTTTAAGAGCTTCATCACCAAATAAAACCAGTAATGTTAATTTCTTAAACAAGGCTCGTAAGTATTTAGAAAAAGAAACAAATTGTGAATGTATTGGACCGCTTCCAGATATTATCTCAAAAATAAGAGGGAATTTTAGACACTCTCTATTACTAAAAGCAAAAACTCTGCCAACACTTCATAAAAACACTAAAAATTTAGTTGAAGGATACATAGAAAAACAAAAAAGACTCAAAGTGAGATGGTCAGTGGACTTTAATCCAATCGATTATCAATAGTTTAAATCTTGATCTTAATTCGTTGCCCAGGAAAGATGGCCTCATCTCTAATCAAATTAGTATTAATTATGTCCATAACAGGAACTCCAAAACGAATGGCAATTTCTGAAAGAACATCACCTCTTTGGACTGTGTAGGTTAAGTAACCCTCAGCATCATAAATAAAAAAATCGTCTTCAAGATTTTCCTTAAAATAATTATTTATACCCAGAAAAAGTGATCTAGCGATCATTCTTCTACCAGGCTTTCCTTGAAGCCTTTCCGCATCTTCCGAATTAGAAATGAAGCCAGATTCAATTAGAACTGAGGGTACATCCAAAGATTTAAGAACTCTAAAGTCTGCATATTCAACTCTTTTTTTATGAAGATGTGTATAAGGATCACGCTTGAGCTGATCTAATATTTTTTTGCCAAGTTGAAGACTTTTTTCCTTCTTCTTTTCATACATCATGGGATATTTCGATCTTGCTAAATCTTCATCAAAATCAAACTCATCAACTCGAACAGAACTTACTTTCTTAGAGAGACTTTTTGCTGAATTACTGGAAGCTTCTTCAGACCAAATGTATATAGCAGCACCTTTAACAGAAGGAAGACTAAAAGCATCCGCATGGATTGAAACAAAAATATCTCCACTATTTTGCCTCGCTTTTTGATATCTTTGATCTAAATAAATAAATGAATCATCTTCTCTTACCAGCACTGGCTTATACCCGTCAGTATCTTCGAGTGTTCTAAATAATTCATTTGCAATTAATAGGGTTATGTCTTTCTCCATCACATTATGAGATTTTGCAATTGCTCCAGGATCTCTACCGCCATGGCCAGCATCAATCATCACAATTGCCTCTCTAGTCATTTTCTTGATCTCCTTATTGTGATCCAGTGATAACAAGACTTTAATGCCATTTTCTGTTTTGATTTGTTGTGGCTTTTGCCATGAGACAGGATCATAGAAAAATATTTCAATTATTGAATTATTGTCTGAAGAGTAAGACTTAATATTTTTAATCGGGTAGTTTTGCTTTAGATCAAAATCTTCTTTCAGTGAGGTTTCCTTAAACTCTAGAGAGATGCTGAAAGGAGAGTTAAAAGATTGAGCAACTATAAGAGCAGTTTTTTCCAGAGAAAATTCTAGATTATAAGATTTGTTTTTTTCACCAATTCCCACAAAGTCTAATTGATTAGAAAAGACTGCTTGATGTAATGAAAAAATTAGGATTGCAACTAGGTTCCTTTTCATTTGTTTACTAATTTATTTTCTAACAATGCTTCTCTTCCTTCATCTTTATAGCTCAAGCTAACTTTCAAATCAAAGGTTCTTGAGTCACCGATGATTTCTGGCCATTCAATGATGATAACTTTAATTTTTTCTGATGGCCTATCAAGATCTAAGATTTGTATCTCAGAGATGTCAGTGAGCCTATATAAATCAACATGTAAAAACAAAATATCCTCAGTCTCATATTCATCACATAATGTATATGTTGGGCTTTTTACGATTCCATGCCAGCCGAAGGAGTTTAAAATTGATTTAGTAAGAAATGTTTTACCAGCCCCAAGTTCTCCAACTAAATGAATTTCAAAAACATTATTTTTTGAGTCTGAAATAAGTTTTGAAATCTCGATCCCAAAATTAGCAGTTGCATCCGGATCCTTCAAAAAGAATTTCATAACATCTCCTCATTAATAATTTTAATTAGCTTGGTTGCAGTTAATCCTCTTATCCTCTTATTTCTAGAAAATTTATCACCTGCTGCACCATGAATAGCAACGGAGAATTTAGCTGCATCTGTCTTGCTTAGACCTTGTGCCAAAAAAGAGCCAATTAGGCCAGCAAGGACATCTCCTGTTCCTGCAGTTGAAAGAGCAGGACCCCCATCAGTACACTGATATGCTTCCCCATCAAATACTATAGTTTGATAACCTTTTAAGATGATTAAACAGTTGTATTTTTTATAGAGTTCTTCTGCAGCTTCTAATCTATTTTTCTGTAACTCTTCAATTGAGCAATCGAGTAACATCGCAGCCTCTCCAGGATGTGGAGTGATAATTGCATTCGGAGGACAGCCAAACTCTTTAATGTAGTAAAGCCCCCCAGCATCAATAATAATATTAGTATTTTCATTTCTTTCAGCACTAGTAAGAAAGAGTTCACAAAGTTGTTCAGACCATACGGATTTCCTTAAGCCAGGACCAATTAAGAGATTTTTTTGATCTTTCAAAAAGCCTTCTGCATCTTGACGACCATCAACACCTAAAGCTATGACTTCAGGATTTCTCGATAAAGAAGATTGAATATGCTCTTTTTTTGTAATTAGAGTAACAAGACCGCAACCTGACATGATGGCAGCTTCAGATGCAATTATGCCAGCACCGCCATAACCAGTATCACCGCTCGCTATCAAAAGATGGCCGAAGCTTCCTTTATGAGTATCTAAAATACCTTGATCCAAGGAAACATCTAAATTCTCAAGGCAAAAATTTTGCATAATTAATTTTTGAAACTAACTAATCTATCAAGTGAGAAAGAGCCAACCCAAACAGAATCTCCATCAGGCAGTGCCACTGTAGGAAATGCAGCCTTATTTTCATTAAAAGTGTAAATATTTATTGGCATAAGATCTTTGGTGCTAAGTTCAATGACCTTAAATGGCAGTGAGCAGATCATATGATCTTTTTCGATACCCTTTAAAGTATATCCATCACATTTAGCTATAACATCAAATGTTTCATGATTTAAGCTTGTCACCCAAATTGAATTTTCATCAATAACTAAGTTATCTGGACCATTGATACCAAAACTAAAAACTTCTTCTTTTTTGGTTAGATCATATGCTTTTACTGTGTCGCTTAAATTATTTGCAACATAAAGAATATTATTTTTTTTCGCAATTCCATTAGGCTGACCACTATTTGTAAAAGAAAGCTCCTCAAACTCAAACTTATTCCAAAACAAAACTACTCCAGTAGGGTATTTAAATGTAGCTGCGCTCAGCAACTGATTTATAGAAGTATCTCTAGGATACATATGGGTTGTGAAGAATGATCCGCTGCTTTCAATCGTAATATCATTTATATAATACTTTTTAGGAATAGAGACACATCCTCTCCAAATCAAAGACCAGTCTTTATCAAAAACTAACTCAAAGAACTCTACTGACTCCTGTGGGTAGTGATTAACTACCGCAAGCTGGTAACTACCATCATATCTTTTATTAAGATCAATACCATGAGGGCCAAAACGTAAGTCTTTTCTTTGACACTTTGGATCGCCCCAAACATTTGAACCCAATGTAATATCTAAGTCTTCTCTCATTTTTGTATTTAAATTAAAGAGAGCAAGGCCTCCTTCTTTTGATTCCTCATATGGCTTTATTCCTCCAAACTCGCTAACAATAAAGTATTTTTCATCTGGCGTTTTTAAAATATCTTCAGGATTTGAGACCACACAATAAACTTCTAACTTTGATCCATTTGAGCAATCTGAAATATCTTCTATTGGCCCAACATAATCTCGACTTACTGTAAGTACTGTAAGACAAATCGTAACTAAAAATGCAAAAACATTTATTACTTTTCCCATATCTATCATCTTTTCGAAAGTACCAACTAAAAACTTTCTAAAAAATATAAAAAATAACCCTCTCAAGAAGAAACCGAATCCAAATAGAAAGGAAATTATGCTCCACATCCTGTAATGCCAATTATCGATATTAAGAATAAAAATTAATAATGCCAAGCCTGGAATGCCTATTGCTAGACCAACTCTTTTGGAAAGCCCGTCGTCATTAGCAATCTTTAAAAAGAAGGTAATCATAGCTTTACTAAAAAATAGAGCAGATAGACCCAAAGTTAAGAAAATTAATGCGAAGAAGTAATTTAGAGCCATTTACCTAAAGTTTCTTTGATAATCTTAACAACCTCTTTTGGAGCATCTATAGGAACGTGATGAGCTGCATTATCAATTGTAATGAATTCCATATTTTCTTTAAATGTTGAATGCATATACTCCAAAATCTTAGAACCCATAAGTAAGCTTTTTCCACCAGCGATAAAGAGAGAAGGACATTTAAAAATATATTCATACCCTTTGGGCCTTCCTAATTTATAGAAAAGACTATCATCAAACTTCCACCTCCAACCTTCATTAGTTTCTTTTACTGAATACTCAGCAACATATCTTAAATACCAATCATTCTCACATTCTTGTTTAGGCATGAGTCTGAATCTTCCTAGTATTGTTTCTTTGTCTGGATAGTATTTGATCAACCTAAGCGGACCAGAGCCAACATGCTTATCATATTCATAGTCCGGAGGCCTAACAGGTGTATCAATCATAATGATCCCGGAGATCTTTGACGGCTTTTCGGTAGCCACAAAACCAGCAATATGGCCACCAAGAGAGTGCCCAACTAGAAAGACATTATCTGAAATATTTTCTTTATCCAGAATTGATAAAATACTTTCACCAAAAACCTCATAGCTATATTCGTCTCTGTGGTCAGAATCTCCCATTCCGGGTAAGTCAGGTGCAATAACTCTATATTCATCTGAAATAAAAGGCGCTATTGGGTCCCACCAACTCTTAGAAGCACCAGTTCCATGGATTAACACAATAGTCTTATTATTTGTGTTCTTGCCCCAACATTTATAACTTACGTTCCCAAGTTCTGTTTTCAACACTTTTACCTCTGATTTTGAAGCAATTGCGTCTAAAAACCACTCAGGAGCATTGGATATATCTTTTTTAAGATTGTCAGTAATGTTCATTGAGGCTATTCTAATCTAGAAACAAAAATTTTTCTTAAATAATGAGTTTAATTCCTGCAGCAACAGTTCTTTTATTAAGACAAAGCAATAATGACATGGAGGTTTTACTTGTAGAGCGTTCGAGTAACTCAGCCTTTGGGGATTTGTATGTATTTCCAGGTGGTAAAGTAGATTCCGAAGATGATTTTTCAGATAAGCTTAGCTCCCACTCTGATTTAAATGATGTAGATTGTTCAAAATTACTTGATGTGGAGGGTGGCGGTGCATCTTTTTGGGTTGCTTGTATTAGAGAATGCTTCGAAGAGGTGGGAGTACTTTTGGCAAGAAATAAAGATGGATCAATGATCGATTTAAATAATAAGGATAAGGATAGGTTTGTTGACTATAGAGAAAGATTAATCTCTAACAAGATTTCTTTTTTAGAGATTTGTGAACGGGAAAATCTTTTTTTTGAAACAACCAATATTGTTCCTTTCTCTCATTGGATAACTCCAGATATAGAAACAAAGAGATTTGATACAAGATTCTTTGCCGCTGAAATGCCAAAAGATCAACCAACCTTACATGACGGGAATGAGCTTACAAATAGTTTGTGGATTACTCCAAAAGAGGCAATTAAAAAAGCATGGAATGGTGAGATAAAGATGATCTTGCCAACTTCAAAGAATTTAGAGCAAACCTTTGATTTTAATTCTACAAATGAATTAATATCTTTTTATAAAGATAAGGGATCTTCAGAGATCAAATCAATTTTGCCTAAATTTAAGAAAGTTGATGGCAAGTGGGAAGGTCGATTGCCAGATGATGAGGGGTATGAAGATTTTTAGCAATGGAAAGAGATAATTTATTAAAGAAAATAACTTCACCAAATGGGGGTATTTTTACTGGCGCAGGGACAAACTCCTACCTTATTGGCGAAAAGGATATAACTTTAGTAGATCCTGGCCCAAATATACCAAGTCATTTGGATAAGCTCGTTGAGATAGCAGATAGCAACATTAAAAGGATTCTTGTAACTCATACTCATATGGATCACTCGCCAGGAGCTAAACCTCTTGCTGAACGTCTATCTATTCCTTGCTTCGGAAAATTGGTTGAGAATGATTTCTCAATTCAAGACGAATCTTTTAAACCAGATTTTATATTGTCAGAAGATGAGCATATCAAAACTGAAGAATATACAATTAAGCCAATACATACACCTGGTCACGCATCTAACCATTATTGTTTTTTAATTGATGAAATTAAATGCTTACTGAGCGGTGATCATATTATGGATGGATCTACTGTTGTTATTGCTCCAAAAGACGGTAACATGAATGAATATATTTCTTCGCTTAAAAAGCTGAATGATTTTTCTTTTGATTCAATAGCACCTGGTCATGGCAACTACATTGATAATCCATTTGAAATTATTGAGTGGACAATTCAACACAGGCTAGAAAGAGAAGAAAAGGTTCACAAGAAGCTTTCTAAGCTTGGAGCTGTTGGGATTAATCGTCTGTTAATCTCAGTTTATAACGATGTCAATCCAAAACTACTTCCTATTGCAAAATGGAGCCTTGAAGCACATTTGATAAAGCTTATTGAGGACGAAAGAGTTGTTCTGGAAAAGGGAAAATATAGATCTCTAGAAGACTAAGAGCATTTGTAATATCTTCCTGAATCTCCTCCAATATCAGGCTCACACTTAATTTTTAACTCATCATCGTTTTCTTCAAGCTTAATTTCTTCTTCTTTTTTTGGTACTAATTTGAGCTGATTTTCTTTATTTAATCTTTCTTCTTCATTTTGACCTTCAATAGAAGCACTTGTTCTATCGACGCAATCAAAGTAATCATCTCTATTGAGGTATTCATACTTATCTTGTCTTGACATCATCCTTGGCCCATTATCTGGATTTTGCATGCACGATGTTTGCACATAGCCTATTTTGCTCTCGCCAACGACATCTGAAAGAGGATCATTATTGGGAATTGAAGAGCAAGAAAAAAGAAATATTATCGACAAAGAGAAAATGATAGCTAATTTACTCATAGGCTTTTTTTATTCTCAATAAGATCAGAAACCACTGAAGGCTCAGCAAGAGTTGTTGTATCACCTAAGTTTTCAAAATCACCTTCAGCAACTTTACGTAAAATTCTTCTCATAATTTTCCCTGATCTAGTTTTTGGGAGACCGGGAGCATTCTGAATTAAGTCAGGTTTTGCAATAGGACCAATTTCTTTACCAACAAAATTTCTTAATTCTGTTGATAATTCATCTGAAAATTCTTCATCTACCATTAAAGTAACAAAAGCATATATCCCTTGCCCTTTTATTGGATGTTCGAAGCCTACTACAGCAGCTTCAGCCACAACTGGATGAAGAACAAGGGCACTTTCAACTTCAGCAGTCCCAAGTCTATGCCCAGAAACATTAAGAACATCATCAACTCTTCCAGTAATCCAGAAGTAACCATCTTCATCTCTTTTTGCGCCATCGCCTGTAAAGTAAATATTGCTATAAGTTGAAAAATAAGTATCAATCATTCTTTGATGATCGTTATAAACACTTCTAATTTGACTTGGCCATGAAGATTCAATTACCAGATTACCCAAAGCTTCTCCTGATTGCTTAATACCATTTTCATCGAACAACTCAGGCCTTACTCCAAAAAATGGTAATGTTGCAGAGCCTGGTTTTGTTGGTGTAATGCCTGCAATGGGAGAGATAAGAACTGAACCAGTTTCTGTTTGCCACCATGTATCAATAACTTCACAAGATTTATTACCTACAACCGAGTAATACCAGTCCCATGCCTCAGGATTTATTGGTTCACCGACGGTCCCCAGAACTTTAATTGATTTTCTCGAGGTACTTGCAACAAATTCATCTCCTAGTGACATCAAAGCTCTTATGGCAGTTGGTGCGGTATAAAAAATATTTATTTCATGCTCATCGCATATTTCCCAACACCTCGATGCAGTTGGATATGTGGGCACGCCTTCAAACATAAGTGAAGTAGCCCCATTTGATAGAGGACCATAGAGAATATAAGTATGTCCAGTAATCCAGCCAACATCTGCTGTACACCAATATTTGTCATCTTTATTGAACCCAAATAAATATTTAAAAGAGATATGTGCTCCCAAAAGATACCCAGCCGTTGTATGTAAAACACCTTTTGGCTTTCCCGTTGATCCAGATGTATAAAGAATAAAGAGCGGATCTTCAGAATCCATTGGCTCAGGCTCACAAACATCATCAACTTTATCTTTAAGTTCGTGAAACCAAAGATCTCTTCCCTCAAACCAATTAATTTTTCCTCCGGTTCGGTTAACAACGATGACATTCTTAACATCAGGACAATTTATTAGGGCTTCATCAACATTATTTTTTAATGGAACCTTTTTGCCGCCTCGAATGCCCTCATCAGCGGTAATTACAATTCTGCAATCAGCATCCAAAATCCTATCTTTTAAAGATTCTGGAGAAAATCCACCAAAAACTACTGAGTGGATCGCACCAATTCTTGTGCACGCAAACATTGCAAATGCAGCTTCAGGAATCATTGGCATATAAATACAAACTCTAGAGCCTTTTTTAATTTGAAGTGTTTTAAGGATATTCGAAAACCTACAAACTTCAGAGTGTAATTCTTTGAAAGTTATTTCTTTGGAGTTTCCCGGCTCGTCACCTTCCCAAATCAAGGCAACCTTATCGCCATTTTTCTCAAGGTGCCTATCAATACAGTTGAGCGTTATGTTTGTTTTGCCTCCAACAAACCATTTGGCTTCTTGGAATTCAGAATTATGCACCTCTTTGAAATCCTCAATCCAAGAAATATTTTCTTTTGCCAGATCGCCAAAGAATTTTTCAGGATTTTCGATTGACTCTTTATATAGATTTAAGTATTCGTCGAAATCTTTTATATGCGGATTTGAAAATCCTGGATTCGGATTATAAATGTCTTGTGTCATCTTAAAGAATAGATGGCTGAGGATTTATAAAAGTCTTTCCTTTTGGATTGGACATAATCTTTGTAACTAACATCTCATAGTCTTCTTCATTTTCTTCGAAGTTTATATCAGCAGCGTTTACTATTAGGACTGGCGCCTTTTCATAGTCTAAAAAGAACCTTGAATATGCTTCGTTGATCTTTGTTAAGTATTCATTGGTGAGATATTGCTCATACTCATTACCTCTTTTATCAATTCTTCCCATCAATACTTCAACAGGTGCTTGGAGATAAATGACTAGATCTGGTGTTGGCGAGTCAAGAGTTAAGTGTTCATAAACTTTATCATAAAGTTTCATTTCATCTGCTGATAAGACCACCTCAGCAAATAGTCTATCTTTCTCTAATATGAAATCAGCAACCCTAACTGGCTCAAACAAGCTTCTCTGCTTCAACTCTTCCATCTGCTGAACTCTTTGAAATAAGAAAAATAATTGAGCAGCAAGAGCAGACTGAGTTGGATTTTTATAAGATGCTTCTAAGAAGGGGTTTTCAGCCGGCATTTCAAGCAAAATGTCATAGTTAAAAGATTTTGCAAGCTTATTTGCCAGGGTAGTCTTACCAACCCCAATTGGTCCCTCAACAGCAATATATTTAGGTAAAGGGTCTTCTTTATAAGCTAATTTCATAAAATATATAAAAATTAGATTATCTTAATTCTTCTGAAAATCCAAATTCTTTTCTTTCACCCTTTCTTGGATTGAAATTTCCATCAATTTCTATAGTTTTTCTAACTTTTCCTATCATTTTTTCTTTGGATCTAGCATCTGTGTGTTGGAAGCTTGTCCACCATTTCCCAAGATCTGATTTATCCTTTGAGGCTTTCTCTCTAATTAAGAGAAAATCATATCCAGCTCTAAATCTTGGATGCTTAATTATTTTATTAGGATTATTTTTTAACCTATCATTTAATTTCAATTGTAAGTACCAGATGTCTTTTATATAGCTAGTGAATTTCCTTGGGATGGCAGTAATCCTTTGCTGCTCAGCGATAATAGAGTCCATAGATCTAAAAAATTTTCTAATATTTATACCGTTATCAAAAGAGCATCTTTCAATTAGTTTTGGCCACAAGATTGCTGCAAGAAGGAATCCAGGAGTAATAGATTTACCATCTCTATACCTTTTATCAGTGTTTTTGAGTGATTCACCATAGACCTTGTTTCCAGAATAATTTTTTTCCAGGTTAAGCAGGTATTTTGCAATACCAAAAGATTGAAGTTTCTTATAATTCTCATACCCATGCCCATTAAGAAAAATTTTACAGAACTCATCAAATAACCTTGCATTAGAGATATTGCCTAAAAGATCTCCTTTTTCATAAATAGCTTCTTTTATTTTGCTATCTATTTTGAAATTAAGTTTGGTAGCGAACCTTATAGCTCTCAAGCTTCTCACCGGATCTTCTTCAAATCTGTATAAAGGGTCTCCTATAGAAATGATTTTCTTTTCTTTGACGTGTTGAGCGCCATCATGAAAGTCCTTAAAAGTGTTACTTATTGGACAAAAATAAATGGCATTTATTGTGAAATCTCTTCTATTGCAATCATCTTCAATATTACCCCAGATATTATCTCTGATTATTTTCCCAGCATCATCCTTGATGAGATCATTTTCTATAGTTGTACTATTTTTATTGAGACCAGCTCTGAAAGTTGCAACTTCTATTATCTGCTTCCCTTTATATATATGAACTAACTGAAATCTTTTTCCAATAATTCTTGAAGCTTTAAAAATTTTCCTAATCTCTTTTGGCTCAGCATTAGTTGCGATATCAAAATCTTTTGGCTTAATATTTGCTAACAAATCTCTAACACAGCCTCCAACAAGGTAAGCTTCATAGTTGTGATCTTGAAGTTTGTTGATAATCTCAACAGCAAATGGGCTTATGCTTTCCCAATCCTTAGAATTAACAGGTAAGCTACTGCTTTTGGTTTTTTTAAAGGGATTCTTAATTATCAAGTTTATAAATTTTCTAAGAGATTTTGGTATTCCTCTTTTTTAAGGCGTGGGCCAAATGTTTGGACTATTTTTGAAGCTGCTAAGTTAGCAAATGCACCACATTCATGAAGGTTCTTGCCACTTAGCATTGCGTGCATAAATGCACCTGCGAACATGTCACCAGCTCCATTTGTATCAATTGCCTCAACTTCTAAACCATCATTCTTAATAATTTCTCCACCAGTAATAATAAAACTGCCATTCGGTCCATCAGTTATTATGGTTGTGAAATCTTTGTCTTTTAAGGTTTCTATTGCATCATCTATACTGTTTGTTCCAGTAAGAGCTAATGCTTCATCACGATTGCCAAAAACAAAGTCGATTTCATATGAAAGTATTTTTTCAAATTTATCTCGAAAGCCATGAACAATTCCATCATTTGACAGAGATAATGCTTTTTTAGTTTCAAAACCCACCAGAGAATCAAGAGACTTCGTAACAGAGTTAAAGTTAGAATCGCTTGTTACCATATAGCCCTCTATGTAGAAGATTTTAGATTGTTGAATATACTCAAAATTTATATCCTCCTCACTTAAATACTCGCTAATTCCAAGGGTGCTACACATGGTTCTTGCCGCATCAGGTGTAACAAGAACTAGACATTTTCCTGTTGGAGTACTTTGATCATCTGAGCTAATGCCAATGTGGTTAATTCCCGCCTCTGATAGGCTTTTAAGGTATCTATTACCATCTTCATCATCATTCAATTTACAAACATGATGACAGGAAGAGCCAAAATAAGATGCGGCAACCAATGAATTTGTTGCAGAGCCTCCACAGTCAATAACTGACTCAAGATCCAAAACTAAAAGCTTTTCTAATATAGCATTTTGCTCATCTCTTGATTGAATAACCATCTCATCTGGCTTCATACCAATTTCTTCAAGAAAATCTTGCTCAACTTTAAACTGTGTATCAACTAATGCATTTCCAATTGCAGCTATATCATGTTCCATATATCACCTTAACTTTATTTATTACCTCATCAAGGATTTTTTTAGTGTGCTTGGTTGAGATAAATCCAGCTTCATATTTTGATGGTGCAAAGTATATACCTTGATTTAAGCAGTCTTTAAAAAAACTTTCAAAATATTTATCATTTGATGCGCTAACATCATCAAAGTTATTTGGGAATTCTTTAGTAAAGAAGAATCCAAACATTCCACCAATTTGGTTGAAAGAGAAGGGTATTTCTTTCTTAAACATCTCATTTTTAATATTTGTTAATAGATAGCTAGCATTTGCCTCAAGCTCATCATAAGGATTTGTTTTTATGAGCTCGTTAATAAGGCACTTTCCAGCAGCAACTGCCAGAGGATTTCCAGAAAGAGTACCTGCCTGATAAACGGGTCCTTCTGGTGCAAGAAAGTTCATTATTTCCGCTTTGCCACCAAATGCTCCCACAGGAAGACCTCCACCAATTACTTTTCCTAAAGCAGTGAGATCAGGCGTGATTTCATATAATTCTTGAGCTCCACCTAAAGATACTCTGAAGCCTGTCATTACT
The DNA here is from genome assembly GCA_902605165.1 of uncultured SAR86 cluster bacterium. GTDB lineage: Bacteria > Pseudomonadota > Gammaproteobacteria > Magnimaribacterales > D2472 > CACNXK01. The sequence goes on along the minus strand of CACLBJ010000007.1, from coordinate 9,899 downwards.
TCATCAAAAATTAAGACCGACCCATTTTCGTGTGTTTTGATTCTTAGAGTTTCTAAAAAATCTTTGTCTCCAGGAATAAAACCCATATTCCCAGCAATTGGCTCAATTATGACTGCAGCAAGCTCACTTTTAATAGATTCAAATACTTCTAAAAAAGCATTTATATCATTGAAGGGAACACTTATGGTATGTCTTGCAAGTTCTTCAGGTATACCGGGAGAGTCGGGTAACCCAAAAGTTGAAACCCCTGAACCTGCTTTTATAAGAAGAGAGTCTACATGACCATGATAACAACCAGTAAATTTAATAATTTTGTTACGTCCTGTATATCCTCTAGCCAATCTTATACAGCTCATAGTTGCCTCGGTTCCAGAATTTACCATTCTTATTTTTTCAATAGAGGGCATTGCCGATCTAATTAATTCACCTATAGATGTTTCTGCTTCTGTTGGAGCTCCATAACTTGTTCCTAAATCAGCCTGATCCTTAATTGCTTTTATTATTTTTGGATTACTGTGGCCTAAAATCATTGGGCCCCAGGATCCAATAAAGTCTACATAATCATTTCCGTCAACATCATGTAAATATGCCCCGGAGGCGCTCTTAATAAAAATAGGGGTACTATTAACATTCCCAAATGCTCTCACAGGTGAATTTACACCTCCAGGCATTACTGATTTCGCTTTATTAAAAAGAGATTTAGATTTATTCGTTTTACTCAAAATTAAAGTTGTTTACAAAAAAGCTTGCTGATTTAGCAGTATCTTGTGAGTTAAAAATAGCATTACTTAAGGCAATCATATCAAAATTTAGCTCCGCAACCTTGTGAAAGTTTTCTTTACTTATTCCGCCAATAATTGCTTTATTAGGAACATTAAACTTATTTATTAGGTCTAAGTCACTTTTTTCAATTGGAATTGCTTCCTTCTTAGTTGAAGAATTAGAGAAGGCACCAAACGAGACATAATTAGCGCCGTCATCTATAGCTTTCTTTGCTTCTTCAATAGATGATTTACAGGTTTTGCCAATAATAAGATTTTTATATTTATTTTTGACAGCATCAACTGATAAATCGGCTTTACCTAAATGGACTCCATCAGCACCTATGTCATGAGCAAGTTGCGGAAAGTCATTTATGATAGTAATTCCTTCTTTCTTCTTAATTCGCTTAACAAGCACTGAGAAAAAATCTTTAAGCTCTATCGTTATTTCCTCTTTGTAGCGGATCTGGAATATCTTTACTCCACAACTAAGACATATATTGATATCATTCAAAAGTTTTGTTTCATCGAACTTTGGGGGAGTTATTGCATAAATACCCTTTAATTTATCTTTAATATCCATCACGATATAAAATATAACAGAATAAAAATGGATAAAATATTAATTCTTTTTTCAACAACTGATGGTCATACTGTTTCGATATGTAATCGAATTGCAGAAGTTTTATCAATGACTGGATCAGTCACAATTACTAGCCTTGAGGATTGCTCGGAGCTTGAGATAAAGAGTGCAGATAAAGTCTTAGTTGGTGCAAGCATCCGCTATGGAAAGCATAATAAAAATCTTTTTAGTTTTTCTAAGAAGTATAAAAGTATTTTAGATTCTAAAGAGAATGCTTTTTTTAGTGTTAATGCTGTTGCAAGAAAACCGGAGAAAAGCGACCCTGAAACAAATCCATATTTAATTAAATTTATGAAGCAATCAGCTTGGCAACCAAAAAAACTGGGTGTTTTCGCTGGAAAAATAGATTATCCAAAGTATAAGTTTTTTGATAAATATATGATCAGATTTATTATGTGGGTTACAAATGGACCAACAAATATTAGCGAATCCTTTGAATTTACAGATTGGTCAAAGGTGGATGATTTCGCAAAAGACTTATTTCATTAAATGATATTGTTTTTATTGAAACTGATACTATAAATTTATTAAGATAACGCTATGGAACAAAATACATCTATCAATGTCACGGAAAGCGCACAAAAAAGGATCCAGAATCTGCTTCCTGAGTATGAATCAAATGCTTTCCGCGTTTATGTCACAGGAGGAGGTTGTTCCGGCTTCCAATATGGTTTTAAGTTTGATTCCGAAGAAGCTTTCGATGACGATGTAATTAACTTTGGCCATTTCAAAGTTTTGCTAGATTCCCTTTCATATCCATATTTGTATGGCTCTGAGCTAGATTATGTCGAAGATCTCTCAGGTGCTAAATTTATTATTAAAAATCCTAACGCTAAGACCACATGTGGGTGTGGTGAATCTTTTACCGTCTAGGATCAACCAATAAACCTCTTTTTAGATAAGCTAGGTAAGCGAAAGCTGCAGACTCTACATATTTTGAAGGAATTAAATGATCTGTAAGCTTTAAAGATGAGCCAATACTTTTCTCTAATCTTTCCATAACGTAATTATTTTTGGTACCACCACCATGAAGTAATATCTCCCTGGGCAGATCAAACGAATGGCAAAAATCAGATATGCATAAAGCGGTAAGCTCGCTCAAGGTTGCCAATAGATTTTCAGGTTTATCTGATTTAAGTTCATCAAGATTGTAGTAAAAAGATTTGTCATCAGCTCTGGGATAGCCTTTGGTAAGGATTTTATCAAGTAAGCTATTTAAAAGCTGTTGATCTATCTGTCCTGAAGCTGCAATTTTTCCATCTTCATCATATGGTATTCCAAAGTCACGCATTGCGACTAAATCAATTAAACAGTTTCCAGGTCCAACATCTGAAGCTACTCTAATATCTTCTCCATCTAAGTAAGTACCATTCGATATTCCCCCAATATTGAAAATAACTTTTCTTTTATCAGATTCAGCAAATAAGTATTTATGGAATTCTGGAACGAGCGGCGCTCCCAAACCTCCTTTTTGCATGTCATAGTTTCTGAAATCATGAATTACTCTTATTCCAACTTCATCAGCTATAAATTGAGCGCATCCAATTTGATAGCTTCGCGCAGCATCATGAAACATAGTTTGTCCAGGAAATGCTATTCCAGATACTGAAGATGTATCAATTTCTTCTAACAAATCTTTAATTAACTCTACAGAGCTCTTATTTAAACTCTCCTCAAGTTTATGCACCATTTCATCATCATTTCTGTTTTTAAAGCCTTTTTTAATAGCTTCCTCATATTTTAACTTGTAGTTTTTTTCAAGATTGTTTGATTTTGAGTGTATAAGTTCAAATCCATTACTGAAATCCACTACACACCCATCAATTGAATCAGCGCTTGTTCCGGTCATTAAACCAATAAAATATTTACTCATAAGCTACTTCATTGCTTTCTAAGTCAAAAACTTTTAATGCCTCTTTACTTTCTTGAACAATAGCTTTGAAGCTGCCTAGCTTAGATTTATCAATTGGCTTAGCTGATGGTAGTTCTACTTTTACTGGATCAGTTCTTTTATTGCCAATTCTAAATTCATAATGTAGATGCGGTGCAGTTGCTAATCCAGAATCACCTACAAAAGCGATTATCTGACCTTGTGAGACTTTTGTACCAACTTTTATTTTTGACTCAAACTTTTCCAAATGGGCATAAAGAGTTGATATGTTTCCGCCATGGCGGATCTCTAAAGTCCTTCCATAACCACTTTTCCATCCGGCAAAGGAAATAACACCCTCGCCTGAGGCCTTAATTGGAGTATTTCTTCTAGCTGCATAATCTACTCCGTTATGTGCCTTAATCTTATGGAGTATTGGATGCATCCTGTTTGGATTGAAGTGAGAACTAATATAAGCAAAATCTAATGGCGCTCTTAAAAAAGCTTTTTTTACATTGTTACCACTTTCATCAAAATATTGTTTCCCAAGTTCATCATCAAAATATCTCTGGGCAGTGTATCTCTGACCATTATTAATGAATTCAGCGAAAATTATGTCGCCGCTAGAAATTTTTTCTCCTTCCGAATAGTCAGTTTCATAAATAACTGAAAAAGTATCTCCATTTCGAACATCAAATATGAAATCAATATCCCAGCCAAAAATAAAAGCGAAGTCCATAATAATGCTATCCGGCATATTTGCTTTTAGACCAGACTCATAAAAAGAGCTTTGAATCTCTCCCATGCTAATTGATTTAAGTTTTTCAACTTCTTTTACAATCTTTTCAATTGAAATATCTTCTCCTATATCAACCCTGATGCTATTCAAGATATCTTTTTTGATTTCAATTCTATTTATCTCATCATTTAGAAAAGAAAACCTAATCTCATCACCAGGCCTGATATTTCTTAGCTCATTACTTCGATCAAGCTTAAGAATTTTATAAACAGTATTTAAAGGTACTCTGTAGTCTTCAAAAATAATTGATAAATTTTCTCCATCTTTAACTTCATGGATTGAATAAGTTTCTACTCTCTCTAACTCAGGTTTAAAAAGCTCTTCAATAAATACATCTTCAACCGGTGGTGCTTCATTATTTTTGCGATCGATGCTAAGCAGAATGATTAAGCAGGCTGCAATTAGAAATGCTAAGACAACATACTTAAATGAGATTCTTTTATATTCAATCATTAGTCTTCTAAATTAAGGATTTCGGCATTACCACCAAAAGCAACTGTATTTTTAGTTATTGATCTCTCATCAACAAACTGGAGTAAGTAGTTTGGACCACCAGCCTTAAAACCAGTACCTGATAAGCCTGTCCCTCCAAATGGTTGAGAGCCGACAACAGCACCTACAATATCTCTATTAATGTAAGTATTGCCAGCAATAGATTTGTTTATAATGTCATCTGCCTTTGATTCAATTCTAGAATGGACCCCCATGGTTAAACCGTATTGTTTATTTTTAAGAGCAGTTAAGATTTGCTCAAGCTCATCAGTTTTATATTTAACGACATGAAGTATCGGTCCAAACTTTTCTTCATTTATTTCATCAATCGAATTTAACTCAATTAAGGTTGGCGAAACAAAATTACCATCAGGAGCCTGATTGTGGCTAAAGACTTGATATCCATTATTTGAACATTCTAATATGTATTCAAGAAGCATATTTCTTGATCCTTCATCGATAATTGGACCCACATCACAGTGAAAATCTTCGGGATTACCAACGGTAAGTTCAGCCATGGCATCTTTAATCATTTCAACCAGATCGTCAAAAATACTTTCATGAATAATTGCTAATCTCAAAGCAGAACATCTTTGTCCAGCGCTATTAAAAGAAGATCGCATTATGTCATCGACAACCTGCTCATGAAGCGAGCTTGAGTCTATGAACATTGCATTAAGGCCACCGGTTTCAGCAATTAAAGAAGAGATGGGACCATTTTTTTTCGCCAACTGGAGATTAATTTTCTTTGCAGTTGGCGAAGACCCTGTAAAGGCAACTCCAGAAATATGATCAAATGAAATTAGTTTTGAACCTATTGAGCCGTCTCCCTGAATTAATTTTAAAGCAGATTTTGGTACACCATTTTCATAAAAAAGCTCAATCATCATAGTAGCAATTATTGGAGTATGCTCAGACGGCTTTGATATAACTGAATTCCCAGTTACAAGAGCTGCAGCAATTTGACCAGCAAAAATGGCAAGTGGGAAATTCCATGGGCTAATGCACACAAAAGTACCTTTTGATTGGTAGAAGAGTTGATTAGATTCACCTGTTGGGCCATTGAGGTTGTTGGGTTCGCTTAAAAGAGCTTTAGCATTATCTGCATAATATCTGAGAAAATCGACTGCCTCCCTAATTTCATCATAGGAATCTTTGTATGTTTTTCCGGCTTCATGAATTAAGTAATATAAAAATTTTGTAGAATCTTTCTCTAAATTATCAGCAATTCTATAAAAGATATCTGCTCTCTCGCTTACAGGAGTATTTTTCCACTCAGTACATTGCTGGAAACTTAATTCATTTGCAATATCTGCAAAAGAACAGCCTCCAATCTCATTACCATTTGCTATTGAATATCTTTTCTCATTTTTAGATTCACCAACCTCGCTACAAAAGTTTTTTGCCTCAACCTTTAAATTATCAAACTTCAAAAGGTTTGATTTTAAGATTAGAAGATTCTCAGGTTCGCTTAAGTCATATCCAGATGAATTAACTCTTGGTGAAAAAATATCTGATGGATTAACAATTTTCTCGTGTTGAAGTTTATCAATAGCTTTTTTTACCGATTTAACTGGATTTTCTGCTAGATCATCTGGGCTTACTTCTGGATTAAGTAAGTTATTCACAAATGAGCTGTTGGCACCATTTTCAAGTAGCCTTCTTACTAAATATGGAAGCAAATCCCTGTAGGGTCCAATAGGTGCATATATTCCAGCAGAAGGTATGCCTCCTAAAACCTTATCTGCAGACTTATAAAGCAGCTCCCCCATGCCAAAAAGTCTTTGAAATTCATATTCTTTTTCTTCGGCCATAAAGTAAATTGAAGCTACAGAATGAGCGTTATGAGTAGCAAACTTGGGCATCAAGTTATCTGAATCAAGAAGTTTAGAGGCAATAAACAAATAGTTAAGGTCAGTAAGACTTTTATTAATAAGAACTGGGAAACCTTCATGCCCTCCGGCTTGAGAGAATTTTATTTCTCCATCCCAGTAGGCACCTTTAGTTAATCTGACATGCATCTTTTCTCTTTTAGAGCACAACTCATTTGCCCAATTAACAACATTTGATGCTCTCTTCCCATAAGCTTGAATAGCAAAACCTAATCCGTTCCAATCCTTTAATTTTTTACTCATAGCAACTTCTTCAATCAAATCTTGACTTATAGAGAGCCTGTGCTGCTCTTCAGCATCAATTGTTATCTCTACGTCATTTTGATATGCGAGGTTAACTAGGCTTAGGATTGAGTTGAGGATCTCTTTTTTTGTTAACTCATATTTAAGAGTTTCGTATCTTGGATGAAGTGCCGAAAGCTTTATTGATACTCCATGATTGATTCCAAACTCTCTGTTAAGGTTAGCAACTCTTTCAATCGCCTCGACATAAGAATTATAAAAACTTTCTGCTTGTGATTTAGTTCTTGCAGCTTCACCTAGCATATCAAAACTGTGGATAGACTTTTTCAGATTTGAACTTTTGATAACAGAGTCAAAATCATTTCCCATTACAAATTCCTTACTCAAGATCTGCATTGCTGTCATGATTGCTTGGCGAACAGAAGTCTCACCAGTTTTTTGTGTTAATTTGCCTATCCACTCAAGTGGATTATCAAACAATGCCCTAGGAGGCTGAATAACTTTACCTGCAATTAGTAAGCCCCAAGTAGCTGCATTAACAAATAAACTATCTGCTTGATTTATATGATTTACCCAATTTGAATTTGTAATCTTTTCAGATATTAATTCATCTTTCGTACTGTCATCTGGAATTCTAAGAACAGATTCAGCGAGACACATTAGGGCAACACCCTCATCATTAGTTAAACCATATTCACTTAAGAATTTATCTAGTAGCGTCCTGCCTGACTTATTTTTTCTACACTCTGTGATTATTTTTTTTGTTGCCAAGAAGATTTCTTCCTCTTTAGAGTTATCAAATTCGCTTATTAAGTATTTAGCAATTTCCTTATCTGCATGGAATTTTGTGAAATCTTTCATAAAGTTATTTTATACTATGATGAAGAAAAATTTTTATGAAAGAATCTCTTGAATTAATAAAACGCGGCATCGATGAAGTCCTTACTGAGGATGACCTTGTTTCAAAACTTAAATCTAAAAAACAACTAATTATTAAGGTTGGATTTGATCCAACTGCACCTGATCTCCATCTTGGTCATACCGTAATCCTAAATAAGATGAGGCACTTCCAGGAACTCGGTCATAAGGTAGTTTTTTTGATCGGAGATTTCACTGGAAGAATAGGCGATCCCTCAGGCAAAAATAAAACACGTCCATCACTTGATAAAGAGGAGCTTGAAAAAAATGCCAAAACTTACTCTGACCAGGTTTTTAAAATCTTAAATAAGGATCTAACAGATATCAGATTTAACTCTGAGTGGTGTGAAGATCTGGGTGCTGATGGAATTATTGGGCTTGCATCTAAATATAATTTAGGTCGAATGCTTGAAAGAGATGATTTTTCAAAACGCTACAAAGCAAATCAACAAATTGCCATTCATGAGTTTTTATATCCCTTAATTCAGGCCTATGACTCAATCGCTCTAAATGCTGATGTGGAAATGGGTGGAACTGACCAAAAATTTAATCTTCTTGTCGGAAGAGAGCTGCAAAGGGCATTTGATCAAGAACCTCAAGTTTGCATAACTCTTCCTATCTTAGAAGGTTTGGATGGCACCAATAAAATGTCTAAATCTTTAGATAATTATGTTGGTATCAATGAGGCTCCTGATGAAATGTTTGGCAAAATTATGTCAATTTCTGATGATTTGATGTGGAGATGGTTCGAATTACTGAGTTTTAAGCCTATAAATGCAATAAATGAGCTTAAAAAAGAGGTTAGATCGGGTATGAACCCTCGAGATACCAAAATTTTGCTTGCTGAAGAGATAATTGAGCGATTTCATTCTAAAGAAGATGCTGAAAATGCAAAAAATACTTTTCTTGATAGATTCCAAAAAGGGGCAAAGCCAAAAGATATAGAAACGTTCTCAATTTCTTTGGATGATGATATTGCGATTGGAAACTTGCTTAAAGAATCTGGGTTAGTTCAGAGCACGTCGGAAGCGATGCGTTTAGTTAAACAAGGAGCAGTAAAAATTAATGATGAAAAAATTGATGACCCAAAACTTAGCATTGAAAAAAATCAAGAGCTACTTGTCCAAGTTGGTAAGAGAAGATTCTTAAAAATTAAAACTTAATTATTTCTTAGAAATTTCATTTAAAGCAAATCCATATATTTCAGATATTGCTTCAATCTGTTTTGATCGAGGAGTCCCTGCACCATGTCCAGCTCGATCTTCAATTCTAATTAGAATTTTATTTTCACAACCTTGGGCTTCTTGGAGACGAGCTGCAAATTTATATGAGTGAGATGGCACAACACGATCATCTCTGTTAGAAGTAAAAACTAAAGTAGTTGGATAACAAACTCCATCTTTAATATTGTGATAGGGCGAATACTCATACAAATTTAAAAAAGCATCTTTTTCATCTGGTGATCCGTAGTCGCTTGTCCATGCCCAGCCAATTGTAAACTTATGAAATCTCAACATGTCCATAACTCCAACTCCGGGTAAGGCCACTTTAAATAACTCTGGATTTTGAAGCATAGTTGCTCCGACTAAAAGCCCACCATTTGATCTTCCCTCAATTGCAGTTGTTTGAGGAGAGCCAATTCCAGTTGCATGTAAAAATTTTGCAGCATAGGCAAAATCATCAAAGACATTTTGTTTATTAAAGAGCATTCCATCCTCGTGCCATTTTGCTCCATACTCAGATCCACCTCGCAAACTTGCGACCGCAACTACACCACCTTGATTCATCCAGGATAGAAATCTTTTACTAAAGCCAGGTAGGATTGAGATATCGAAACCCCCATATCCATAAAGCAAGACTGGTGTATTCTCATCAACATTTATATTACTTAAATTACTGATATGCAGTGGTATTTTAGTTCCATCTTTTGATTCATAAAACCATAATTTTGTCTCATAATCATCTACATTATGATCTGCTAGTCGCTCTTCCCAAAAAACATCATAAGAGAAATCTTCCATATTTATTTTGTAGATCTTAGTCGGCGTAACATAGTTAGAAAAATTGAAGTAAGTCTCCTTGTCATCTATTCCGCCTCCAAATCCACCCATGGTTCCAGCAAGCTCAAAATTGAAATCATTCAGATGATTTCCATTCATATCGAAGAATTTGATTTTTGAAATGGTATCTACCAGATAATTAATAACTATTTTTTCATTGACTATATTGACGGAACGAATTGCAAAATCAGATTCACTAATTACGTCATTCCAAACGTAAG
>CACLBJ010000006.1 GCA_902605165.1 uncultured SAR86 cluster bacterium | reverse complement strand
AAATAATTATCATCAGATATATAAGAATCTTAGAAAAAAGATTAGTACTCCAGCTGTCTTGTTTACTGATTGATACAAACATCAGAATTGCATAAAGAAAGGGTATTGAAAGAAGAAATTTTGTCATTGTTTATTAACTATAGTTGATATTCTAAAACATTTCTTAAACTAGATTCTAGTTTTTGTGTCGATGAGCATTCTCTATATGGATTGTCGTCATAAACAGGATTGCCAACTAACAGATCTTTAGATTTAGCAGTTGAAAAACGCCAAGTAGTTCCAGTTTCTTTAGATTTAAATGTGTAATTAAAATCAACAAAAGCTACATCTTTATCATTTAGTTTTTTATCACTAAAGATAATTTTTATACTTAAGGATGAGTCAAAAATTCTATTAATATAATCGACATATATCTCTTCATTCATATATCCGCAGTCAATGAAATTACTTATCTCGGTAGATTTAATATTTTTGATATCATCATCATTAATTATTAAGATTTTTTTTATTTCATTTTTTATATTTTCTAGTGAATTTAGATCGCTATAATAAAAAAAGTTTTCAATTGGTTTAGTTTTATTTGTTGGTGGGGAATAAATATTTTTTGATTGTGCAACTTCACATGAGATTAAAAATACTAAACTTAAAGATATTATTAATAAATTCTTCATTACATTTTTTTATAAATTTATTATATATAAGTATTTTTTTTTATAGAATGTAGTCACCAATAATTAAAGAGAAAATATGAAGCTTCTTAAAAAATTACTTACCATAGTTATAGGTCTGTCAGTCGGTGCTTTAATTTATTTTGCTGTATGGTCTGTTTTTGTATATTTTGGAATAGTTAATTAATCTATGGAAACTACAGACACGGTTCTATTTAACGAAAAATGTTCAATCTGTAATATTGAAATTCAACATTATATAAAAAGATCAAATATTAAATTTATTGATTGTAGTGAAATGGAAGATAAATATTTAAAAAAGCTACATGTCATCTTAGCTGACGGAAGTGAATTGGTTGGCGTAGATGCATTTATCTATGTTTGGAGAAGGACTCAAGGATACAACTGGTTAGCTACCCTAACTTCTTTACCGGTGATAAAACAAATAGCAAAGTTTACTTATTCAATACTAGCCTTTTTAATTTATTGGCGTTTTAAGTTGTTTGTGAGAAGCTAAAAATAACTTGAAAGTCATGAAAGATTTTACCTAATGATTTTAGGAATGATTTCAAACTCGGCAAGTGTTCCTAAGAGAATTATAAGAAATAAAGCAAATACAATTCTTAAGTTCTTTTTTTCAATCCATTCATACGAAATATTTAAAATTTTACGTACCAACTTATCGGCTTTATCCATAAATGACATAGCTTTTCTTGTCCATTCATCTGATTTATCAATAATTGGCAATAAGCATAATGCAATCACAAACCAAACTATGCCATTAAAAATAATATCGATAATGGATCCTATAATTATCCAATTCACTGAATTACTCATATTTATATCTTACACGCATCACCAATCTTTTCATTAACTACTATAGCCTTACTAAATAATTTATAATGATTGGCTTTAGGAGAGATGGCAGAGCGGTTGAATGCACTGGTCTTGAAAACCAGCAAGGGGGCAACTCCTTCCAGGGTTCGAATCCCTGTCTCTCCGCCACTTAACAATAAATATGCATGAATTTAATCCTTTTAGTATTAATAAACCTAAATTTTTAGATATCTTAGGTTTCTCAGATTTTAATCTTGATAAAGATAATAAAACTCTTGAACTTAAATTTAATGCCTCTGTTGAGTTAACACATTCAAACGATACTATCGTTCAAGGTGGATTTGTAACTGCTATGTTAGATTCATGCATGGCTCAACTTGTTTTGGCTTTAAAAAATGGTCAAGTTAATCCATTGACTCTTGATATCAATGTTCAATTTCTTAGGCCTTGCACAGTCGGAGAAATTTTCGTAAGAGCAAAATATATTAAAGATGGGAGAACAATTGCATATACTAGTGCAGAGCTGTTTCAAAATGAAAAGATTGTGGCTAGCGCAACCGCTACTAGCAAGTTAGTCTAATAATGTTCTTTAATGCTACATCTGGATTTGAAGAAGGTTATGCAAAAAAAGATAACCTAGAAATTTATTACAGAGATTATGGTCCCTTAGATGGTATACCAGTGCTGTTGGTGATGGGTTTGGGCGGCCAGCTCACATTTTGGCCACCTTATATGATTAAAAGACTTCAGGATTCTGGTTATAGACCTATCGCTTATGACAATAGAGATATGGGATTCTCAACAAGATTTGAATCTAATCCCACATTTTTAAGTAACTATTTAAAATATTATCTAAATATACCCATTAAATCAGAATATAAGTTAGATGATATGGCCAATGATGCTGTAATGCTTATCGATTATTTAAACATTAAGAAATCTCATGTGATTGGTATGTCTATGGGTGGAATGATTTCACAAATATTGGTTGCCAACTATCCCGAAAGATTTCATTCTTATACACAAATTGCTTCAATGGTATCTACACCCAATCCTACAAATGGACCAAGCTTTAAGGTTATAAGATTGTTACAAGAAAGAGCATTTAAAAATGCTACAAAAGAAGAGAGAATTGATAGGGCTGTTAGGTTAGTTTCAACCATTGGTATGAAAGGATATAACTACAACACAGAAGAATTTAAAGATGAAGTAGGCCAGTCAATAGATAGGAGTAAAGATGATACCGGCTTTATAAGACAAATGGCTGCAATTCTAGGGACAAGAGATAGAATTAAGAAAGTTAACAATATTAAAATACCAACACTAATAATTCATGGTGACATTGATCCATTAGTTAAACCTAAGAATGCTTTTCATTCTCATAAACTAATACCTAATAGTAAGCTTTTGATGATTGAAAATATGGGACATTTAATAGAAGAACCTGTCTTTAATAAGTTTAAAGATGAACTCATTCAACATTTAGATAAAAATTGTTAACAAATAAGGCAAAGATAGCATATGCAACAGGTGCTGTACCAAATGGTATCAAGGTTGACATGTTCACATTCTTTTTACTTTTTTACTATGGAAACGTTGTTGGTTTAGAGCCTGGACTAGCTGGTTTAGCTATAGCTATAGCTTTATTTTTTGATGCTTTTACAGATCCAATAATTGGATCAATTTCAGATAGAACAAACTCCTCTATAGGAAGAAGACATCCATATTTATTTGCTTCTATAGTCCCAATTGTAGTCGGGTATATATTTTTATTCATGCCAAGATCAGATTGGGAATTAACCCAAGCTTCTTTATTTATCTGGATGCTTACATTTTGCATCATTACAAGATTTGGGATGACACTCTTTGATGTGCCTCATAGAGCTCTTGGAGGAGAAATAACTAAAGACTATGACGAAAGAACATCATTATTCTCTATTCGTGAATTGTTTGCATGGTTAGCAGGTCTCTCAAATGCCTTTTTAGGTTACTATGTTTTCTTCGCTTCTACCCCTGAATATACGATGGGTCAGTTAAATCCTGATGCTTGGGCTCCTTTTGGTTATACGGGTGCAGCAATTATGGGCTTATTTATTATTATTTCTTCAATAGCTACTTTGCGATATGGAACTGCTTTATCATCTTGGGAAGGAAGAATTACTTTAAAAGATATATTTTCAGAAATTAGGTTGGCACTAACTAATAAGACTTTTGTAATATTCTTTTTTGGCTCATTTGGCCTATCTGTTGCATGGGGTCTAGGAAATACATTAACTCTTTATATTAATACATATTTTTGGGAATTAACTGGAACTCAAATTACATTATTTTTGCCTATGTATGTTGTATGTGCATTCCTAGCATTTGCGTTAGCTCCAAGATTAGTAAAATTATTTGAAAAAAGAACCATAATATTAATTTCCATGTTTTTAACTGGAATTATTTACCCAGCGCCACTTTTATTAGGATATTTTGATTTGACACCTCCAAAAGGGACATATCAACTAGTGATGTTTTTATGGATATTTATTCTTATTGGAATTACCAATAACATTATTGGCAATATGATTCGTGATTCTATGGTCGCTGATATAGCAGATGAAGTAGAGTTAATTACTGATAAAAGGCAAGAAGGCGTTCTTTTTGCTGCACTTGGTTTTTTACAAAAGGTTAATACTGGATTTGGAACTGCAATAGCTGGTTTTGTCTTAAGTATTATTGGATTTACCTCTACCAACCCTTCAGATGATCAGGTTATCTTTTTAATATCAGCACAAGGCGGGTTGGTTCCAATAATGCTACTTATACCCATAGTGATCTTTTATTTCTATAGTCTTGATAGAGAAAAGCACAGATTAATTCAAGAGGAGTTGAATCTTAAGAAGTCTTAATAGCTTTAATTATTCTTTTCCAAAGATTTTTTTCAGTAGCACCAACTTTTGAGATTGATAGATTCAAGAAAAAATTCTTAATGTGTAAAAGAATCTCTTCTTTTTTTGTTTGTTGAGCTTTATTAAATTTTTCGGTCAGAATCTTTAGTTGTATTTGATTTCTTATTTTTTCATCTTTTTTTAACGATTCAATATTGCATATCATTTCTATTCTGATGCACGATTCAAGTATTTCATCTTTAGAATGCATATCAAATTTATAATCAAATATTTCCTTGTATGAACTATCTAAGTTGGTTAAATCAGATGGATCTTTTTTTTCAGTAACATATTCAAATAGTTTCTCTAAATCATTAATAGATTCTTTATTTCTCTTATCTTTCTCATCATTACGTAATTTAATAATTTGATTCTGAAGAGTTTTGTATTCTTTTGATTTATTGATTAGATCAAATTTTTGAAGAAATTCTTGAAGATCCGTAATCTCATATTTTTTTAGATCTTTTAAAACAAGATTTAACTCATCAAGTTGGAGCTGTTTATTTTTGTTTTGTTCTTCAAAAAACCTATCTCCAGATGATATAAATTTTTTCCATAACGTTTTTTCTAGTTTATGTGGCAACTTATCAAGAATGTTCCAGTCTTTTTTTAGGTTCATATATTTAGAAATATTTTCATCCATATCTTCTGAATTTATTTTGGCAACAGATTCTATGATTTGTTCTTTTTTTAATTTTATCTGCTCGTTTTGTTTATTTATTTCATCAAAAATTGGTTTTTTAGCATCCATAAAATCTGATTTAAGTTTTCTAAATACATTGTCTCTAACTGGTGCATGACTATTCCATGAATCATCAAATTTCCTTAATTTACTTCTTAAGATCCTAATGGTTGGAAACTTGTTATTATTTTTCTTAACAAACTCATTTAGATCTTGAGTTATTTGTTGTTTTTTTGTCGCATTTACTAACTTTTGTTTATTGAGTTCCTCGAAGAAATCACCACAGGGTAACCAGGCTTTATCAACATAGGATCTAAATATGTTCCATTGTTTTTGAGAAGCTGTCTTAGATGTTTGATCTAATGTTTGCCATTGGGCTTGAACTTTATGAATCTCATCTGCTTGTTTGCGTGGATTTTTTAAAGGATTATCTGCTATTTCTTTAATTTTGCTTACTAGCTCATCTCTTTTTGGATTAGTTGCAAAAGAGGAAATATCATCAAAATATCTAGAAAGGGCTACTGTTGCATTCAGTTTATGTTTGAGTTTATTAGGAATCTTTCCTTGTACCTTGACTAGTTTAAGTGCTTCCCTTGTAAGTTTTTGCCCATCTCTTATAACGCCGCTTTCAAATGACTGATTTGCTTTTGATATTAATTCAACTATTTGATCAGTTCTTTCCATTTTTTTGATAGATCGCGTTTATAATTATGTTAATGAAAAATAGAATTTTAACAGGTATTACTACTTCAGGCACGCCACATTTAGGAAACTATTTCGGTGCTATAAAGCCAAGTCTTGAATTAGCTAAAGAATCTAAAGATTCATTCTTCTTTTTAGCAGACTATCATTCGATTATTAAAGTTAATAATCCCCAAGAGGTTACTTCATCTATTGAGAATATTGCTTTTGCATGGCTTTCGAGCGGATTAGATACTAATAACTCTTTCTTTTACAAACAATCTGACATTAGAGAAATATTAGAATTAAGTTGGATACTTCATTGTGTAACAGCTAAAGGATTAATGAATAGGGCGCATGCTTATAAGTCACTAAAAGAAAATAATGATGATGACAAAGGAATAAACATGGGTTTGTTTTCTTATCCAATATTAATGGCTGCTGATATATTAATGTTCAATTCAACACATGTTCCAGTTGGTCCTGATCAGCTTCAACATTTAGAGATGACAAGAGATATAGCAAATAGATTTAATCATATATTTGGTAACACTTTTGAAGTTCCAGAGGCAATCATTAATGATGAGGAATCAATTCCAGGAATAGATGGAAGAAAAATGAGTAAATCTTATAACAATGTAATTCCTTTGCTTTGTGATGAAAAAACATTAAGAAAATCAATTATGAAGATTGTCACTAACTCACTTGAGCCTGGTGAGCCCAAAGATCACAAAACCTGTAATGTTTTTAGTATTTATGAGAATTTTGCATCAGATGAAGAAATAGCTGAATTTAGGGAAGAATATAATAATGGTATATCTTGGGGTGATGCTAAAAACAAGCTTTTTGATAAGGCTAATGATTCTCTTTTACCAATACGTGAAAGATATTTTGATTTAAAAGAGCAAAAAGACTTAGTAAAAGATCATCTTTCCGACGGAGCTAAAAAGGTTCGTCCATTAGCGCAAGAATTCATTGAAGAAATTCGTTCAAAAATAGGTATCTCTTAATAAAGTGAAGAAACCAATGTTCTGGCTAAAATCAGGGCTTTTTGCTGTTGGTCTTGGTATGTCCTTTGTTTATGCAATCATTCCACCATTAGCAAGGGACTTAGGCCTTTCAGAAATACAAGCTTCATTTATTTTTTCTTTATCTGCTGTAGCCTGGGCAATGACGTCTGCACCATGGGGAAGAGCGTCTGATAAATATGGAAGAAGAAATATAGCAATACTTGGATATATTGGATATTCAATATCCATGATAATTCTTATATTGCCAATATATCTGGCAGATAAAAATATTCTAAGTGCTGCATTTGTATTTCCGCTTTTAATATTAGGTAGAACAATTTATGGATTATTGGGATCGGCTACAAGACCTGCATCGTTTGCTTATATTGCTGACATTACACCTAAAAGCAAGAGAACCAAGAAATTTGCAAGATTTGAATCAAATTTTCTTTTAGGCACATTGGTTGGCCCACTTTTAGGTGGGTATTTATATTTGATATCAGCATTAGCCCCCTTTATTTTCTTCTCTATTTTAGGAATAGTAGTTGCTATGGGCGTTTTCTTTACACTAGAAAATAAGCCTATGGAGGTCTCAGAGATCCCAACAGCTAAATTATCAAGACTTGCGCCTACTGTATGGCCTTATTTAGTATTTGCATCAGTTTTGAGTCTTTGCTCAGCATCTTTATTACAATCCATTGGTTTTTATTTAACAGACAATTTCGATAATCTTGAAGATATAACATTATTGATCAGTTTCACATTTGTTCTTTTATCAATATCTACAATCGTTAGTCAAAATATGTTTACCAGTATGTTTAATTTAAATAATTATAAATTACTGATATATGGTTGTTTAATACTTACTATTTCATATTGCGTAATGGCTGTATCAGACTCGATTGCAACATATTTTTCTTCCATTATCCTCCATGGAGTTGGTTTGGGCATGGTTAGACCTGCTAATTCATCCGGACTTTCAATAGCTCAACAACCTGAATATCAAGGTGAAGCTGCAGGACACTTGGGATCAGTTCTTCCTATAGGTCATATACTCACACCTATAGTAGCTATGCCTTTGTACATTTATAATAGTTCATTGTTGTACTTTGCAAGCGGAATTCTATGTTTTATTTTGTTTGTTTTTATAGTATTACACCCAATATTTAAATATAGATATGAAGACTAAAAAAGGACTGTTACTCATAAATCTTGGCACACCTGATGATCCAGGATATTTATCAGTCTTTAAATACCTAAGACAATTCCTAATGGATCCAAAAGTTATTACCGTTCCATATATCTTCAGATTTATTCTAGTTACACTTATCATTGTTCCTTTCAGGGCTTTCAGTTCCGGAAAGATTTATAAAAAAATATGGACTGAAAATGGTTCGCCTCTCATAACAAATACATCTGCTTTAGCTGATAAAGTTAGTAAAAAAGTTCCCCACATTGAGGTGGAATTTGCTATGAGATATCAATCTCCATCTATTGAAGATAAATTAAAAAAGTTAATTTCTCAAAATCTTGATGAAATTATAATACTTCCTTTATTTCCTCAATATAGCACTGCAACAACTGGATCCGTTTTTGATGAAATTTCTAGAGTTCTAAAAAAACAGAGTGTTACACCGTCTATAAAGTTTATAAATCAATTTTATGAGCAAGAATCATTTATAGATTCTTGGGAGGATAAGCTTAAATCATTTGATATTGATAAGTATGATCACATCTTATTTAGTTATCACGGATTACCAACTAAAGCAGTTGATGATATATATGATGATTCTCTTTGTGCTGATAACAATTGCGAAAATGAAATAACTAATGAAAATAAGTTTTGCTATAAAGCAACGTGTTATGGAACTACTAGGCTTATTGCAAGCAGATTTAATATTTCTCCAGATAAATACACAGTTTCATTCCAGTCGAGATTAACAAAAAACTGGCTTGAACCCTTTACCGATGAAGTTTTAGAAAGTTTTCCAAGCAAAGGCATAGAAAATATACTTGTTCTTTCACCCGCTTTTACAGCCGATAATTTAGAAACATTATATGAAATAGATGATGAATATAAGGAGTTATTTTTAGAAAATGGAGGTAAATCATTAACTATGGTACCTTCATTAAATGATTCATCTAAATGGGCAGATTCAATAGTAGAAATAATAGATGTATAGGGAGGAAATATGTTTAAAGATGATTTACTAAAAGATAAGAGGATTTTAGTCACTGGAGGAGGAACTGGTCTTGGGAAAGAAATGGCAACTCACTACGCAAAACATGGTGCTCAAGTTTATATTTGTGGAAGACGTGGAAATGTATTGGAAGATACAGCTAATGAGCTAAAAGAAAAATATGGTGTTGATGTTAAACATGAGCCTCTAGATATTAGATCACCACAAGATGTCGACGATTATATAGGTAGAATTTTTGAAGAAGGTCCTCTTGATGGTCTTGTAAACAATGCAGCAGGTAATTTTATTTCTCCAACAAAGGATTTATCTTCAAGAGGGTTTGATGCAATTGCAAATATAGTTTTCCATGGAACTTTTTATGTAACTCATTCAGTTGGTAAAAGATGGATAGAGCAAAAATGTAAAGGATCAATAATTTCTATACTAGCTACATGGGTATGGACAGGATCTGCTTACGTCGTACCTTCAGCAATGTCAAAAACTGGATTAGATGCAATGACAAAATCATTGGCAGTTGAATGGGGTCCTTATGGAATTAGACTAAATTCTATTGCCCCTGGACCATTCCCAACCGAGGGTGCTTGGGCTAGATTAAGCCCAAAGGGTGATATAAGCGAAGATACCTATAAAGCTATTCCTCTCGGTAGAGCAGGAAAAATGGAAGAATTACAAAATCTAGCAACTTTTTTAATGGCTGATGGTTGTGAATATCTTACTGGACAAACTATTGCCCTAGATGGTGCACAGTATCTGAGTGGCGGAGGAACTTTCTCTAATTTATCAGAACTTTCAGACAATGATTGGTCTGAAATAAGAGATATAATAAGAAAAGCTAACAATAAAGACAAAGAGAACAGATCTTAATTCAGCTTGGAGGATATTATGGAAAATCAAAGAACAATGGAAGAGGTTCTAAAACTTCAAAGAGAACATTACTTAAATGAAGGTCCGCCTTCATATGAACTACGAATAGATAGATTAGACAGAGTCAAAGATATGGTTATTCAAAATAAAGAAAGAATAACTGAAGCATTAGATGCCGACTTTGGAGCAAGGTCACCTAATCAATCTCTAATATCTGATGTTTATGGCGTTCTCCCTGCATTTTCTCATGCAAGAAAACATTTAAAGTCCTGGATGAAGGATGAGAAGAGAAAATCTAACTTCCCATTTGGACTAATGGGAGCTAAGTCATATATTCATAGGGAGCCGCTTGGAGTTGTTGGAATGATATCACCATGGAACTTTCCAATGTATTTATCTCTAGCTCCTTTAGCTGGAATCTTTAGTGCGGGCAATCAGGTGATGCATAAACCTAGTGAATTTACGCCTATTACTTCTGAGCTTCTAAAAGAAATTTGTGACAGTGCTTTTGATGAAACTGAATTTGCAACATTTCTAGGCGGTCCTGACGTAGGCGCCGCTTTTACTAAGCTTAAGTTTGATCATTTATTATTTACAGGAAGTGGTAATATCGGAAAGCATGTGATGCGTGCCGCTTCTGAAAATCTAGTTCCATTAACTCTTGAGCTTGGAGGAAAATCTCCAGTTATAGTCAGTGATTCTTCAAATATAGAAATAACAGCACGAAGAGTAATGTTTAATAAGACTCTTAATGCAGGTCAAATATGCCTAGCACCTGATTATGTTTATGTGCATGAAACACAGAAGGATAATTTTGTAGAAGCATGTAAGGATCAAGTTAATGAATTTTATAGCGATCTTAAATATAACCCTGACTACACGTCAGTAATAAATCAGAAACACTATGATAGATTAAATGGTCTTCTAACAGACGCCAAAGATCATGGTGCAGAGCTTGTGGAAATTAATCCAGCAAATGAAGATTTCTCACAGCAAGAATCACATAAAATCCCTCCAACACTTGTTTTAAACCCAACTGATGAAATGCAAATAATGAAAGAAGAGATTTTTGGTCCCTTACTTCCAATAAAAACTTACAAGGACATAAATGAACCAATTAACTATATAAACAAAAATGATAAACCATTGGGCTTATATTATTTTGGTAAAAATAAGAATGAAGAAACAAAAGTTGTAAACTCAACAACCTCTGGTGGAGTTACAGTTAATGACATTATGGGACATATTCAACAAAATGAATTAGGTTTTGGAGGAGTTGGTCCATCTGGAATGGGCAAATATGATGGTTTTGATGGATTTATGAACTTTTCGAATAATAAACCAATTTATAAGCAAATAGGATTTCGTTTAGATAAATTACTTGATTCTATAAGACCTCCATATAAAGGTAGTATAGAAAACGTCCTAGAAAAACTATTAAAGTAATGCTTAAACTTTCAGCCTCCCTTGGCCTAAAGTATTTTAGATCAAGCAAAGGAGCATTCGTATCCTTTACTTCCATTATGGCTGTTATGGGTTTAACTATCGGTGTGGCGGCTCTTATCATCGTTACATCGGTCATGAATGGGTTTGAAAAAGAACTAAGAGATAGAATATTAGGTGTAATACCGCACGTATTAATTCATTCAAAAGAACCTATTTCTAATTATGAATTACTAATTGATAAAATAGAGAAAAATCCAAATGTTGTGGCAGCAGCACCATTTATCCAAACTCAGGCATTAATATCTATAGGTAATAGATCAAAGGGAATTGCTCTAACTGGAATAGACGCAAAGAAAGAGTCTGAAGTTTCAATACTTCCCAACAATATGTTGATGGGTTCTTTAGAATCCTTGACTGATAACGAAATCATTTTGGGATATTGGTTAGCAGCTCATTTGGGAGCTTCTATTGGTGATGAGGTAAATATAACAACTTCAGAAATGAGATCATCCATAATTGGATCTTTCCCAAGAAGTTTTAAATTTATTGTTTCTGGTATTTTTGAATTAAAAGCTGAGCCAGATCAGAATTTAGCTTTGATCACTCATAATTCTGCTCAAAAAATTAAAGGATTTGTGGATGCAACAGAAAATATAAGATTAAAGGTTACAGATATTATGAATTCAAGAGTTATTGGTTCAGATATTGTTTTAGAAATATCTACTCAAGACAATATATATGCATCATCAACCTGGGAAAAAACTCATGGAACCTTATTTCAAGCGGTTCAATTAGAAAAATTAATAATAGGTATTCTGGTATTCTTAATTATTGGTGTAGCTGCTTTTAATGTTCTTTGTACTACAATTATGAGCGTAAAATCAAAAGAAAGAGAGATAGCTATTCTCAAAACAATTGGTGCATCAGACTTTATAATTGTGAGTATTTTTATCTTTCAAGGTTTATATATATCAATGTTAGGTATCATTTCGGGTCTCATACTGGGGATACTAATTACGTTAAATCTTGATCCATTAATTAACTTTATTGAAGCATTAATTAATAGATCATTATTGGATAATTATTTTATTAATTATTTTCCATATGCTTTTAATTTTAATCAAATAACTTTAGTTCTACTTTCATCATTTCTTTTATGCTTTATTTCTTCTGTTTGGCCATCAACAAGAGCAGCTAAATTGAATCCTAATGAGGTTCTAAGACATGAATAAAATTTTTACAGAAGATTTATCGAAAACTTTTATTACAGATGGAATTAAGAATTCTGTATTGCGTAATATTAATTTCTCTATGTCTCAGGGAGAAACATGTTCGATAATAGGTACCTCAGGATGTGGTAAATCTACTTTTTTACATCTTTTAGCTAAATTAGATGATTATTCGTCAGGAAGGATTTTCTTTAATGAAATAAATTATAGTGATTTAAATTCAGATTCATCAGCAAGCTTAAGGCTAGATAATTTTGGATTTGTATACCAATTTCATCACCTTCTTGAAGATTTTAATGCCTTTGATAATTGTAAAATTGTTCAAGACTTAAATAATAATAAAAGTAATCCAAATATTGATGAACTCTTAATAAGTGTTGGCTTAAAAGATAAATTTAAATCTTATCCGTACCAACTTTCTGGCGGAGAGAAACAAAGATTAGCAATTGCAAGAGCCTTATCAAACAATCCAAATTTCTTAATTATGGATGAACCAACTGGTAACCTTGATAATAAGACCTCTAAGCTTATTCAAGAATTAATTCTAGAAATTTCACAAAAAAGTAATATTGGGATCATTCTGGCAACTCATGATTTAAATTTTGCTAATATGATGGATGCAGTTTATGAAATTTTTGATGGGGGCCTAAGAAAAATTAATGAGTGATATTTTTGTAGCAGGTGGCTGGTTTATGTGGCCTCTTTTAATTTGCTCCATAACTATAATTTCAATTTCTATTGAAAGATTCTGGATGTTACAAGAAAGACTTGTTTCTCCCTCAGGCCTAGATAAACAAGTTAAGAATTTAATCGATAGAGACCTTTTAGATGATTACCAGGAGAGGGCTGTTGCAGATATTTCATCTTTAGGAGATCTTTTAATCACTGTATACAAATATAAAGAATTATCTAGAGATTTACTTGAATCTAAATTAGAGGAAAAATCTATTGAAATTAAATATAAACTCGAAAGGAATCTTTCAATGCTTGGAGTAGTTTCAACTATTTCTCCATTGTTAGGCCTTTTGGGAACTGTTGTAGGAATGATAACTGTTTTTTCAACCTTTCAATCTTCAGGTGCAGCATCACCTGACTTATTAGCAAGTGGCATCTCACAAGCTCTAATTACAACTGCCTTTGGATTAATGATTGCGGTTCCAGGTCTCATTTTACATAGACACTTTGAACAAAAAGTTAATAAATTAATGATCTTGTTACAAAGTAAGACTTCTTCTTTTATCGATAATTTTTAATGAAATTTGCTCAAACCTCAAATAAAAATCCCACTATTGAAATTACACCATTAATAGATATTGTATTTATTCTAGTGATCTTCTTTGTTGCGACGTCAAAGATAACAGATTCTCAATTTCTTGATCTGGATTTACCATCCACTGAATCATTCAATATAGAGGGATCTTCGATATCTAACCAGATTTATGTTTTTAATGATAATAGTGTAATTTTTAAGAATAATTCTTATGTGGTTAATAATGATGAATTAAAAAATGCACTTTTAAATGAATTAATTGTCGAAGATACAATTATTCTAAGCATAGAAGGAGATGTTACTCATAAAATAACTATAGAGCTTATGGACTTTTTACAAAAAAATTCGTTCACTGATGTTCAAATTAGGACTTTAGCAAAATGAAACAAAATTCATTAAAAAGATTATTTTCTTACTCATGGAGATATAAATGGTCTTTTCTAATAAGCATTTTTGGTTTTATATTATTTGCATCAGCAGATATAGCAGCAGTTGAATGGATTAGACAAATTATTGGTTTCATTAATGATAACTCCGAAGATAGGCAACAACTTCTTGCTTTATCTTTAATTGGTATTGCTCTTGTAAGAGGGTTAGGTTTCTTTATTGGTAATTACTTTATGGCTAGAGTTGGTTTTGGAGTTGTTTATCATCTCCGTGATGAGCTCTTTAAAAAGTTACATCAGCTACCCAAGAAATACTTTGATCAAAATCAGTCTGGCCAATTAATTAATAGAATTACATTTACAACAACACAAGTTTCTGGGGCAGCATCTAATGCAATTAAAACTCTAGTTAGAGAAGGATTTTTATTAATAGGTTTATTCTTTTATATGATCTATCTTAACTGGAAGTTAACTTTGCTTTTGATAGTTACAGCTCCTTTAATTGCAATAATTGTGTATTTTGCTGGTAAAAGACTGAGAAGATTAGCAAAAAAAATACAAACCGCAATGGGTGATGTTACTCATATTGCATCCGAAGCTGTAAACGGTCATGTTGAGATTAAATCATTTGGTGCCGAAGACTATGAAAATAGTAGATTTGCATATGCTAACTCATCAAATAAAGTTCAAAATCTCAAACTTGAAGCTACTAATAATTTAGCCACACCAATAATCCAATTTTTAGTTTCTATATCTCTTTCCTTAATTGCATATTTTGCCTTAGGTTCATCACTAGGAATAACTTTGGATGCTGAAACCTTTGTAGCTTTTTTCACTGCAGCAGGACTGATGGCAAAACCTATAAGACAATTATCAAGTATCAATGGCGTTATACAAAAAGGCTTGGCTGCTGCGAATGAGATATTTGATCAATTAGATTTCGATGATGAGATAAATGCTGGAGACTCAACCAAGGCTATTGAGGGCGTTATAGAGTTTAAAGATGTTTCATTTGGGTATGCTGATGATAAAAATATATTAAACAATATTAATTTAAGTGTTAATAAGCATGAAACAATAGCATTTGTTGGTAAATCAGGATCAGGAAAATCGACATTAGCTAATCTAATTTCAAGATTCTATTCAGATTACACAGGGCAGATATTAATTGATGGAATTCCAAATAATGAATATGATTTAAGTTTTCTTAGAAAATCCATATCCATCGTTACTCAGTCACCAACATTATTTAATGACACTATAGAAAAAAATATAGCTTATGGTGATGACGAATTTGATAGTGAAAGGGTGATGGAGTCTGCAAGATTAGCTGGATGTTTAGATTTTATAGATAAATTACCTGAAGGGATTAATTCAGAAATTGGTGATGACGGTGTTCTTCTATCAGGCGGGCAAAGACAAAGGCTTGCCATAGCAAGAGCTTTTTATAAAAATTCTCCTATCATTATTCTTGATGAGGCAACCTCAGCACTTGATACTGAATCTGAAGAACTAGTTCAGGAGTCTCTTGAGAAATTAATATCTGATAGAACTACAATAGTTATTGCTCATAGATTATCAACAATTGAAAACGCTGATCAAATTGTTGTATTAGATAATGGTGCTATATCACAACAAGGTAAGCATATAGATCTTCTTGAAGAAGAAGGTATATACGCCTCACTTTATAAAAATATTCCAATTGAAAGTAAGCAGTCATCATCAACATCTTTACAGAAAGTTTCATATTTACAGCCAATTGATGATGTTGAAAATAATTCTAGTTTTGTAATAAATGCTTGGTATCAAAAACATTTGTGGCTATATCTACTTTTACCTTTCTCTTGGATTTTTACTTTCCTAACCAATAGACGAAGAAGAAAATATCTTAAAAACCAGATTTCGTCTTTCAAAACAGATACACCAGTTGTTGTTGTGGGAAATATAAATATCGGTGGGACTGGTAAAACGCCTTTAGTGAAATATATTGCTTCAAAATTAATAGAGAGAGGTCTAAAAGTAGGAATTGTTTCAAGAGGCTATGGTGGAAACTTTTCAGGAACTCTTAGAGTTGACGAAAATACTGAATATAAGAAATCAGGAGATGAAGCGCAAATGCTTGCTAATTTAAATGCACCTCTTTATCTAGATAAAAATAGACCTAGAGCAATACAAAATTTAGTAAATGAAAATGATTGTGACGTAATTTTATCTGATGATGGTCTTCAGCATTATAAAATGCATAGAGATATTGAAATTATTGTTATAGACGGATCAAGAAGACTTGGGAATGGTTTAACATTTCCTGCTGGACCTTTGAGAGAATCATCGAAGAGATTAAAGACAGGTAACTATATAATCAACAATGGGGGACCAACAGAGGATGGTGAAACTCTAATGACTCTTCAGCCGAGTAAATTTGTGCATTTAAATACAGGTAAGACTTATGATATTGACAAATGGCCTATGCATAATCAGATACATGCAGTCGCTGGTTTAGGGAATCCTGGTAGATTCTTTGATACCTTGTCACAATTAAATTTTGATATCGAAAGGCACCCTTTTCCTGACCATCATCAGTTTGAAGAAAGCGATCTTGAATTTCTTGATCATCATCCGATATTAATGACTGAAAAAGATGCAGCTCGTTGTAAGAATTTTAATAACCCAAGAATCTGGTTTTTAACTGTCGAGCCTAAGATAGAAGAATCATTTATAAATGACTTAGTGTCAAGAATACAATCTTTGCCTAGTGATGGATGACTTTATCGTAGTAATTCCTTCAAGACTCTCAAGTACAAGACTTAAAGAAAAAGCTCTTCTTGATTTGAATGGAAAGAGTTTAATTGAAAGAGTTTATCTTAGAGCTATACAGAGTAATGCTACAAAAGTTTTTATAGCAACTGATTCAAAAAAAATTGAAGATCATGTAAAGAACTTTACTCCAAACGTTATCTTAACATCAGTAGAACATGTATCTGGCACTGATAGAGTTCATGAGTGTGCGTCAAACTTAGATATTGGTGATGATATGGTTATAGTTAATGTGCAAGGTGATGAGCCATTTATTAATCCGGTAACAATAAACAAAACAGCAGATATTATTTTTAAAAATAAAAATGCATCTGTTGGATCAGCATGTACGTTATTTAATGATAATGATTTCGAAGATCCCAATAATGTAAAAGTGTCATTATCAGACTCATATAGAGCTATAAATTTTTCACGAAATGTAGATCAAACTATACTCTCAGATACCAAGGAAAAGTATTTCCAACATGTTGGGATATACTCATATAATTATAAAACTTTAAGTACTTTTGTTTCATTACCTAGATCTAAAAATGAGATTCGTGAAAACCTTGAGCAATTGAGATTTTTAGATAATGGATATGATATTTATTTAGAGGAAATTGAAGAGTTAAGTATTGGAATAGATACCGAGACTGATTATAAAAAAGCTTTAAAGATCCTTAATGATAATGACTAATTCTGAAATTAAGATTAAAAACTCTTTCAACCTTCCTTGTTATACAAATACATTATATGAAATTGAATCAAATAAAGATTTTCTTAAAGTTGATTGCAAGAAATCAGATGAATTCCTGATTATAGGAGAATGTACAAACCTAGTTCTTCCTACAAAACTAAATAAAAAAGTAATTAAATCAAAAAATTCATCTATTAATAAAATATCATCAACATTGTATAGAGTTGGATCTGCTGTAAATTGGAATGATTTCGTATTAAGTGTTATTGAGGATAATAGATTTGGTATTGAGAATCTAATAGGGATTCCTGGGTCTGTGGGTGCAGCACCAGTTCAGAATATAGGAGCATATGGAGTTCAGGTTTCTGATTTTATTAAAAGTATCAATATTTATGACATCGAAGATAAAACTTTTAAAAAACTGCTTAAAGATCAGTGTGATTTTGGCTACAGATCATCAATTTTTCAAACTAAACCATATTTTATTATTGATATAGACTTTGAATTTAGTCATATTGAAAAACTGAATATGGATTATGAAGGAATAAGACGCCTTATTTCTTCTCAAAATAAAGATATAAAATCTATTACTTCAAAAGAACTAGGTGAGATTATAAGTGAACTACGTGATTCTAAATTACCTAACCCTAAAATAATTCCAAATGTGGGAAGCTTTTTTAAAAATCCTATTATTAATGAAAAAAGTATTTCATATAACAATTTTAAAAAAACAGATTTAATAATATGGGATCATAATAAATTCAATGTAAAAGTTGGAGCTGGGAGACTTATTGAACTTATAAAAAGTACTCTTAATAAAGAATCTATTGATAATTTACATTCAAGTCATGCTCTAATAATTACCAACAAAAACAATATTAGTTACGATGACATAATAAAAATCTCTTTAGACATTCAATCAAAAGTCTATAAAGAGTTTAATATTCACCTAGAGATAGAGCCAACAATTATATAAGAATGATTTATGCAGCTTTAGCTCATTTGTTTGCTGTAATGAGCCCAGGACCAGATACAGCAATAATTATTAGAGAAGTCTCACTTAATAAAAGAAGAGGGGGGTTATTCTGTGCATTTGGGATTGGAGTTGGGATATTAATTCATTGTTACCTAGCAATATTTGGCATATCAACTTTATTACTGTCAAATAATATAGCAGGTGATCTTATATCTATGTTTGGATCTTGTTACTTAATATTTATAGGTATCTCATCATTCAAAAGTGAATCACAGACATCTCAAAAATCACAATTAATGTCTAGCAGTTTTATAAATGGATTTATTACAAACATCTTCAATATAAAAGCTTTTATTTTTTTTATTTCATTATTTTCAATCATTCTTAATGATGATATTTCATCTATTGGAAAAATCTTTATTCCTATCTACTTTGCAATAGCCACTTCTTTTTGGTTCTCATTCTTAACTATAGTTCTTACACATGATAATGTGCAAAAGAGATGGGAACCAGTTCAAGAAATTATCAATAAGATAGGAGGATCTATCCTTATTGCTCTTGGATGCTTAATTTTGATAAATATAATTATCTAGAATAATTCAAGTAGCATGCAGCGGACTGAACCACCACCAATTCTTTCAATTGTGGGAATATTTATTTCTACGATATCGTAATATTTTTCAATAAATTTTATTTGTATTAAATCTAAAGCTTTTAGACCTGATGAAGATATTAAGAATTTAGCATCATTAGTAATATTTCTTACAACTATGGCATTACCTGAAAAATTTTTAACCTGTTCTGTAGATAAATTAAGAATCTTATGAGTCTTTTCAATACTTGATAGTAAGTATTTTGAATCGGAGATAGAATCAAAACATATTCCAGCAAATTTATCTGTAATAAACATTAGAACATTTGTATGGTAAGTAGGTTTTTTTTCTATACAGCTTTTAAAATGAACTAGATCATATCCTCTAAGTTGAGACCATTTTGAAGCTAAACTTACGTTTGATCTATTTGATTCAGCCATATATGCGGTTTTGTTAACTCTATCTAAAACCAAAGAACCAGTTCCTTCTAAAAAAATATTTAGTTCTTCATACTCAGTTAAATCATTTTTAAGTGAATAGTTTGTATTTAAGAATTTTATGTTTGAATTTGATCTCTCTATTCGTCTATTAGGAGATTGCATACTAAATAAGTCATAGGTTCCATCTTCAAAGGTTACAACCCAATTATTAGGATATATGCTATCAGGCGAATTTTTTGGACTCTTTAGAATATTAAATGAGATTTTATTTTTATCTAATGTGCTTATAAAGTTATCAAACTCTTCAAAAATTTCTAGCTTATTAAATTGAATATCATTTTGAAAAACATTTGTGTCAAACGTCTCTATATTAAAATTAAAACTTGATGGCTCAACAAGAGCTAATTTATTTGCTGATTGATCCAAGAATTTATATTTTCCTCAAGAACATAAAGAGGTATACCTCCATGCCTCAAAACCTCATGATGGAATTCTTTAATATCAAACTCATCACCTAACTTATTCTCAGAAATAGCTCTAAGTTCCTTTATTTTAAGTTCGCCAATTTTGTATGCCAATGCTTGACCAGGCCAATTAATATATCTATCAATTTCATTTATGACATCCTGTTTTGTTTTTGCTGCGTTGTCTAAGAAATATTCAATTGCCTGTTGTCTTGACCATCCTTTGTAATGCATGCCGGTATCAACAACAAGTCTTACTGCTCGCCACATTTCATATGTTAGCTGACCAAATTTGGAATATGGATCCTTATACATCCCTAAATCCTCACCTAGACTTTCAGCATATAAACCCCATCCCTCAACGAATGCAGTATAGCCGCCATATTTTCTAAAGTTTGGTAAATCTAATTCCATCGTATAAGCAATTTGTAAATGATGACCAGGCATTGCCTCATGAAGTGATAGTGCCTCTATTTCATATTTAGGTCTAACCTCTGGCATATATAGATTTACATAGTAATATCCAGCTCTTGAACCATCTGCAGCAGGTCTTTGGTAGTAAGCTGTTGTAGTATCGGGAGCACTTTCCATTGGTATAGGTTTTAATCCATATGGCATAGAGGGCAAGTCTTTAAATAATTTAACCAACAAAGGGTCTATTCTTTTAGATGTAGCAAGATATTCAGTAAATAGCTCTTCACCTGTTTCAAAATAAAACTGGTTATCTGTCCTTAGAAAGTCTAAGAATTCATCAAAACTTCCATTCCATTGAACTTGATCCATAATTTTAAACATCTCATTCTTTATCCTAGAGACTTCACTTAATCCAATATTATGTATTTCATCAGGGGTGAGCTCAGTAGTCGTAAATTGTCTTGCGATTAATTCATAGTATTGCGAACCATTTTTAATATCGCTAATTCCTATTGTGTCTCTACAATTAGGATAATAAGAATTTTGAAAGAAATTTAATAACTTTACATAAGAGGGTATTACAACATTGGTTATAGTAATTTGCGCTTGTTCTCTTATTTGTTCTTGTTCTTGATTTGATATTTCATCTGGTAAAACCTCAAATGCATCATAGAATGGACTATTTATATAAGAATCAACATTTTGTAATTTAATTTGATTTAAGACTCTGCTCATTAAAACCTTAGGGGGCATGACTTGATTCTCAATTCCTTGGTTTGCTAGCGCAATATATTGATCAATTACACCATTAAGTTTTTCTAGACGAGAAATCCAATCCATGTATTGTTGAAAATTACGAAGAGGTAATGATTCAGCTGTTTCATGTTGCAGCTGAATACCGCCTCTATGACTGAAAGGTAGTAAATGTATTTGATATTGATGTTTATCTGCAGAGTTTTTGTAACCATCTAGAAATAATCGATAGTTTAGTTTATTTTCATGTGAAAAATCATCAACACTCATCATCTCAAGTTCTTGTATAACTTTTAATGTATGTTCATGATCATTATTTATCTTTTCAATTGAATAATCAGGCCATAGTGTATTGAAGCGTAAATCTCCCATATAGGATGCATAGATGGGATTGTCCTCTACTGATTTAGCAAATTCTTTATCTAGAAGTTCTAAAAATTTTTGCTCATCGTTAGTTTTAGAAAAGAAATTAGGTATCAGAGACAAATTAAAAGCAACAATTAAACCTAAAGATAATAATCCTGTATAGAGAATATATCTAAGCTTAAACATTACATATTGAGGTAATTTGGACCGCCCATGCCTTCAGGTGTCACCCAAGTAATATTTTGTGACGGATCTTTGATGTCACATGTCTTACAATGGACGCAATTTTGTGCATTTATGACAAACTTGTCTTGACCAGCCTCATTTACAACCTCGTAAACACCGGCAGGACAATATCTTTGAGCTGGTTCTGCATATTTAGGTAAATTTACACTTATTGGGATGTTTTCATCTTTTAACTTCAAATGACATGGCTGATCTTCTTCATGTGAAGTATTGGAAAGGTAAACAGAGCTTAATTTATCAAAAGATATAACTCCATCAGGTTTAGGATAATCAATTTTAGGCATTTTTGAGGCATCTTCTAAACAAGCATAATCAGGAGTAGGGTGGTTTAATGTAAATGGCAGATTGCCTCTAAATAAGAATTGATCTATAGCAGCCAAAATAGGGCCCATAAAATTACCAAACTTATGTAATAAGGGACCAAAGTTTCTTGCTTTATATAATTCTTTTTGAAGCCAAGAATTCCGTATGTTATCTTCATAAATAATAAGATCGGAACCAAAATTATTATTTTCTAACGCATCAAAAACAGTTTCTGCCGCAATCATCCCTGATTTCATTGCTGTATGCGTTCCCTTTATCTTGGGAAAATTGAGTGTACCAGCATTATCACCGACAATAAGTCCTCCATTGAAAGACATTTTAGGTCTAGACTGATAACCTCCTTTTATAAGTGCTCTTGCGCCATAAGCTACTCTAGTGCCATCTTTAAGAAGTTTCGATATCCCAGAATGATGTTTCCATTGTTGAAATTCATCATATGGGCTCAAATAAGGATTTTTATAATCCAATGGAACAACATAACCCATATAAAGTTGATTATTTTTTCCATGGTAGCAATAAGAACCCGAGACTGTTCCATTTGCTGGCCAACCGGCAGTATGCATAACTGTTCCTTCTTTATGTAAATCAGGTTTGATATCCCATATTTCTTTAAACCCTATTCCATAATGTTGGGGATCTTTACCGTCGTCTAAATTAAATTTTTTAATTATTTGTTTGCCAAGATGACCTCTGCAACCCTCAGACAGAATTGTATATTTCCCTCTAAGTTCCATACTTGGTTGATACGATGGTTTCTTTTCACCATCCTTACCAACACCCATTTCACCTGTAACAATTCCTTTCAACTGATCATCTTCAATAATTACTTCAGAAGCAGTAAATCCTGGAAATATCTCGACACCAAGAGATTCAGCTTCTTTTGCTAACCATCTGCAAAAATTAGCAAGACTCATTATGTAATTACCATGATTATTGAAATTAGGCATTAATATGGCTGGCAGAGGGACAGGTATAGATATATTTTTGTTTATCAGATATTTAACAACATCTTTTTTAACTGGTGTATCAAGGGGCGCTTCTCTTTCCTTCCAATCTGGAATAAGTTCATTAAGAGCTGTTGGCTCAAATACATTGCCAGACAAAATATGAGCACCAACTTCAGAACCTTTTTCAATAACGCATATTGAGTGATTTGTATTATTTTTTTTGTTTAACTGAGCAAATCTTATGGCTGTAGAAAGTCCAGCAGGTCCAGCACCCACAACAAGGACATCATATTCCATTACATCACGTTCCATAAATACTTCCTAAGCTCTTTAGAAATTGTGTAAAAAGCTTTACAATTATAGCCGCAAAACCCTTTAAACTTAACATATTATGAAAATACTAGTACCTGTAAAAAGAGTAGTGGACTATAACGTAAAGGTAAGGCCATTATCTGATAATTCAAATGTTGACCTCAATAATGTAAAGATGTCAGTAAATCCATTTTGTGAGATTGCGGTTGAAGAAGCCGTAAGATTGAAAGAGTCTGGACAAGCTACAGAAGTAGTAGTCGTCACAGTTGGTGGTGATGAATCTCAAGAACAGCTTAGAGCATGCCTTGCTCTTGGAGCCGATAGAGCTATTTTAGCTCAATCTGAAGGTCTTCTTGAGCCACTAGCAATTGCAAAAGTTCTTACCAAAATAGTTGAATCTGAAAATCCTAACCTTGTAATTTTAGGTAAGCAAGCAATTGATGGAGATAATAATCAAACAGGACAAATGTTAGCTGCAATGCTTGATATGCCTCAAGCAACATTTGCATCTGAACTCAAGATTGAAGGAGATAATGCAGTTGTTACAAGAGAGATTGATGGTGGTTTACAAACAATAAGTGTGAATCTTCCAGCTGTTGTTACTACAGATTTAAGATTAAACGAACCAAGATATGCATCTTTACCAAATATTATGCAAGCCAAGAAAAAAGATCTTTCTATACAGAATGTCTCTGATCTAGGAATAGATGTATCAAATAGGACTTCTATTTTGTCTGTTGAATTACCGCCAACACGCGAAGCAGGGGTGATGGTTAATTCAGTTGAAGAATTAGTTGAAAAGTTAAAAAATGAAGCAAAGGTAATAACATGAGTATATTAGTAATAGCAGAACACGATAATAACGAGCTTAAAGGTTCAACTCTCAATACTGTAACAGCTGCATCAGAAATTGGTGGTGACGTCTCTGTTTTAGTTGTTGGATCTGACTCCTCTTCAGTAGCAGAACAAGCATCTAAGATCTCTGGAATTAACTCTGTTATTCATGTGGATGATCCTATTTATAAGAATTTCTTAGCTGAAGACTTGGGTAACCTAGTTGTTTCTGTTGCAGATGGATTTGGCTATATACTTGCTCCTGCAACAACTTTTGGTAAGAACTTTCTACCAAGAGTAGCTGCAAAGATGAAGATGCACCTATCTTTCAGGTTGCAGATTATGGTCTTGTTGGTGATTTATTCGAAGCGGTTCCTGAACTTACAGATTCTGTATAACTAGATGGAATTCCTCTTTCAGGGGCTATCTCAAGAAACCCTATGGTTGCTTGTAGTTTTTTATGACTTACTTTTAGTTGTAATTCTTTATAAGTTTTTTGGTAAATATGGTTTGTATACTGGGGTAATACTTGGAATTATCTTAGGTAATTTGCAAGGTGGTAAGGTTTCTGAATTTATTATATTCGATACAACTTTCACAGTAAGTATGGGAGCAATCCTTTATTCAGGTATTTATTTTTCAACTGATCTTTTGAATGAAAAATATGGCAAAGCTGAAGCTAATAGAGCAGTTAATCTTGGCTTCTTTGCAAATATTGCTGTTCTATTAACACTTCTCTTAAGTTTGTTATTTAAGCCATCAGATTTAACTGGCTCAGCACTGGAAGTGCATAATGCATTATCAGTGATAGCATCATATTCTCCAGCTTTTATAATAGGCTCACTTACAGCTTATTTTATAAGCCAGAAATTTGATGTTTGGTTTTTTAACTATCTTAAAACTCTTACTCAAGGAAAATATCTTTGGTTACGTAATAATCTTTCTACAATAACCTCACAATTGATTGACACTTTTATTTATACGTTTACTTGGGTTATTGCTACTGATCTAAGCATATATGATGCTTTTTATATAGCTTTATCTAAATATATATTTAAGATATTTATTGCATTGATAGATACAGTATTTATTTATGGCGTAAGAAATTTAAATCCTCTTGTTAAAAATGGCGAATAGGACCGTTTCCTGAACCAAAATCAGGCGCATTTTTAATACCACTTTGAACATAATCAATAGAAACTTTAATTGATTCTTTTATATTTTTACCAAGGCCTATATTCGTAGCTATAGCTGTTGCTAACGAGCATCCTGTTCCATGAGTGTTTGTACTTTTAATTTTATTAGATTTAAATATATGTTCATCACCATCAGAGGTAATCAAGACATCATATACATTATGTGAGTTTCCATGACCACCCTTAATTAATACATTTTTACATCCAAGTTTTAACAGTTTTATTCCACATTCTATTTGATCTTCAACATTGCAAATCTTAACTTCACTCAGAATTTCAGCTTCGTAAATATTTGGAGTTATCAAAAAAGATTTACTTATGAGATTATTTTTTATTGAAGTTATTACATCATCACTTACAAGCACATCTCCAGATGTGGCTACCATAACTGGATCAAGAACAATTTTGTAACTAGAAAGATTCATACTTATATATTTAATAATTTCTAAATTAGCTAACATTCCAATTTTCACAACATCTGGTGCAAGATCGTTGGTAATAGAATTAATTTGATCAATAACTATTTGTTTTGGTAGAGGGTATATTGATTGAACACCGACAGTATTTTGTGCAGTTACAGCTGTTACTGCAGTCATTGCATATCCTTTGAAATATGAAGTTGTTTTAATATCTGCTTGAATACCAGCTCCACCACCAGAATCTGAACCAGCAATTATTAGTACTTTTGGTATAAATGACATTTTGTGATTATAAAAAAAACGCCTATCGAAAGATAGGCGTTACTGGATTGAAATGACTAATTAGTCGTTTGTATTAACCCATAATGGTATAACAGCAATACCAAGAGCAGCTACTAGCATTAACATGCCACCAACTTTTCCTATCATATTACCGCCTTCTGCCATTGCAGCTACAAATGCTTGAGAGCCTGGACCTAAGTCTATATCTCCGTTAGCAGCATCCAGTGTTGATAATGCTAGAGCATGACCTTCATAAAGACCACCAATGTTTCCATATACAACTAAACCTGTAAGAAAAACTCCCACAGCAAAAGCTGTTACAAAAACTTTTCCTAACATGTTTACATTTTTTTCTAACGAAACGCTGCTAAATCTTGCTGCAACCCATACAGCTAAAACTATAGCAAGAAATCCGGTTGCATTAGCTGATCTTCCAGCTGCAAACGCATCCCACATTGCTATTTCCGCCATTGCGCTTTGAACTAAAGCTTCTTCCATTATATTCCTCCTTAAATGTGAAGTAAGTATTTATTTTACACATTTATAATTAATATTTAAATTATGTAAAATTAAAGTAATATGTATATTTATGAACTCTGATTTAATCATACTCATCGTTCAGATAATAGCTGCTCTTGGTGTTGTTGTATCTGTTGTTTATTTAGGTGTACAAATACATCAACAAAATGAAATAACTAAAGCTCAATTTGGACATTCTTTAACTCAACGTCAATATGAGAGATATTTTGCCACAGCTAAAGATGGTGAGTTTGCAAATTTTTTATCGAAAGACTGGTCATCAGATGAACTTACTGATGCCGAGAACTGGAGATCAACAATGTTTATTATTATGTGCCTTGTTGATATTTTTGACGCTTATGAAAAGGTACATAAAGGGTTTGTTGATAAAAAACATTTAGATATACGTATGAATGCGCTAAAGTTTGGAACAATGAAAACTGACAAAGCTAGATCAGCTTGGGATTTCTGGAAAACTACTAGAGATAAGGAATTTATTGATTGGTTTGAATCAGAAATCTATGGTGAGGGTCAACTAGATGCTGATGAATTACTTGAGCAAACAAAAGGAGGATCATTTAAAGCAAGTATTCGATAGATAATTAATCTTTAACAAACCACATTATTAATTGAGGCGTTTTATCCATATATTCTTTGTAGTCTGATCTTTTCTTAAGGCTTCTATTGTCCATCATGGGGCAAGATATAAATACAAATAAAGCTAACATAACCATTGGACAAGCTAATAACCATATAGAAGTAGATTCTGAAGCAACAGCAAAAATATATAAACCAAACCAAAAAGACACTTCACCCAAATAATTAGGATGCCTTGAATATTTCCAAAGACCATATTTCATAGTTTTGCCCAAATTATTTTGATCTTTTCTAAAATCTCTCATTTGAGAATCTGCAATATACTGAACTACAACAGCAAGTATTATTAATGTAAAACCAACATAAACGAGGTTATTGAGATTGTCAGAAGTTAAAGCAATGTAGATAGGGTATAGGCTTGCATTAACGATTAATGTTGGAATCAGGTGTATACCAAAAAGATCATTAACAAAAGCCAATAACTTATTATTATTTTTTAAATCTATATATCTAAAGTCTTCATGATCTAAATTAGTCCAATTAAGAAACCAGTTATAAGTTAGTCTTAATGCCCAAAATAAAAATGCTGATAAAACTAAACTTTGTTGAAAATTAGATAAAGAAGACTGACTAGCAATATAAAAAACAATTGGGATTGGTGCAACATGCCAGAAGGGATCATAAATACTTGAATTATTATGTATTTTAGAAAATAAAAAAATAATTACGGTAGCAGTGATATGCCAAACCAATAGAAGTGACCAACCATTGAGATCAATAGTCTTAGTAAATATATAAGATAGATAAAAAGAAATTACATAATAAATAAATACTAATGTGAGGCTACCTTTTTTTGATTTAACGAGATTCAGCAAAAGATTCTAAAGATGATTTAAGTTCTTTGTCATTTAAATGAAATAATGAGATTTCATCTTTCCAGTTAAGATCTTTAAATCTTTCAATACCCATTTTATACCAACTATCTTTTACATATTCTATATTTTGTTTGGTTTTAATATGCATATAAATAAACCAATCTTGAAAGCCATGTTCTTCAATCTGTTTAAAGATTTCATCGCATTTTTGATAATCCTTATTTAGATAATATGCTAAAAATAATTTTTTAAGTGGCCTATCTGAATTACTATCCATAGCTGGTATTGGTTCTAATTTATACATTTTTTCAAATATCTTTATTCCACTTTCAATTTCATCATTCCTGATTAGAGCATCTCCATATATTGATAACACAAATGGATGATTTGGATTTGCATTGTATGCTTTTGTTGCATAAATCTTGCTTTGTTGGAAGTTTTGAAGTGTTAGGTTAGCCTCACCTAAAATCCTATTAGTATTCCAATCATTATCATTAAGCTCATTTGCTTTACTTAAAGATCCAAGAAATTCTTCCATATTCTCATCATTTTTCTCTCTAAAACCTAGAGTCATTGCTTGACCAATCGTGCATGCTTTCCAGGAGTAGGGAAGTGCATTAGTATCGTCGGCTTCAATTGCTGCATCTAACATCTTTATAGCTTCAGCATTTGCCTCTTTATCAAATTTTTGATTTAGAGCTCTACCTTTAAGAGTATATTCATACGAGGTCATACTCTCTGTAGGTTTTCTGTGTGCTCTTTTTAAACTAGTTATTTCAATTTCTCCAACTATGCATCTAATAATTTTAGTAACTATCTCGTCTTGGATTTCAAAAATATCTGTATTTATTCGGTCATATTTATTACTCCAAATAACTCTGTCATCATTCATATCACTCAGTTCAACTGATATACGCAATCTATCATTTGAGGATCTTATAGAGCCTGATACGATGAAATCAAAACCCCACTCATCTTTAAATGATTGAGATGTATAGTCCTTACCTTTAAGTCCAAAACAGGTTTTTCTTGTAGCAACAGATATTTCTTTTATCATAGATAATTCAGTTATCAAATCTTCAACAATCCCATCCACAAGAAACTCTCCATCATTATCATTATTTAAGTTTTCAAAAGGTACCAAACCAATTTTTGGTCTATAGTCTTCAATAGTAGAGTTGTTAACATCAAAGTTTGCTAAGGTTTCTTTATCAATAGATTTTTTCTTACTTAAATATGAAATTATTAAAACAATAGGAAATAAAATCAGAACACTTATAAATAGGAGCTGCATAAAAGATTCACTAGAAATACCAAACATTATCTGAGTAGATAGATTGTCTGTAACAATGCTCGCTACTTGAATCAAACCAAATGATGCTACAGCATATGCAGCGGATGTTTTTATAAGAATATTTCCAATATTCTTAAGCTTTATCCTAATGAAATGAAGTGCAATCTTTAGCTTTTTCATTTTTATATAATAATAAAAAATTAAATGATTTAAAATTATAAGATGCATAAGTTATTAATAGCAATTTTATTAATATCAGTAGCTTTCTTTCAAAATCCAATTATTTCTTTGGTTTTGGGTTTGCTACTAGGAATTGTATTAAAAGATAATATTAAGGAATTTATTTCAAAAATTGGTTCTATTCCATTACAAACTGGTATTGTTTTGCTTGGTTTTTCTATTAGCTTTAATAAAATTTCAGATTTGTTCATTAATTATTTTCCAATTATAAGTATCTTTGTTTTGATGACTTTTCTCTTAGGGATATTTTTAGGGAAATTACTAAATTTAGATAAGAAGTTTGTATATTTAATCTCATCTGCAACAGCTATTTGTGGAGCTACAGCTGCTCTAGCTATATCATCAATTATTAAAGCCAAGCCTAATCAGATATCACTAGTTATTTTCATAATCTTTCTAATGAACACCGTTGCTTTAGTTTTATTTCCTATTATAGGAAAATTTTTAGGTTTATCAGATATGCAGTTTGGTTTATTTTCAGCGTTGGCAATTCATGATACAGCATCAGTTGTAGGCTCGGGTTTTTTATATAGTGAGGAAGCTGGTGAAACTGCTGCAACTCTTAAGATTGGTAGAACTATATGGTTGTTACCTCTAATTGCCTTGATTGCTTTTATGGAAAATGAAAAAAGGTCAGTAAATTTTAAAGATTTACCAAGATTTATTATTTTGTTTTTTATTGCAATTACTGTTTCAAATATATTTACTTTACCTGTTCCGATTTTTGATATTTCTAAATTACTGAGTATTGTATTTATAAATATCGGTATTTTCTTTATTGCCATTCAATCAGAAATTAAACATATTAATAATTTATCCAGTTTAGCTTATCCAATCTTATTATGGCTAACTGTAGTTTTAATATCATTTGTAACAGTGACAAGCTTATAATTATATAAATGAAGTATCCTTCTATCACCGAACTAGTCTTAAGAGATGGTCAGCAATCTTTAATAGCTACAAGAATGCGTCTATCAGATATGACACCTATACTTTCAAAACTTGATAACGTAGGTTTTTCTTCTCTCGAGGTGTGGGGTGGTGCAACATATGATTGCTGTCTTCGTTTTTTAAATGAAGATCCTTGGGAGAGGTTAAAGGTTATTAAGTCTAATGTTAAAAAGACTCAGCTTCAAATGCTTTTACGCGGTAAGAATTTAGTGGGTTATAAGAAGTATGATTGTACTGTTATAGATCTATTTATAAAAAAGTCATCTGAAAATGGCATTGATATTTTTAGAATATTTGATGCTCTCAATGATATTAATAATATTGCCTATTCGATAGAGTGTGTAAATAAATATAATGGTAATTCTCAAGGAACAATATCCTATACAACTAGCCCAGTTCATAATGAAAAATATTGGTTGGAATTAGCTAAAGATATTGAAGACGCTGGTGCGAAATCACTTGGAATTAAGGATATGGCAGGATTGTTAAAACCTAAAACTGCTTACAATCTTATTAAAAAGTTAAAAAGAAATCTAAATATTCCAATACATCTTCATACTCATGCCACAACTGGCTTATCTGATGCTACAAATTTTAAAGCTTATGAGGCGGGTGTTGATAACATCGATACGTCTATTTCATCATTTTCTAACCTCTATGCTCATACAGCAACAGAAAGCCTTATATCAATGATTTACGACGAAAATGATAATCCATTTAATATGAATGAATTAGCTGAAATTTCTGATTATTTTCAAAATATACGTAATAAATATGGTCAATACGAGGGTTCAATGAAAGGTGTTGATATAAAAATGCTTATAAACCAAGTTCCAGGTGGCATGTTAAGTATTTTAGAAAAACAACTTCTTGATTTAAATAAATCAGATAAATTGGATGATTTAGTTAAGGAAATACCTAGAATCCGTGAAGATGTTGGATATATTCCACTTGTAACCCCTACATCTCAAATAATTGGTGCACAAGCACTGCTAAATGTTTTAGATAATGAGCGTTATAAAAACTTGAATAAGGAATTTATTGATCTTGTAAAAGGTGATTATGGAAAAATACCTGGTGATGTTAATAAAGCTTTATTAAAAATAGTTGATTCTAAGTCTCATGATCAAACTTTTGAATCAATGACTGTTGATAAAGCAAGGAAAGATTTTAAAGAGTTTTGCAATAGCAACAACCTTAAAAATTTATATAAGAGTGATACCGATCTTTTAAACTATATTTTGTTTACAAAAGAATCAAAAGATTTCTATACAAAATCATCTGTAGTTAGTATGAATGATCTTATAGAGCTTCAAGAAGGTTTTGGGCTTTATATGTCTGATTAATAAACATTTTTTTACAAAAACTATTTAACTTAATAAGTTTTTATATTACTTTATATATCGGAGGAAATTTTATGAAAAAATTATTAACTTTATCACTTTTAACTTTATCAACTTACTCAGTATCTGATGGCCATCCTGAAGGTGCATTTAACACTTTATTTGTTAAAGCTGCTGATGTTGATAGATATGTAACTTATATGAAAAATAATCCAGCTGTTTTTGAACAAACTGGAGTGGATGTTGCAGGTGTTTGTGTAACTACTTCTGGTCAATCATATCCAGGCCAGATGTTTGTATGGAATGCTTTTCCAAGTACTGAAGTCGCTATGAATGCATCATCTTTATATGATCCCTTTAAAGCTAATTCTTCATTTCAAAGACTTAGAGAGCCAATGTTCACAGCTACTTTTGTGCCTTTAAAAGCATTTGAGCTAGATCCAGGGTTTGAAAGAGTCTGGAAGGTTAGATTAAATGATTGGAAATCTTATGTTGCAGCTATGACAAAATTAGAAAAAGCACAACAAGAAGAGGGCCATGATATTCAAATTGGTATTTTTGCACCTATTGGTGGAGGAACTGAAGCATTTCATATGAGAACTATTCACGAAAGCGGCGCAGATGCTGGAAGAATTATTGATGAGTATCTAGCAGGCGCTTCTTGGGGATCGCTATGGGATGAAGCACAACAGTATGTTGACGAAATTGTTGAAGAAACTGTTGAGCAATGCCAAATAATATATTCATCTGAGTAAGGAGTTACTTATGTATAAATATTTTTTATTAACATTCTTAATTAGTTTTCCAATTCTTGGTGACGATGAACCAACATTTCCAGGTCTAATATCAAGTGAAGTATTTGGTTTAGGCAATGGGATGGTAATGCACGTTGAAAGAAGAAACTCTTGTAATCAAGATGGAACTCCTAAACATTTTCATCCAGCTGCTGGAACACTTGTGTATGTTCTTGATGGAACTTCACAATCTAAATCGTCAGGAGATTGGCAAAATTATTCAAAGAATGAGTACTGGTTTGAAAGATCAGACTGGGTCCACGGTGGTGAAGCGGATACACCATCATTGCCTGAAGGAACTTGCCAACAACTTTTAGTTATAAGGATTGCAGAAGAGGGCAAAGATCACACAGTATTTATTGACTAATGAAGATTATAAAAAGCTCTCTTGTTGAGAGCTTTTTATTATGGGTTAATTAATGGATTAGTTCCTAGACCGCTTCCATAGACAACAGCATTAAGCCATAAACGATTTGTACCTCTAGCAGAACCCCTAAAGTTTGGTTCTCCAGAAAATAAGATTATTTGCCCTTTACCGACTTTTTCACGTGTAAGGTAAGCAGAGTTAGCTATTCTTTGGCTAGCCTCTGGCCAAACTAAACCACTCATTCTTACATTCAAATCATAACCAGATGGTATTTGAGACCAATTTATAGTTTTAGTTTCAGAATCCTTATTTGATATTAATTCACCTATTCTTAATGCAGCCGATGAATTACCTCCAGTCATGAGTATTGGATAGTTTCCATAAAGGACTGGTACCACATCTTCAGCTCCAAACGTTAACCAATTTTCACTATCAGCTCTTGCTGACACGATAGCGCCAGATGGCATTAATGTTGATTGCCATTTATCCCTCATCTCTAATTGTTCTTTTGTATAAGTAACATCTGATGTTTCCCATGGATATGTAATTTCAGTATCTACTTTATTAGCATTTGCATCTGTTATATCAATGTTGTCTTCTAGTGAATAGATTTCTCTCATTAAATCTATGTTATAGCTTTTACTTTTATCAAATGTTGTATTTAAGTTCTTAACTGAACTCATACCATCGCTAGAGATTATTGATCTTGTAGATCTATTATTGGCTATCAATGTTCCACCCTGTTTAACCCAATCCATTATCATATTTTTGGCATAATCGCTTAAGTCTGGATTTCCACTAGGAAGAATAATTGTGTTATATCTTCTTAAATCTCCATACCCTGTTAGCGATGAATTTAATTGGCTATGCCTAATACCTAAATGATGATCTAATGACCACCAACTAACACCAACATCATACGAACTAAATCCTGAGTGACTTAATATAGCTATTTGTGGTTTTTTTAGTAATCTAAAATGTCTTCCGCCCCAATCAGGTAACTCTTTAGGTCCAAAGCCTGATTCTATAGATACAACTGATATATTTAGATCAGTAGCTACAGTTTTAATGATTTCATGTAAATTATTATAAGTAGGATTGTCCATAGCTATTACAGCTACACTTCCTCTGGATAAATTATGACCTGATAAAGTTGAATTCTTATCTATTATCCTAACTTGAACATTTTGTTCTAACAATCTTGCTGCAAAGGCAACAGATCTATCGTCTTTACCATCAACTGCCCAAATAACCGCGTCCTTATTAATTTCTATTGTTTCGGCTGAGGGTGTCCAATTAGTTAAATTAGCTTTTAGATCTTGAGGTACAGT
Organism: uncultured SAR86 cluster bacterium; assembly: GCA_902605165.1. Classification (GTDB taxonomy): domain Bacteria; phylum Pseudomonadota; class Gammaproteobacteria; order Magnimaribacterales; family D2472; genus CACNXK01. The sequence goes on along the minus strand of CACLBJ010000006.1, from coordinate 17,859 downwards.
AATAGCTGGTAACCCAAACATCATTGTGAAATTAAATGCAGTAGTGTCATACATTATTGATGACCCATTTTTTAATCTTTTTTGTTTTTCTTCAATTAATACCTCATCATCAATCTCTGCATCAAATTCAAGAATTGCAGAAATAAGAGGAGCTTCGGGTTGATTGTTTGGGATAATCATACTGCCTGATGGAATAGTATATTCACTTACAGTAGTACCATTCTGTTTTAATGCATTAGAGACATTTATTGGTTTATCATTTTTATAGATTTCAATATCTTGAGCTATTAATTTTTCCGCTAGTGCATTAATTCTCCCGTTATTTTCAGTTGCCAAAACAACATAGCTTCTATTTGAAAATTTACTATTACTTGAGACATTGTATTTTCTACCATCCCAATAATCTTCATACATAGACTTCGAGTTATTTTTTAATGTGTCTAAGTTTATCATCGTACTTACAAATTGATGATGAACAGATTCTTTATACGACTGAATGGTGCCTTCAGGTCTTCTTACTCCATCTTCAGCCATTCTTGATTGTTCATATAGAATTCCTAAAGTTCCTCTAAAAGCAACATAAAAAGAATATCCTGGATACAGATCTTCATGCCATTCACCTGTATAGAAACGCCAATTTCTTCTATCAAATTCATTTCCCTGATCTTTTGCAAAAACATTTCCCCATTTAATAAGATCATAATCAACATTCTTATTAATAGGCTCTCTTGCCGGGCCAGTCATAAAAGTGTCTTGTGCTCCCATTTCATGGGCATCTACTAAGATTTGAGGCTTCCATTCATTAATGAGAGCAACTCTTCCTAGAGTTTCAGGCTGAGTTAAATATACCCAATCTCTATTTAAATCATAATAATAGTGATTTGTTCTTCCAAATGGCCAGTCACCAGTATGAATTAAAGATTGATCATCATAATTAGGAGCAGTTCCTCTATATTGTTCAAGATTCTTTGCAAATCTGGCTCTACCATCAGGATTCATGACTGGATCAACGATGATAACCATATCATCAAGCAATTCTAAAATATTATCATCTTTGCTAGCTATCAGGTGATAGATAACACCCAAAGCTGCATCTGCACCTGATGTTTCATTCCCATGAATAGAGTAGGCCATCCAAGCTACTGCAGGAAGTTCATTAATTAATGTTTTTGCTTTTCTATCATTTGTAATTCTTGCATCAGCAAGCTGTGAGATATTATCTTTTATTGTATTAAGATTATTTAAGTTTTTAGGAGAAGAAATGAATACTGCATGCAAAGGTCTATTTTCATGAGACCTGGCATATTCTATGACTTTTAATCTATCAGATTGATTTGCCCATGATATCAATGCGGATGTAATCTGTTCAGGAGTTGCTACACGTGTCGCATAATCAAAATCTAAAAATTTATTAGGATGATCTACAGAATCAATATAGTTACCATCAAGAATTACTTCCTTATATAGATCTTTCGATAATGAAGTTGGTTCCATTAATGTATTAGTATTAACATTAAGTGTAATAATAAAAATAAATAAGACGTATCTATGCATTTAATTCTCCCTTTAAGATATAAATAATCATAAGAAATCATATAATAAAAAGATTAAATAATGGAGTTAAAATGAAAAATTTAGTTATTGTTTCTTTTCCTGCAAAACCAGAAACACTAGAAACACTTAAAGAGGCAATGAGAAGGGCGCTACCTGATACTAGAAACTTTGAAGGCTGCTTATCCGTAAATACATTTATTGAGGATTCAACGAATACTATTCATCTTATTGAGGACTGGGAAACTCTTGATCATCAAGCAACATATCTAAACTGGAGAGTTGAGAATGGGTTACTTACAGATTTAGATCCTTTGCTGGATGGGGGAGCAGCTGCTATTAAAGTAGTTTTGTGCGGTCCAGAGCATGAGGATATATAATATAGGTTCGCATAATATATATTATGTTAAATAATAGGTGTATTAGGTTTAACGCTGAACTTATTAGAGTCTATAACCTCATAAACCTTTGACTTAACTGTATTTACATAGATAAAACTAATCTCAGATTTATCTTTAGTTAATTTGAGCAAGGTATAGCCCTTATGTTTTCCTTCTGTCCATTTAATATTTTTATTTTCTTTTATAAAACCTTTCTCTATACCATCTGTTAAAGATCCAAATGTATCAATAGTATTTGGTGAAGATATTGCCGGTGTCCCAATCTCTACACCAATAAAGTTGTTATTTTTATCATATAAATTATTTAGCCAAGAATTATGCGTATCTCCAGTCAAAACTATTACCGAGTTTGCTTTTTTTAATTCTTTGAAAAGCCTCTCTCGTTCTCTTGGATAACCATCCCAAGCATCGGTGTTATATGGAACATTTACACCTCCTATTTTTAAATACTTATGTAAATAATCAGGAAGTACCTTTTTATCCATATTTGCAAATATAGATGGTAGATAGACTTGAGCCATTAAAACCTGTTGACCAATAATTGACCATTTAAACTTTTTATTTAAATTATTTTTTATCCATAACATCTGCTCAAGGCCAATTAATTTTCTATCTATTGATAAATCTCTTTTATATTTAGATTTATTTATTGTATTGCCATCAAAATAATCCTCTATATTGAGCTGCTTATCTCTATAAATAGATCTTGTATCAAGCATCAATAATTGAAACAAATTACCAACTTCAAACTTTCTCCATATCTTAAGTTTTGATTTATTCTCTCTAATAGGCATCCATTCTAAATATGCTTTAATTGCATTAGCTTTTCTTGATTGAAAAAAACCCTCATCATTTTGATGATTTTCTGCTCCATATTTCCATGAATCATTAGTGAATTCATGGTCATCCCAGACAGCAATCATTGGTTTTGATTTATGTAGCGCCTGTAAGTCTAAATCACTTTTATATTGAGCATGACGTCTTCTGTAATCGTTTAGGCTTACTATTTCATGTTTTGGATCAACCACCCTATTAAAACGCTCAGAATCTTCTGTTGCATATCCATCCTTATCATATTCATATATATAATCACCAAGGTGCAAAACTAAATCTATATCTTCATTTTTAGCCATATCTCTGTATGCATTAAAGTACCCTGCTGGATGATTTGAGCAACTGCAAAAAGCTATATTGTATTGATCAGGATTATTCTGAGGAAGTGTTTTAGTAATTCCCACATCTGAAAAAGTATCATTTAAAAAGAATCTATAAAATACTTTATTTGCTCTAAATGCATTTGGAACACTAGCATCTACTTTAACAGTAAAATCATTTGAATATTTAGCTAAAACAAGTCCTGAATTTAATATATTCTTAAAATTTTTATCTGCTGATAATTGCCAATTAATATGTATATTTTTTTTAAGTGATGGTGTAACTTTTGTCCATAAGATTATATTAGTATTTGTTGGATCACCGCTAGCTACGCCGAAATCAAAAGAAATATTATTTTTTTTAGAAGCTTTAAGTTTAAAGGTGAAGATAGACGAAACAAATAACAATCCTTTTAAAAAAGATCTTCTATTCATTTTAATCTATTAAGAAAACCATCTATGAGTGCCAAACTGATTTTGTAAAACATTAGTTTTTGTTTTCATGTGATGTTTAAAGCCCCTTATTACATGATTAATATAAGATTGAAGCATTGGTTTTATATATATAAACCAAAACAGTTTTTGTATAAGTATGTTTTTAATTGGAATATAGTTTTCAATGTTTGGATTAATTCTAACCCTTAAAGATGATTTGCTTTCATCACCCTCTACAACCCAATTAACAACAGCCATATTTCGTTTACCACCAATCCTTAGGTCATAACCATTATCGGTCCAATTATAGAATTCTCTATTGAATTTCATACCATTATGGTATGTAAGATGATCTATTGATCCATTACCAGGCCATTTGATGACTTCATTTTTTTTACAAAATGGATGATATTTATTTAAACTTCCTGGTTCCCTTATTAAATTTAATATTAGAGATTTAGGTAAGTTAAGTTCCACCTTCGATTCAACATACATATACTTAATTTAATATATATCTGTTTACTTCCGAATAAATATTTTGATTATTACGTCTAATTAAAGAAATATAACTTGGATTGACATCTAAAGGGATAACAATATTAAAGTTTGATATAGGTGCCTCAAATGCATAGTGGTCTTTATCTTCCATATCGATATGTTGCAATCTGACCATAAATGGATCCCCTATTCCAAGCTTGTATATAAGTTCATTATCATTGTCATAAAACTCTAATCCATAAATATCATTTTTTCTAAATATGGGGTCCTTAATGAGCTTTGGATTTGGTTTCTTAATACTAGTTGAGTTTACTTTGATAGTATCTTTTGAAAGACTTAAATTAAATACTTTCTGATTTGTATTTGTATCAGGCCTATCAAAATAGAATTTTTTAACCTTATTTGATGATGACATTTGAGAAGATGTTTGTTGGTAATTAGCCCAATTAATTTTAAAGGTCGAACCCATAGAGCAACAAGATGCAGCAAATAAGAAGTTATCCATGTTTGATGAGTCAACAGATTCATCTGTAAACCAACCATTATTGGGATCATACCATTCAAAGGAGCCAATGTATGGCATTAGAGATGCAAGAGGAGTTAATTCAGGATCGGGTTGATAATAGTAGCTTCTTTCAAAATTACCTTCATAGAAATCTGTTGGAGTTAATGGATCATTAGGAGCAAAAAGATTGCCAGATAAATCTTCAACTTGATATGAATATGAAACCCAATCATTATCTGCAGGTCTTTCAAAAGTTACTGAGAGCATATTTTCATGTTCAGGTTTTTCTACACCGTCAATAAACCATTTTAATTTTAATTTTGTTTGATCATAAACAGCATCAACCGAGAGTGTTACTGCATTTGTTAAGCCGGAAGAATTCGTTAGGTCTCCATAACCAGATTCACCATTGACAGAATAGTTTCTAAAACCTTGATTCATAATTGAACCAATAGCAAAACCATCAATGTTGACAGGACCATAATAAAGGAAGCAACACCACATAATATTTATCCATTGAGATCTATAATCACCCTCCTCGCCATAATAAGTTCCTTCAAGCAGTCCTATCCTGTCTTCACAGCCAGGTTCAAAATCAACACCAGGATAATCACTATCAGGATACTCATTCATGAAACATTCACATTCTTCATAAGATAACTCATCTCTATAATAGATAGTTCCATCTGAATAGTTGTAACAAATATCATAATCAACCCCGGGAATTTCTTCAGAGAAATCAATATGATGTCTCCATTTAACTGTATTAGGATCAAAAACAGTTGTTGTATTTACACTCCAGTCACCATACCACTCAGCAAATGTTCTTTCGCCTCCAGCATCATATTCATCTCCCATATATCCATGAGAATGACCTAATTCGTGCATAACTACGTTTCTTGATCTGTCAGATATTGGTTGAATATTAACAGAGCCTTGAGCTACGCCTCTTCCGCTTATAGTTGTTAAGAAGGATGTAACAGTCCAGTTTGGCACTACATCCGTCATGAAATTTCTGTCAACTTCACCAATACAGTAAATAGACGCATCCCAATCAGCATAACAGCCAGTTCTTATATCAAATATTGAAACACCAGTTAAAGCAACTTCCTCGAGAACAATGATATTAAAATATCCGTCAACTAAATCTGATGCATCTGAATTCATAAGTAGATTTACAGAAGACAATAAAGCTTCATGGAATGAGTCTCTGTTAGACTCACCATTTAACTGATCACCAACAAATAGGTAATTGGTTCTTGCATCTGTATTTGGACCACCAACTAGATAATATAGGTACTGATCACTGGTAGAGCAGTTATTACCGGTACTGTCACAATAATCAACAGATTTTATTTCTTTATTGCCAGGAAAATAAGCTTCCATTTGGCCACCACAAGTTGAATCTATTCCATCAGATACACATATGTCCATTAAATGTAAGCCAGCATTTTGATTAGAAGCTACATTGATATCTGCAGTTCCAGATCCGGGATTAGATAAGTCCTCTGTAAATGTTCCTGAAATATTCTGACCATCAATTTGACCAAAGACTGAAAGTTCAGAAACAATATTATCAATATCGTTAATAGTCACGTTAATGGATAAGCTATCATCAAAAACTAATGTGCTTTCATTATAAGTAGATAAATCATCATTTATTGTGATTGTTGGAGGGTCATTAACTGAAATTACATTAGCATTAACATTTAATGTTTGGCTTTCATATGAGCCAGTTTGTCCTTCAGGAGTTGCTATTACGGTAATTGAAAAAGTGTCAGCACCATAATAATTGGGTTGAGGTGAATAAAATAAAGCACCTGAATTAGATATTGTTACATTAGCATTGGCTGAAGGTTTTGAAATGGTATACGTAATATTAGCTGGCTTATTTGTAGAGGATGAAATGACGGTCTGAAAAGTATCATCTTCGTTTACCGAAAAAGAACTAAATTGTTGAACAGTTAGTACAAGACTCGAGCCACCACCGCCACCGCATGACGCTAAGAATATTGATAGAAGCAAAAATTGTAGTGAATTATTTTTCATATCTAACCTCTTAATGTATTATAGCCCAGATGGCAAAAGAAGATAATATTGAATTAGAAGGTTTAGTTGTAGAAACCCTTCCTAATACCACTTTCAAAGTTAAGCTAGAAAACGATCATATAATTACTGCTCACATCTCTGGGAAGATGAGAAAAAATTATATTAGAATCCTTACTGGTGACAAAGTGAAAGTAGAAATGTCGCCATATGATCTTACAAAAGGCAGGATTACGTTTAGAGGAAGATAATTATTTTTTAACTTTTGAAGTAATTTTCTTTTTTATAAAACTTATCTTTCCACTCTTAATAGAAATATTTATAACTCCGCCCTCTTTTAAATTCTTATCTAAAATTTTATCGACAAGTGGTTTTTTAATATTGTCAGTAATAAATCTTTCCATGGGTCTTGCGCCCATCTCTTTATTAAAACTTTTTTCTGAAATCCACTTTAGCAGATCTTTTTTATAAACTATCTCTATATTTCTTTCATCGAGTTGGGCTTGTAGTTTTGTCATAAATTTATCAGCTACTGATAAAATAACTTCTATGTCTAAAGAATTAAATTCAATTATTTCATCTAGACGATTTCTAAACTCAGGTGAGAATAATCTTTTTAATGATTCCATAGCATCAGATTGATTAGATTGTTCATTAAAACCAATATTTCTTTTTGATAACAATTGAGCTCCTACATTTGTAGTCATAATAAGAACACAATTTCTGAAATCGGCTTTTCTTCCATTGTTATCGGTAAGAATTCCAGCATCCATTACTTGAAGCAGTATGTTAAATATATCTGGATGTGCCTTTTCGATTTCATCTAAGAGTATTACGCTGTTAGGACTCTTTGTTACAGAGTCTGTAAGTAAACCACCTTGGTCCGAACCCACATATCCAGGAGGAGCTCCTATCAATCTTGATACGGCATGTCTTTCCATATATTCAGACATATCAAATCTCAACAAAGGAACACCTAGTATTGTTGATAACTGCTTTGAAATTTCTGTCTTACCAACACCAGTTGGACCAGTAAACAGAAAAGAACCAATCGTTTTATTTTCATCTCTTAGGCCAACTCTGGATAGCTTTATAGCATTTGATAATACTTTTATAGCTTCATCTTGACCAAAGATTACTGTTTTTAATTTAGTTTCTATATCTTTTAGATTTTCAACATCTGAAGAGCTGAGATTCTTTTTTGGAATTTGAGTAATAAATGAAATTGTATTTTCTATATCATGTGTGCTTATTTTAATTGAATCATCGTTATCTCTATAAAGGTTTTTTGATGCCCCTGTTTCATCAATAACGTCAAACGCCTTATCAGGTAAATATTTATCATTAATAAACTTATCTGAGAGTTTTACAGCGGCTATGATTGAATCATTTGTGAATTTTACATTATGATATTTTTCAAACTCATTTATTACACCATTAATAATAGTTATGCATTCATCTACTGATGGCTCGTTTACATCTATTTTTTGAAATCTTCTAGCTAAAGCTTGGTTTTTAGAGAATACATTACGATATTCCTGAAAGGTTGTTGATCCTATACACCTAATATTACCTTTAGCTAATTCAGGCTTAAGAAGATTCGATACATCAAGAGAACCTCCTCCAGCTGATCCAGCTCCAATGATTGTGTGAATCTCATCAATAAATAAGATTGGATTTTTTTGAGACTTTAAGAAATTGATAACTTCCTTAATTCTCTTTTCAAAATCACCTCTGTATTTAGTTCCTGCTATTAATGAAGCGATATCAAGTGAATATATAGAAAAACTCTGGACAGATTTAGGAATTGAACTATCGAAGATTTTCTGAGCAAGACCTTCAACAAGAGCTGTCTTACCTACGCCTGATTCTCCGACAAGTATAGGATTGTTTTTATTTTTTCTGGAAAGGATTTGTACCAGTCTATTAAGCTCTTCTTCCCTACCTATTAAAGTGTCTAATTTATTGTTTTCAGCAAGTTTTTTTAAATCGATAAGATGATTTGAAGTTTCGTCTGACTTGTTGTCTGATGATTCTGTATCACTTATTACGCCTACATCATCTTTCTTAGACTTCTTTCCATGAGATATAAAAGTTACAACGTCAAGTCTAGTAACCCCATGCTTAGTTAGCAGGTAAACAGCATGCGATTCTTTTTCAGAAAATATAGCTACAAGAATATTAATATGTTTAACAAGCCCTTTTCCAGATGATTGAACATGGAAAACAGATCTTTGTAGGACTCTTTGAAATCCTAAGGTTGGTTGTGATGACTTAGCATTTTCACCTTTTGTAATAGCAGTATCTTGAAGAAACTCTTTAATATCGTTATTTAACGCTGAAATGTTGCAATTAGTGTCTTTTAAAGCATCTCTAACTTCAAAGTCTTCCATAATCATTAAAAGCAGATGTTCTACTGTAATGTATTGGAGACCTGTTTTTGTAGCTTGGTCAAATAGTGAGGATATTGAATTTTCTAATTCTTTACTAAACATACCTAATCATAAATTGGTTTTACTATACTAATCAATGGATGATCATTAATTTTAGCAAGGTTATTAACTTCATAAGATTTTGTTTCTGCTAAATCTTTTGAAAATATTCCACATGATGCTTGGCCTTCATTATGAACTTTTAGCATAATTTCGTTAGCCGCTTGATCTGTATGATTAAAAATTTCTTTTAAAACATAAACAACAAAATCCATAGGTGTAAAATCATCATTTAATAAAATGACATCAAACATGGGAGGTTTTTTTGTTTTTGGTTTTAGCTCTTGGGATTTATTTTTAAATGATGCAATATCAGACATTTAATTCTTTACATTCTTTTGATCATCTCTTTTGCAAAGCCTGAGCAAGAAACAAGTGATGCATCATCCATTAACCTCTCAAAATCATAGGTAACATATCTGTCTTGAATAGTTTTCTCAATTGAGTTAATTAATAGATCTGCTGCTTCATTCCAATTTATATGTCTAAGCATCATTTCAGCAGAAAGAATTAAAGATAATGGATTAACTTTATCTAATCCAGCATATTTCGGGGCAGTTCCATGAGTAGCTTCAAACATTGCAGCTTCATCACCAATATTTGCACCAGGAGCAATACCAATACCTCCAACCATTGCAGCTAATGCATCTGAAAGATAATCACCATTTAGATTCATAGTTGCAATAACATCATATTCTCTAGGTCTTAAAAGTATTTGCTGTAAAAAAGCATCACAGATAACGTCTTTAACTATTATTTTTCTTCCATTATTAGGATTAATAAAATAGTGCCATGGACCGCCATCAAGATCATCACCTTCAAATCCTTCTCTGCATAGTTCATATCCCCAGTCTCTAAAAGCGCCTTCAGTAAATTTCATAATATTTCCTTTATGAACTAAAGTAACTGAAGATCTATCATGTTCAATAGCATATTCAAATGCTCTCTTTACCAGTCTTTTTGTACCCTCTTCTGAAATTGGTTTAACACCCAATCCAACATTTTGTGGGAATCTTATTTGGTCAACATTGAATTTATCTTGAAGTATTTTTACTAATTCAGCTGATTCTTTTGAATCAGAAGCAAACTCAACTCCTGCATATATATCTTCTGAGTTTTCTCTGAAAATAACCATGTCGACATCTCCAGGACTTTTTACTGGACTAGGAACTCCAGTAAACCATCTAACAGGTCGCAAGCATACATACAGATCAAGTATCTGCCTTAATGAAACATTTAATGATCTAATCCCGCCTCCAACTGGTGTAGTTAAGGGTCCCTTAATGCTGACAACATATTCACGAAGTGCATCTAGAGTTTCTTCAGGCAACCATTCATCTTTACCATAGACCTTAGTAGATTTTTCACCACAATATATTTCCATCCAAGATATAGATTTTTCTTCACCATAGGCCTTTTTAACTGATGCATTTACAACATCTATCATTGCCGGTGTTATATCCGAACCAATTCCATCACCTTCTATAAATGGAATTATAGGATTATTAGGAACCGTTAAGATTCCATTATTTAATGTTATTTTTTCACCTGATTCAGGAATTTTTATATTTTTATAACTCAATTTATATCCTTTAATATTTAACAAATTTTGTGTTGCAAATTATACTCCTTATTAAAATTATTTTAAGAGATAATATTAAATAAATATGTCCAATAAAACAGTAGTTGTAGGTATGTCTGGTGGAGTAGATTCATCTGTTTCTGCATATCTATTAAAAAAACAGGGATTTAACGTAATTGGATTATTTATGAAAAATTGGCAATCTGAACCAGGTGAAGTATGTTCATCAGAAATTGATTTTCAAGATGCTTCGGAAGTTTGCGATATACTTGATATCCCTCTTCATAAAGCAAACTTTTCTGACGATTATTGGGATAGAGTTTTTAAGCAATTTCTATCAGAACATAAAAAAGGACGTACTCCTAATCCAGATATCTTATGTAATAGAGAAATAAAGTTTAAATCTTTTTATGACTATGCTTTAAAGATAGGAGCTGACTTTATAGCTACAGGACATTATGCAAAAGTTGAAAATAATAATGGAGAGGCAAAACTATACAGATCTAAAGATGTAAATAAAGACCAAACTTATTTCCTTCATGAGGTTAGTTCTAAAGAATTTAGTAAAACCATTTTTCCTCTTTCTGGCCTCTATAAATCTGAGGTTAGAGATATAGCAAAAGAACTAAACTTAAATATACATTCTAAAAAAGATTCAGTGGGGATATGTTTTGTGGGTGAGAAGAATTTAAGAGACTTTTTAAATAGATTTATTAAATTCAAAAAAGGTAATATTTTAAATACTGATAATGATGTAATCGGAGAACATAATGGATCTGTTCTATACACTATTGGACAAAGACAAGGGCTTGGTATTGGCGGTATAAAAGATACAGATGAGCTACCTTGGTATGTTTATGGAAAAAATATAGCTAAAAATGAGATATATGTTTGTCAAGGTGTAGACAATCAGCTTCTTTATACAGAAAGTATTTTACTTGATAGGATACATTGGATTAATGAGTTCGAAAACTGCAAAGATTTAGAGTGCTTAGTTCAAATCAGACATCGACATAAACCAGTTAAATGTAAAGTTGAATTTAATGAAAGAATTAATGTTAAATTTGAAAAAGAAATACGGGGTGTAGCGCCTGGCCAATCAGCTGTCTTTTATAAAGATAACTTATGTTTAGGTGGTGGTGTTATAGAAGCTAGAAATAATGATTTATAATTACAAATGTGAAAAACTCTATAAATAATTTATCTCCGTTAGATGGGAGATATTCAAATAAAATTTCTGAGATTACTCAACTTTTTAACGAAAAAGCTCTCATTCAAAAAAGATTTATTATTGAAATCGAATGGCTTTTATTTGTTCTAAATGAAAGTTTTTATAAAACTATAAAAATATCAAAGACTGATGTTAAAAAAATTAATAAATTTAAAAATGATTTTGATCAATCATATGCAAGAAAAATTAAATCTATTGAAAATAAAACAAATCATGATGTTAAAGCTGTTGAATATTTTATAAATGATCATTTTAAGAAAAATAGACTCGAAAAATTTATTCCTTATGTTCATTTGGGTTTAACCTCAGAGGATGTTAATTCTCTTTCTTATGCACTAATGATCAGAGAAATAAAAGATGAAACAATTATTTCAATAAATGCCTTAAACAAACAAATAAAATCGTTAGCATCCAAATATAAGAAAATATCATTTTTAGCAAGAACTCATGGGCAGCCTGCGTCACCCTCTAGTCTGGGCAAAGAAATACTTGTATTTAATAAGAGACTACAAAGACAAATAGATCAGCTAAAAAGTATAAATCCTATGGCCAAATGGGGTGGAGCTACTGGAAACTATCACACAATTCTTTTAGCTAACCAAAAAAGAGATCCGGTTAACATAGCAACAAAATTTATTAAGAAGTTTAAAGTTAAGCACAATGTAGTCACAACACAAATTGAGCCCCATGATTGGATTGCTGAAACATGTCATGCTCTTATACGAGTTAACAATATTGTAAATGACCTAAATAATGATATGTGGATGTATATTGCTAATGATATTTTTATTCTAAAACCAATAAAGAATGAGGTTGGATCATCAACAATGCCTCATAAAGTTAATCCTATAGATTTTGAAAATTCAGAGGGGAACATTGGATTAGCTAACTCAATGCTTAATTTTTTTGCTGAGAAACTTCCAATATCAAGAATGCAAAGAGATTTAAGTGATTCAACCACACTAAGAAATATAGGAGCTGCGTTTGGATATTCTGTAATATCTTATAAATCAACTTTAAAAGGATTGAATAAAATAACTCCGAACAATAATAAAATAAATGAAGAGCTTGATAATAACTGGGCTGTTTTAAGTGAAGCTGTTCAAACAATAATGCGCTTGGAAAATATAGAAAATGCTTATGAGCAACTTAAAAACTTAACAAGGGGTAAAAATCTTAACCAGGAAAAATATTTAGAATTTATAGATGGCCTTGATATTTCACCCAAGAACAAACAATACTTAATAAAACTAACTCCTAGAAATTACATAGGCATTGCAGCAAAACTTAAATAAGTGTTTAAATTTTAAATATAAAATATTATTATGGAAAACCTTTTGAGGTATCAATATGAAAAAATATAGCGATCTTGTAAACGAAATTAAAAATTCTAATAAGTTTAAGAATTCTTCATGGGGATCAATAAATCCTGAATATGTTGCAAGAATGCAGCTTCAAAATAGATTTAAATCTGGAATTGAGATAGCTAAATATAATGCTTCAATTATGAGAAAAGATATGGATGATTATGATAATGATTCATCAAAATATACACAATCTCTAGGTTGTTGGCATGGTTTTATAGGACAACAGAAACTCATTTCTATAAAAAAACATTTTGATACTAATGATAAAAAATACCTTTATCTATCTGGGTGGATGATAGCAGCTCTTAGATCACAGTTTGGGCCATTACCTGATCAATCAATGCATGAGAAAACCTCTGTTGCAAGTCTAATAAACGAACTTTATACGTTCCTAAGACAAGCTGACGCTAGAGAACTTGCTGGACTGTTTAGAGAACTAGATAAAACAAGTGATGAAAAGCAGAGAAATGAAATTATAAATCAAATCGATAATTACCAAACCCATGTAGTGCCAATAATAGCCGATATAGATGCAGGATTTGGTAATGAGGAAGCAACTTACTTAATGGCTAAGCAAATGATAGAGGCAGGAGCATGTGCAATTCAAATTGAAAACCAAGTATCTGATGAAAAACAGTGCGGTCATCAAGATGGCAAGGTTACTGTTCCTCATGCTGAATTTTTAGCAAAAATTAATGCTGTTAGATATGCCTTCCTAGAACTAGGTGTTGAGGACGGTGTTATTGTAGCCAGAACCGATTCTCTCGGAGCAGGTTTAACTGCAAGAATAGCTATAACAAAAGAAGTTGGAGACTTAGGCGATCAATATAACTCTTTCTTAGATACAGAAGAAGTTAATGAAACAGATATAAAACATGGAGATGTAATGATTAATCATCATGGAAAAATTGTTAGACCAAAAAGGTTACCATCAAATCTTTATAAATTTAAGGAAGGTACAGGTGAAGCAAGATGTATCTTAGACTCCATTACAAGTCTTCAAAGTGGAGCTGATTTAATTTGGATTGAGACAGAAAAACCACATATTGGTCAAATTGCTGAAATGATGAATGAAATCAAAAAAGTTGTCCCGAACGCAAAACTTGTTTACAACAATAGCCCATCATTTAATTGGACACTTAATTTTAGACAACAAGTATTTGATAATTGGGAATCTAAGGGTAAAGATTTGACTCAATATAAAAGAAATGAATTAATGAATGAAAAATATGATTCAACAGATCTAGCTAAAGAAGCTGATGAAAAAATAAGAACATTCCAGGCTGATGCAGCAAAAGAAGCAGGTATATTCCATCACTTAATAACACTTCCTACCTATCATACTGCTGCTCTATCAACAGATAACTTAGCTAAAGCATATTTTGGAGATGATGGAATGTTAGGCTATGTCAAAAATGTTCAAAGACAAGAGATTAGACAAGGGATAGCGTGTGTTAAGCACCAAAATATGGCAGGATCTGATATGGGCGATGATCATAAGGAATACTTTGCTGGAGAAGCTGCTCTAAAAGCAGCTGGTAAAGACAATACTATGAATCAGTTTTAAGACAATCACCCTGCTCTTTACCACAAAACTCACATGGTGCTCCTTCCTCAAATGATGAGAGACCACCACAAGATCCTTCCAAAGGCTTATTATTTAGTATAAAACCAATTGCAAGACCACAAATTGCAAGTGCAAAAACAAGAGTTCCAACTAATATTTCACTCATAGTTTATATTTTGCCATGATTTTGATTCAAAAAACTTAATATAACCATCACTTAGATAAATTATTTTAATTTTTAAATCAAGTGATTCTGATAACTTAATAGATTCATCAAGAGACATAACATTAAAAGCAGTAGCAAATGCATCAGCGCGACCGACTGAAGAATCATCTAATACTGTTACAGACAGAACGTTGTTATCCTTGGACTTAATAATTCTGGGATCTATAGAATGTGAAATAATCTCACCATCAACATATTTGAAATTTAAATAATCACCAGATGTTGCTACACCAATGAATTTATTTGAGTTAGGGACAGTAAAGGATACATTTTGTTGAAGAGATTGTGGATCCTGTATACCAATAGTCCAAAAACCACTTTTTGAAAAACCATTAGCTGCAATTTCACCGCCAATATCAATTAGATAGTTATTAAAGTTATTTGCTAATAGATAATCAGAAATTGCATCAACAGCGTAACCTTTAGCCACAGAAGACAAATCAAAAACTATATCTTTATACTTTGTAACAGTTTTATTATTTTCATCGAATGAAAACTTCTTTTCATATGGCTCAAAAGTATATTTATTTTCTAGAAACAAATCAGGTCCAAAACCAAGATTATTAACAACAGAGCCGACTGTTATATCATATACCCCATCTGTTTTATCAGATACATCAAAAGCTATCTTAAAAATTTCATATAAATCATTTGATAAAAAAAACTCTACATTGGTGTCATAAAAATTTAACTTATTAACTTCAGAATTTTTTTTGTAATTTGATGCAATTAAATCAATTGCACTAAGAATATTCTCAATTTCGTCAATATATTGTTGATTAATAAATTCCCTAGAAGATATTTTCCAATAAGTTCCATAGATTTTTCCTTGGTAAGAATAATTATTCTTTTGATTGTAATCGTAGGCAAAATAGATGCATATTAAGCCAACAACGAGAGCTATAAACTTAGAAATATTTGATCTTGTAATGATAACTAACCGCCAAAATCATCCAGAGCAATATTTTCTTTTTCAACACCAAGATCTAAAAGCATATCTATGACAGCCTTATTCATCATTGGCGGACCACATAAATAATATTCACAATCTTCAGGAGCTGGATGATTCTTTAAATAATTATCAAATAAAACCTGGTGAATAAATCCGGTATCTCCATTCCAGTTATCTTCAGGTATTGGATCTGAGAGAGCAACATGCCATGAAAAGTTTTCATTGTCATTATCTAATTTATCAAACTCATCAACATAGAACATTTCCTTTAAACTTCTTGCTCCATACCAAAATGTTATCTTTCTATTAGTATTGATACGAAGAAGTTGATCAAATATATGTGCTCTCATTGGAGCCATACCTGCGCCACCCCCAACAAAAACCATTTCATTTGGAGTTTCTTTCGCAAAAAATTCACCAAATGGACCAAATACTTTTACCTTATCCCCAGCTTTCAAGTTAAAAACCCAGGACGACATTAAACCTGGAGGAAAATCGCTTCCAGGAGGCGGTGATGCTATTCTTATATTAAATTTAAGTACTCCCTTCTCTTCAGGATAATTTGCCATTGAGTATGCTCTTATAATTGGCTCATTATTTACAGCTTTATTGTCCCAAATCTTAAATCTATCCCAATCTTCATGATATTCATTATCAATATCAAAATCCTTATAATCTATTTTATATTCAGGTGCTTCAAGTTGAACGTATCCACCAGCTCTGAAGTCAACATTCTCACCTTCCGGTAATTTTAAAATTAGCTCCTTAATAAAAGTTGCGACATTATCATTAGAGACAACCTCACATTCCCACTCCTTCACACCAAAAACATCATCAGGGACTGTTATTTTTAAATCATTTTTTACAGCAACCTGACATGACAATCTCCAGCCATCATTTTTTTCTTTAGCATTAAAATGACTTTCTTCGGTAGGAAGTATTGAACCACCTCCCTCGAGGATCTGACATTTACATTGACTACATGTTCCACCACCTCCACAAGCAGAAGAAAGAAAAATTTTGTTATCTGCTAATGTCTGAAGAAGTTTTGACCCTGTTTGTACTTCAAGTTTATTTTCTTCATCACCATTGATTGTAATTAAGACATTTCCTGAAGCAACTAATTGACTTCTTGCAAGAAGAATTACAACCACAAGAAGTAAAACTATGCCTGTAAATGAAACAACTCCTAGCACTAAATCCATTTAAATACTCCTATAAAGATATTCCGCCAAATGACATGAAACCAAAACTCATTAAACCCACTATTATGAAAGTCATACCAAGACCTTTAAGTCCTTCAGGAATATCAGAGTACTTTAATTTTTCTCTAATTCCTGCAAGTATTACAATAGCCATTGCCCAGCCGACACCTGCACCAAGACCATAAGCAATGCTTTCAGTAAACATCAAGTCCTTTTCTACCATAAACAAAGAAGCGCCTAATATTGCACAATTAACTGTAATTAGAGGTAAAAATACTCCAAGTGCATTATATAAAGCAGGTATATATCTATCTAAAAACATTTCTAAAATCTGAACTGCTGCAGCTATTACTCCTATATAACTAATTAATTCAACAAACTCTAAGTTTGTATTTGGTAAGCCTGCCCAAGTAAGAGCACCTTCCCTTAATATATAGTTATAAATTAGATTATTTAAAGGTACTGTAATAGCACACACAACTATAACGGCTATTCCTAAACCAAATGCTGCATCAATTTTCTTTGATATAGCTAAAAAGGTGCACATCCCTAAAAACAATGATAAAGCTATATTCTCAATAAAGACTGTATTGATGAAAATATTAAGATAATGTTCAAACATTTAATTCTCTTTTATTTAAATTTGG
>CACLBJ010000005.1 GCA_902605165.1 uncultured SAR86 cluster bacterium | reverse complement strand
TATCAATGACTTCCAATTTAATGATACTAAAGATCAAGAAATAGTTTCTAAAGATATTAGAAAAGATCTTTCGTTAATTAAGCCTATGAATAGATTGTTATGTGGTGATGTTGGTTTTGGTAAAACAGAGATTGCAATGAGAGCAGCTTTTATTTCATCTTTATCAAATAAACAAACCATTATCTTAAGTCCAAGTACTGTTTTAACTGATCAACACTTTGAATCATTCACTAAAAGATTTAAAAATTTTCCTATTACAATTAAAAAATTATCAAGAAATACTTCACTTAAAGTTAAAGAAACCCTTTATAGCAACTTCAAAGAGAAGAAAATTGATATATTAATTGGAACCCATGCTTTGTTTAATGAAAACTTATCTTTTAACAATGTTGGTCTTTTGGTGGTAGATGAAGAACATAGATTTGGCGCTAAACAAAAAAATCTAATAAAAAATAAACAGCTATCTACTCATATACTTTATATGTCTGCAACACCAATACCTAAGACAATGAATATGGCTTTTTCAGGATTAAAAGATTTTTCCTTTTTATCAACACCGCCGCCAAAAAGACTTTCAATCAAGACTTTTTTAGAAGTTTCAAATAATACAGTTATAAAAGAATCTCTTACTAGAGAATTTAATAGAAATGGATGCTCCTTTGTTATTGAAAATGATATCCAGAAAATGGATAAATTAAAAAATAACCTCCAAACATTATTACCAAATCAAAAAATTGATATTGTTCATGCCAATCTAAATAAAAAACTTATTGATAAACGTTTAAATGATTTTCGTCAGAGGAAAATTAATATTTTAATTTGCACAACAATTGTTGAAATGGGATTAGATATACCTGAAGCAAATACTATTATCATCAATAACGCTCATAATTTTGGTTTATCACAACTTCATCAACTTAGAGGACGCATTGGAAGATCCTCTAAACAGGGCTATTGTTATGTTCTTATACCATCGTCTGATATAAATAATAAATCAAAGTCTAGGTTACAGAGTTTTGTAAATAACTCACACTTAGGTGCTGGTTTCAATATAGCGCATGAAGACTTAGAGATAAGAGGTGCTGGTGAAATACTTGGTGTTAAGCAATCTGGCCACATTGATACTATTGGAATGTCATTATATATGTCTATGCTCAAAACAGCCTTGAAAAATGACAATATAGAGATAAACACAACATGTGAGATAAAAGTTTCTGTAACAAGTCTTATACCAGAATATTACTTACCCTCTCCTATTGAAAGACTAAAAATATATAGAAAACTTTCAGGTGCAGATTCTAAAACTTTAAATGAAATTAAGATTGATTTATTAGATAGGTGTGGAAAACACCCTGTTGAATTAGAAAATTTGTTTAAAATCACTGAAATTAGCATTAAGGCTAAATATTTGGAGATTACAAAAATTGTTCAATCATCTAAATATCTAAAATTTAAATTCACCAAGACTTTAAAAGATAAAACATTGTCAAAAATATTGAGCATTACCAATCAAAGTCCTGAAATTTATGAAATCAAAAAAAATGGCGAACTTTGGATAAAGTTTAATGGTCAAGATGTGTTAAATTTACTAGATAATGAAATTCAAAAATTTACATAAAATATTAATTTTTCTATCACTCATCATCAATACAATTGAAGCAGAGGATATATATAAAGTTGAGGTAATAATAATTAAGTTTAATGACGTAATAGTTGATGAGAAATTTGATAATAATTTAGATTTTTCACCAAATGTAATAAATAAATTAACAGAAAACGAAATAATACTAATACCAGAAAAATTTATTGATAATGCCCTCATATCGTCAGATCTTTTGGATATAGAAATTGAAACAATCCAAAATGATAATAACCTTATTAATGAAAAAGAAATTAAGAAATATTATGAATTATATGAATATTCAGATATGGAAAATCTTAATTTCCTTATAGGTAGATTGAGATGGAGAGAAAATATCGAAATATTAAATTCACTTTCTTGGTATCAACCATTAGAAGATCAAGATGAA
The DNA here is from genome assembly GCA_902605165.1 of uncultured SAR86 cluster bacterium. Classification (GTDB taxonomy): domain Bacteria; phylum Pseudomonadota; class Gammaproteobacteria; order Magnimaribacterales; family D2472; genus CACNXK01. The sequence continues at coordinate 63,736 of CACLBJ010000005.1, read as the reverse complement.
TACACCTACCACTATGACCAGGAAAACAATTTAAGTTTATATTTGAATATTTATGAGTCTAGGTATCTTCATTTAAATCTCAAGGCATTTCTTGGTAAATTAAATTTTGATGAAAATATCACTAGATTTATTGATGAAGATAGAAGAGTAAAGAATTCTGAAATAAATTATTTTGACCATCCAAATATGGGCCTTATCATTAAAGTTGATAAAACTTAGGACTCTTGCTCTTGAGGATAATAAGCGTTCTCATCAATTGAATGATCGGTAATATCCTTTACAGCTCTTATCTCTGGAATTTGTTCTATTAAAGTTGTTTCAATGCCATCTTTCAGTGTTACATCTATCATTCCACACCCCTGACAGCCGCCACCGAATTGGAGAATCACATCTGAATCCTCAGTAAATTCAATAAGAGAAACTTCACCACCATGTGAAGCTAGCATTGGATTGATTTCATTGTATAAAATAAAATTTATTTTATCTTCAATCGTGCTATTTTCTCCAATATTAGGCATTTTTGCATTGGGTGCTTTAATGGTAAGCTGACCATCAAAATTATCTTCATCAAAATTTACAATTGCATCTTTAAGAAAATCTATACTTTTTGCATCAATATAAACATCTATTAATTCAAGGTGCATTACTTCATCATCTTTTGAAACCTCATCTATATTGCAAAAAGCTAAGCACGTTTCCGCCTTTGGTGTTCCAGGTCTATCTATGAAGATTCTTATGCCAAGGTTATCCTCATCTTTACCATCAATAAGTTTTTTCAAGTAAATTTCTGCGGAATTGGTGATTTCTACTTTATTTTTCATTTTTAAATGTATTTATCTGATTTTAACTTCTTTTTTAAAAATAAGAAAAATAATTACATATTTGTTTAGATTAAACATAAATAATCATCAGCTAATTATGCGTGATAATATTGCTTGTAAATATGAATAAATATTTAGGTTTGTGTCTCTCAATCTTAATTTTAAATGGGTGTAATAAAATGAGTACCAGTAATCCTCCAAATCCAAAAAAGGTTCCATATGAGCTAGAAGCACATGGTGATAAAAGAATAGATAATTATTATTGGATGCGAGATGATACAAGATCTGATCCAGAGCTTATATCCTATCTTGAATCTGAAAACGAATATTTTAAGAAATGGGCTGATTCAAAAGTTGATTACCAGTCTGAAATCTATAATGAACTTAAAGCTATGATCCCTACTGAAGAGGAAACACTCAGAGTTAAGGATGGAAACTATTTTTACTACAGTAGAATTAAAGCGAATCAGCAATATCGGACATATTATAGAAATAATTCAAGTGAAGAAATCATACTAGATATAAACAAAGAAGCTGAGGGTCAAGAATTTTTTAGTGCAGCAGGCTTGAATGTTTCACCAAGTGAAGATCTTCTTCTTTATGGTGAAGATTTGAATGGAAGACGAGAATATACTTTACGCATTAAAGACTTAAAAACTAATGAATTATTATCAGATGAAATAGTAAAAGTTTCTCCAAGCGCTATTTGGTCAAATGATTCCCAATATATCATTTATGCAAAAAAGGATGAGGAAACATTAATTCAGAATCAAATCTTTATCCATAAACTCGGAACTGATCAATCTGAAGATATATTAATTTATAAAGAAGATGATAATGAATTTAATATTCGCTTATCTGAGTCAAGGACAAAAAAATATATCTATATCTATATAGACAAAACTAATTCAAGTGAGGTTTGGTTAATGGATAAGTCAGATCCCTTAAAACCAATTCAGTTAGTGTTAAAGAGATCAGAAAATCATCTTTATTCTGTAGAGGACGGGGGTGATTATTTTTATGCTCTTTCCAATCATGGTGATTCAAAGAATTTTAAAATTATGAGATTCAAGGGATCGGATTTTGGAAATATTAACAAGTGGGAGAGCGTAATTGATGTAAGAGATACGCATTACATTGAGGATATGCTTACCTTTAGAGAACATATAGTAATACAAACAAGATTTGACGGTATACCCATTATTGAGATATTGGACATAAAATCTGGTCAACTAGATCAAATAAAGATGAAAGATGAATTGTATTTTGTATATTTAGCATACAACAACGATTTTGATTCACCATTTTTTAGATACTCATATTCATCATTGAAAACTTCATCACAGATATATAAATATAATCTTTATAAAAATGAAAATGTTATTGTTTGGAAACAACAAGTAAATAACTTTTTAGATACAGACTATGAAGTAAAAAGAATTAAGACAACTGCTAGAGATGAAACTGAGATTCCAGTTTCAATTGTCTATAAGAAAGGTATAGATCTAGAAAATGCTCCTATGCTTATTTATGGTTATGGCTCATATGGTATCAATATGGACTCATATTTTAGATCTTCTATAACACCACTTCTAAATCGAGGTTTTATTTTTGCTATTGCTCAAATAAGAGGCGGAGCTGATATGGGAAGATATTGGTATGAAGATGGTCGAATGCTTAATAAAAATAATACATTTTTTGATTTTATAGATTCCACTAAATTTCTTACGGAGAATAATATAGGACATAAAGATAAAATATTTGCTATGGGAGGAAGTGCGGGTGGCTTGCTGATGGGCGCTATTATCAATTATGAACCTGAACTTTATTCGGGGATCGTCAGTGCTGTTCCATTTGTTGATGTTCTTACTACTATGTCAGATGAGTCTATACCCTTAACAACATTTGAATATGATGAGTGGGGAGATCCAAGAAATAAAGATGAATATTTTTATATGAAAACATATTCTCCCTATGACAATATTCGAAAACAAAACTATCCTGCTGTTTTAGTTACTACTAGCTTATATGATTCCCAAGTTCAATATTATGAACCTGCAAAATATGTTCCTAAATTACGAGAACATTCAACCTCAGGTAAACCGGTTTTTTTAAGTATCAATTTAGTTGGCGGACATGGAGGAAAGAGTGGAAGATTAGAATCTTTAAACGAAACTGCTCTTGATTATTCCTTTATTTTAAATATTTTAGATAATTAGTATTAATTATCTTTTTTAATTGGTGGATTTACTTTGTAAACTCTAAATTTCTTTGTGTTAGTGTTTGTGGAATTAAAAGAAGCAGATTTATTAACTCCTAGAGTAACTGATGTACTTAAATCTGATCCTGATAAATTCATATATTGTAGACCGCTTCCTGCATCAGGATATCGTGCCTCAAACTCCCCAACGTCTCTTATAAAATTATCAATAAAGCTAAAGTAGCTAAAATAGTATTGTCCATCTGGAAGATTTTCTGCAGTGAACGCAACTTCGCCATCCACCATCTCACCATCATTACCAAATACAAGCGAAATAGTTCCTCCGACCTCATCAACTTGGTATAAATATGTAGATACAAATTCAACATATGGTCTATCTCTTTCTGGGCCAACTTGGAAAGTGGCAACTGATGACTGTATATTTTCATTTGAGAAAGTGACTCTTGTATTCGTTCTATAAAGACCATCTGGAAGTGATGATCTATCAAATGTAAGCCTGTATGTTCCAAAACCATTTTCATCAACGCCAATCTCTGAAATTGTTACTGCAGAAGGTAAATCATTTGTAATGCTTGATACTGAAAGTTCTCCGTCTCCAACCTTTGTGACATTAATATCATAAGAATTAAACTCGAGACCAAGATTTGCTGATCCTGGATCAATTGAACCGTAAGTAAAGTCTAAACCTTCTTCGTCAATAATTCTTGCAACAGCCTTATTAATATTCAGGAGACCATAACCATAGTCATCATCTTTACCTTCTGGTCCAATATCATCAACTAAATGACCATCTATGATTAATGCATCAACCTGAGATGCTAATAACTCTGGAACTAGTGCATATAGTATTCCAATTGCTCCTGCTACATGAGGAGATGCCATAGATGTTCCTTGATAAAATGCTAAATCCTCATCTGAATCAAATGCTAGAACACCATCGCTAAAACCATCAGCATTTACATCAGCACCAACATCGCCACCTGGAGCTGCTATATCAACTGCATCATTATATGTAGAATAATATGCTCTTAGCCCTGTAGCAGCAGTTGCTGCAACTGAAATAACATTTTCACATGAAGCAGGATATCCATAAACTCCAGGAGCTTCTTGTGCTTCGTTACCAGATGATGCAACTACAGATATATTTCTATCATATAGATCATTAAATACACCTTGATAAGAGTTTGAACAACCGCCACCTGTGCTACCAAGACTTAAATTCATGGCCTTGATCGGCGTGGTTCCGGTATACACTGTTCCAGTTGAATTTGGCAAACCTCCAGCAAAAAGCATTCCTTGAATAATATCACTGGTAAATCCAGTTCCACTTGTGCCCATAACACGCATCGAAACAACCCCTATTCCAAATCCATTTATATTATTACCATCATTTAGAGCTGCAATTGTTGATCCTACATGGATACCATGTGAACCACTTGATGATTGCGGATCTGTTGGATCACTATCAAAGTCAACAAAGTCAAAACCTCCTGGTAGGAAAGCGGAAGTTGTATCAGCTGTTGTATCAGCTAAAGGACCGCCTCCATCAAGAACTGCTACAGCTACATCCTTGGTTTCCTGACCTATCGCAGTTAATGCTGTTTCAAGACCAATTTGCTGAAGATTCCACTGAAGATTCCACCTAGGATCTTTTGTAAAGTTTGTTAGCTTAGCTTTTAGATCAAACTCTAGATTAAGTCTTGGATACAGTTCTTTATAATGTTGTAATACTTTCCAATGTTTTAAATATTCAACTTGTTCTGGATTGTCTTGAATACCATCTAAATGACTTTCTCCAAATATTCTTTTGAATTCGGTTTCAACTGAAAGATTAAATCTTCTTAGACCTTTTCTTTCATCTTGATCTGATTGAATAAATTTTGTTTCTATATCTGAATCTGGGTAGATATCAATAGGATAAGTTTCATTACCATTTGCAACAAATTCAGGTCCAAAAGGAATATATGAAATAAATCTATCTTTTGCAAAATTATCATTTGGATTGAAATATGCAGCAGAGGCTCCTTCAACATTAGATCCAAAAGTTAAGACATACTTTGCATGACCTGAGTTGGCTTTAACTACTGCATAAAAAGTACCTGAATCTGGTAATGCAATAATTTTTCTAGTTGATGTTGAAGAGTCTGTATATGAGTAATTTGCTAGGGAACCGTCTTCATTATAAAGAAGTAAATCTAAATCCATACTATCATATTCACAACAATAAAAGGAACCTGGATTGTCTGGCAGATCTTCATAAATAAGACCTTCATTTTGCAATGTAACACTTAGATTTGGAGCAGCAGTTACTTTATACCAATCCTCTGTATCAAAATTCTCAAGTGTTTGAGTGTCACAAGCTCCATCATCATCGTTATCAAAACAAAACCCATTTTCTACAATAACAATATCAACTGTATTGTCACCAATATGTCCAATTACGTCTGTAGGATTCTGAAGAATCTGAGCATTTGATAGTGAGTTATTATCTCTTACAGTATATTTCATTGTATTTTGGACATCGCCATCAACTTCGGTATATCTGTTAGAGTAAAGAGTTCCATTAATTGTGTATGTATCTTTTATGTCATTAATTGAAATAGATAGATCAAATGTAGTTTCAAGACCTCCTACAGAATCTTCTGCGGCAATAAGCTGAACCTCATATACATTATCACCATTTGCATCCTCAGGTGTTTCGAAATCAACACCTTCAAATGCGTTAAAAGCTAAATTTCCATTTGAACTATCTATACTAAAAATTCTGAATAAAGCTGAATCATCACCACCATTTATACCAAATGTTACTGGGCCACCTTCTGGATCAACTACATTTAGAGCCGTTACTATTCTTAGGTTTTCATCAACAGAAACTTGTGGTGTTAAGCCAACAAATTCGGGTGCCTCAGGCACATCAGATACAGTTATTTCTACATCTTGAGTTGTCCTATTAAAACCATCATCAGCAAAAACTTGAATGTTGTAAACATTATTGGTATCTGAATCAGTAGGATTTTCGTAGTTAACACCTCCAACATATTTAAGAATACTGTTGTCTTCAACTATAAACCCTGTTGAATCATCTCCAGATACTCCAACTGTAAGAGTATTATTCTCAGGATCTGAAACTGAGAAGGTTGCCATTTCTATTGTATTTTCTGAGTGAGAGTATGAAGTCTGTAAATCATTTATCACAGGAGGATTATTTACCTCTAAAACAGTAATACTTATTTCATCACTACTAGTCGTAAATGATCCATCAGATGCAACGATGTTTAGTTTGTAAACATTGTCGCCGTCACTATCAGTTGGATTTGCAAAATCTGGAGCTGAGCTGAAAGACAGGCTACCAGAATCGGAGATTGTAAAGGCTGAACTATCTGATCCAGCTTTTGATAAAGTTACATCATCACCATCTAGATCAGTTGTTGTAATATCAAATACATTCGTTTGACCATTAGTTACCTCTACACTTGTAGAAAGATCAACAAACGTAGGCGCATTATCATTAAGATTGTTTATGCTAACGAGAACATTTGGTGAGGTTGCAGACAAAGATCCATCATTGGCAACAACTGCAAAAGAATAAATATTATCTTCATTTGAATCAGATGGAACTTCAAAATCTGGTGAAGCTTTAAAAGAAACAATGCCATTCGAATCTATACTTAATAATGATGAGTCGTCGCCTGTAAGTGTGTACGCTAGAGTATCACCATCTTCATCTGATGCTGTTATTGTAGTTAGAGAAGTATTTATATTTTCATTGACGCTTATTTCTCCAGCTATTGCACCAAATACGGGAACTTCATTAACATCTGAAATATTAACTGTAATTGAAGTTGATGCACCATAAAGTCCATCTGTTACAGAGGCTGAAAAAGAATAGTTATTTTTAACTTCAAAATTAGCATTATTTTTTAGGGTTAAAACTCCCGAATCTGTAATTTCAAGCTCGGTAGAATCACCTCCACTTATTGAGAAAGTAAGATCATCATTATCAGCATCTGTTGCAGTAAGTGTTGCAACTGCTTGTTGATTTTCAGGAACTGTAAATGATCCACTTGATGAAATTACTGGGTCGTTATCATTGATATTACTTATCGATACTTCTACCTCTTGAGATGTCGTATTTAAATCATCACTAAAATTAACACTTACCAGATAAACATTATTTGCATCCGAATCTTCTGGTAATTCATAATCCTTACTAGATGATGTTAAGGAAGCATTTAATCCATCAAAAGTTAGTGCAAATAAATCTTTATCTACACCACTAAGCGAGAATGTAATTGTGTCATTTTGTGGATCGGTTACTGTAAATGAAATGCCTATTGAATCATTTTCATTGATAGATTGTGATGATAATCCTTCAATTATAGGGTTACCCTCATTTTCTATATCTAAAATTGTTATTACAAGATTATCACTTACAGTGTCAGTTCCATCTGATGCTTCGATAGTTATTTCATATGAGTTATCTGAGTTTGCATCTACTGGAGTTTCGAAATCTGGATTGGTTTTAAAAGTAATTGCACCAGATGTCGAAATAGAAAGTTTTTCTGCATCATTACCTGACAAAGAATATCCAATGACATCATCTTCAACATCTTCAACAGTAACTGATAAAACATTTAATGTATTTTCATCAATTGATGATGTAGAAACAAAATCTTTAAAAGTTGGTGGATCATTAACGCTAACAACATCGATAGTAATATTTGCTGAAGCAGATGTACCATCAACATTCACTGTATATGTTAGCGAGTCAGTCCCAAAATAGTTTTCATTAGGTATATATGTAATGCTATTGCTCTCGTCTAAAGATGCAGACCCATTTAATGGAGCAGAAATAGATACTGATAAACCATAATAATTGCTACCAGCGTCAATAGAATCATTATCTAAAGGAGAAAACTCTAGGTTATTATCTTCATCAGTTGTCACTGAATCATCAGTTAATGATAAGACCTGATCAAGACTTGATTCATCAATATTTTGATCTGAGGCAATAAGCGAATTTAAACTTGATGAATAAGCAGCTATTCGAGCTACATCAGCTGTTCCATTCGCTAATGCGATGACATCATTTAAAAAGGTGCCAGTTGCATAATTAATAATTGCAGAAGTGACTGATGAATCATTTCGTACAGATATCTTTTCTACCACAGATTTAACAATAGATTTAAGGTCACTCGACATAGAAGTTGAAATATCATCTGATGCTGTAGAGCTTAATGAAATATTGTTGGCACTTAGAACATTGTCAATATATGCATCAATAAAGGTATTTGTTTCAATATGCTCTGATAAGTTTGTAACTCCTGCATCAAAATTTTGTTGAATTACTGTATATAAACTTTCAAAGAAAGTTTTTGAATTGACTGAAGAAGTATTTGCTTCATTAACAAAAGCTTGCAATGAGTATGCTAATACAAAAATTTGAGCATTTGCTTCATAGTATTTATTTGCAGCTGAACTCGAACTAACTCCTGTAACTGGATTTTCAGAGTAAATATCAATGCTTGATTCTAAATTCAATAGTGTATTGATGTCAGTACTTCCAGTATTTGCATAGTCCAATGATGTTAGAGCTGTAATAACTCTCGAAGTACTTGATGATGCTTTATGCGATAGTGTTAAGTTCGTTAAATTAACTCCAGATGCATTGTCAGTACCACCAAAAGAAATAATATCTTGTGGGTCATTAGGAAGCTCGAAAGCACCATTAGAATCTGTTGTAACAGATGGCTCACCATCGTCAGATTGATAGTTTGAATTGATATCTAAAATAACTGTAGATGTGGAAATATAATTAGCACCAACAACGACACCTTGAGAATTTCCAATTACATTGGTTGATACTGATTTCGATGTTGAGGTGCCTGCTGAATTAGAGCAAGTTAAAGTATAGCTTTTTTGACCTTCTGAATCTGGCGTAATAGTTTCAGAACCAGATAATGCTTTTGAGCCAGACCATGATCCTGAAGCTGTACAAGAAGATGCATTAGTTGTTGACCAGGTTAAAGTTACCGTATTACCTAAATATATCTGATCATCGGAAATTGATAATGTAATACTTGCCCCTGGAACTGGAGGTTCAGGAGTACTTCCGCCTCCTCCGCCACCGCCACCACAACTAGCAATAACAAATAATAAAGATAAAGATATATATAAATGGCGGTACATAAAGAACATCTATTTTAAGCGACTTTTAAGAAAATTAAAACGTTCAATTTTAAAGCGTTTCGTATTTGACCCAATCTATAAGAAGCCTCTTATTGTCAGGGCAATTTGCAGCATTAGCCGCATAGCAAAGATCATTATTGTTCACATAATTTCCAACGAAATTTCCACCAATTGCTACATTGATTATCAAATAAAAAACTTCATTAAACGGATAATTTTCATCAAAGCCTATTTGGTTGGAGGTTATCTCAAATACCGTATATTGATTATCAAGGATAAATTTCATTGAATTCTCTTGCCATATAAAAGAGAGTTCATGAAATACTTCATTTAAATTATTAGATTGAGTTAATAGATAAGTACCACCTTGGTATTTATGATTTGCTGGATCAGAACCGTAATGAACAGTAGATAGTATTTCTTGCATATTATCTCCACGAATTTCTACAAGATCAATTTCTCCACTTGCTGGCCATCCACCATAAATAGATTCAGATGGCATCATCCAGATAGCAGGCCACATTCCAACACCTTCAGGAGATCTGAATCTAACTGTAATTTTTCCAGGATGAGTAAAATCTACTTTATTTTCAGTTATTAGTTTTGCCGATGTATAGTTAAATCCTTCTTTTGATTCGTTTAAAGGAGTAATTCTTAAACAACCATTTACAATATTAGAATTTTTTATATCATCAGTGTAAAACTGTCTTTCATTATTTCCCCAACCAGGAATGCCATATTCAGCTCCATTACCTGTCATAGGTGACCAATTATCCAAATATGAAAGCTCTAAAAAATCATCAATCCAAATAATTTTATCGATTGGACCATCATAGTTTTGGCATGTGATTGCTTGATAGGAATTTCCTGGAGGTTCTATATCAGGAATTAGTATTGATGATGAACCTCCACCTCCACAAGAATTTATAAAAAATATCAAAAAAAGATATTTAAATTTCATGAAATTTAAACTGAGTATTCGTCAGAGAGCTTTTTTACCTCTTTTCTTAAGAAAAATAAAGCAATTAAGTTGGGTATAGAGACTAATGCCACACTGACATATGCAATATTCCAAACAATCGTTGTATCTATTACTGCAGCTAATATGAAGCATAAAACATAAAAATTTCTATACCAAAAAACCGCTTTTTCACCAAAAATATAAGCTGTTGACCTATCTCCATAGTAACACCAGGTTATTGCTGTAGAAAAAGCAAACAAAAGTAAAGAAATTGCTACCAATTTACCACCATAATCACCAAAGGTGCCTTGAGAAAAAGCTTTAGCAGTCAGTTCAGCTGAACTCACCAGGGATTTACCCTCAACTATAACGGCTTCATTAATTTTACCTTTTGAAACATTTAATTTACCTGAATAAAGATCGTTATCATCTTTAATGATAATATTTTCTGCAATAGATCTTGAATGCAATATTGTTACTTGTGAGGCTACCAATTTACCATCTTTGACATCTAGAATTCCTGAAAATTCATTCACATCTGAATCTAATGATTGCACATAATTTGTTAAGTTAGCCATGTGATCAGGATATATGTATGTTCCATCAGTATTTTCTTCATCACTATAAGTACCTTCAAGAATTACCATATCCGTTTTAGAAAAAGTAGTATCAAATTTTTCTGTCCAAACACCACTAGATAAAATCACTAGAGCAGTAACACTACAAACAACGATAGTATCTATGAAAGGCTCTAAAATTGAGACAATCCCCTGATCTATTGATGTGTTTTTTGAAGAAGCGTGAGCAATAGGTGATGAGCCTTGACCAGCTTCGTTTGAGTATAAGCCCCTTGCTACACCATATTTTAAACTCATAGCAAAACTTGCTCCTAAGAATCCACCTACTGCAGCTGATCCAGTAAATACTTGAGCAAATATTACATTAAATGACGGAATAATATTTTGATAATTTTCTATGAGGATTACTAAAGCTCCGCCAAGATATATTAAACCCATAATTGGAATAATCTTACTCGCCACCGAAGCTATTCTTTGTATACCACCAATAATAATTATCCAAAGCAAAGCTCCTAAGAACAGACCAGTAAAAATTTTTGGTACTGAGAATTCAGTACTCATCACAAGAGCAATATTATTAATCTGTGGCATATTTCCAGAGCCGATTGCAGTGATCATCATAAGAAATGCAAAAAGAATTCCAGCCCACTTCATATTTAATGCGTGCTCTATGTAATACATTGGTCCGCCTGAAATAGAACCATCAGCAAGTTTGGTTCTATATTTATGACCCATTGTCACTTCAACAAACTTAGTAGTCATTCCAAATATTGCTGTTATCCACATCCAAAATATTGCCGCAGGACCGCCTGTCCATATAGCCAATGCAACTCCACCAATATTTCCCGTTCCAACCGCACCTGACATAGCTGTAGTAAGAGCTTCAAAACCAGATGTCTCTCCATCTGTATCTTGTTTATGATTTTTTCCAGAAACTAAATTTAAAGCTTTTCCAAAAAATTTGAATTGAGGAAAACCAAGATAAATGGTAAAAAATATACCAGTTCCCACTAATAATATTGGAAACCACCATGAACCACTCAGATATCCATCTAGAGTAATTAAAAAATCATTAAATTGAACCATATCTATTCCTCAAAATATTTGACCAAATCTGTATAACCGCCAATAAGCTTATCATTAATAAAAATTTGTGGCATTGTTCTTGCATACTTATTCTTTTCAAGAAGAAGGTCTATATTATTATCTTCCTCAATATTAATTGATTCATACTCATAGCCCTTTTGCTCAATTAAAACTTTAGCTCGATCACAATATGAACATCTATATTTAGTAAAAATTAAGAATTTCATAATCTAGCAAGGTATTTTTAAGAGTAAATGATTAAGTGTATATTTTTGATTTAAAGAATTTATCTCAAATAAGTTTTCTCTAAAATTTGAAAGCTCCTGTATGAAATCAGATAGTCTTACAGGATGTATATCTGAGGTACCTTCTTTTGATATTGATAAAGCAAAATCTATTATGTAATTTAGTTTTTCATTAAAATCTATATTTAGATCAATAATATCGCTTATTACTTTTCCATCTACTCCTTTATTAAATAGACTATTAAGGTGAATACTTAATACTTTCAGATCTTCAAATGAGCCATCTTCAATAAGTTGAGATACTTTTTTAGGAGTCATGTAAGCCGGTATTACAGATTTATCATTTTTGTTTTGAAGAATATCTTCTGCCCAACTATAAAGCTCGTCCTGTAAAAGATTGTTGAAATGTATAAGTTGACATCTACTATAAATTGTTTGATTCAGGCACTTGAATCTATTTGATTGAATAATTATGTAAGTATTTTGAGGGGGCTCTTCTAAAGTCTTTAAGAGAGCATTTTGAGAACTGATTGTTAGATTTTCTGCACCATCAATAAATAGAATCTTATTTTTACTTAAACCAGGCTTTAACATTATGAAGTCAATAGCCTCTCTGATAAAACCTACTGGAATTTTTTTTGTTTTATTTCTTAGTTTATCTTTATCCACCCTTTGAAAATATGAAATTAGTGTTTCACTATTAATGCAAAATAAATCTGGATGTGAATTATTTTTAATTAAGTTCTGGCTATTTTTTTCGCTTAACAAGCCATTAATTAAATACTGACATATTTGGTTTTTACCAACTCCCTCTTGTCCTTCAATAATCATTGCATGAGACAGATTACTTAAATCAATTGAGGAGATTTTTTCGTCAATCCATGGGTAATTTTTCATCTTATAAGTTTTTAACTAGATTTATAATTTCCAAACTAATGGAATTGGTATCTTTTTCTGCATCTATACACTTTATTCTTGGATATTTATCTGCTAATTCTAAATATCCATTCCTTACATCATTAAAGAATTTCAAACCAGATGACTCAATTCTATCCATAGAATCTCCTGATTTTCTCTCAAATCCTTTGATTGGATCAATGTCTAACAGAATTGTTAAATCAGGATCAGGAGCGTTAATAAAAACTCTTAATAAATTAATGAAATCTTTATCAAGATTTCTTCCATACCCTTGATATGCCATTGAAGCATCAAAATATCTGTCTAATAAAATAAAATCATGTTCATTTGATAAAATCTCATTAGCTACCAACTCCGATCTACTGGCATACATCAACAACAACTCGGTTTGACTTGTTAAAGTCAGATCGGCATCCAGTAAAATATTTCTTATTTTCTCGCTCGGAATGGTAGATCCTGGTTCACGGAACTTTTTAACACTTTTTCCTGAATCTAACAGGTGATCATGAAGTAAATCTATTTGTGTAGACTTCCCTACTCCTTCAATACCTTCAAAGCTAATAATTTTCATTTTTTTTGATAAAGATTTACATATTCTAAATGCTCATTGTAAGTTTTGCTAAAAATATGTTTTCCTTTTCCATCTGCTACAAAAAATAAATATTCATTTGGAGAATTCGTTATTGCAGCATCAAGTGATGATCTTGTTGGCATTGAGATAGGTGTTGGTGGAAGACTTTCTATTACATAAGTATTATATAAGTTATTCTTATCCCTTAAGTCTTGTTTTGTAATATCTCCATTAAAATCTGGCATTAATCCATAAATTATTGTTGGGTCAGCCTGAAGTCTCATTTTTATTTTAAGTCTATTCAAAAATACACCTCCAATTTTCATTTTTTCATCAATGCTTGATGATTCTTTTTCAATAATAGATGCAAGGATTATTCCCTCATATTTAGACTTTAGAGGATTATCAATTGGTTTATCTCTCCAAATCATGTCTACATAAGTTTTTAGTTCAGACGATGATTTATTTAATAGTAAGGATAAATTTGTATTACTTTTAAAAAAATATGTGTCGGGCAAAAGAAGTCCTTCAATTGAATCATTAACTAGGTCAATACATGAAAAATCTTCACAATCATTATTAAGTTTTAAGCTATCTATATATAAACTTAAATCAAACTTGTTCGTCCCATCACTAATCACAAATTTGTAAGTAATGGTTTCTCCTAACTTCATCTTAGTAAGTACTTTAAAAAGATTATCATCTATTAAATATTCTCCAGCTTGTATAGTCCTAAAATCAAAAAGATAAATTCCGAGTAAAAATAGTGATTTTTCAAATAAATTATTAGACTCATATATTCCATCATATAAATCTAATATTGAAGTGTTAGGTTTTACTTCATATGTGAATGTCTCAATTTTTATTTTATTGTTATAAAAGCTTTTTAATGAGCCATAGAGAGTAAATGATGCTAAGAGAAGAATAACGATTAGTCTTGGTAAATATTTTATCAATTAGATAGACTTAAATATAAGAGTTGAATTAGTTCCACCAAAACCAAATGAATTATTTAACGAAACATCTATTTTCATATCTCTAGCATCTTTTGGTATAAAGTCTAAATCACAACCTTCGTCAGGATTATTTAAATTAATTGTGGGTGGAGAAACATTATTAACAATAGACAAAATTGAAAATATTGATTCTACGGCTCCAGCCGCACCCAAGGTATGACCTGTCATGGATTTGGTAGAGCTTATTGGCGGTGGTGAATCAAAAATAGATTTAACTGCATTGCATTCAGCAAGATCACCAAGAGGTGTAGATGTTGCATGAGCATTTATATAATCAATATTATTTACTGAAATACCTGCATCTGATATTGCTCGAGAAATTGACAATGAGGCACCACTTCCGTCTTCTGATGGAGCAGTCATATGATATGCATCAGAACTCATACCAAATCCTATAACTTCTGCGTATATATTTGCTGAGCGATTTTTAGCATGCTCATATTCTTCCAATACTAGGATTGCGGCTCCATCTGACAAAACAAAACCATCACGATCTTTGTCCCAGGGCCTGCTTGCAGTCATCGGATCGTCAGATTTACTTAAAGCTCTTGATGCAAGAAAACCAGAAACTCCCAACGGTGTAGTTGCCATTTCAGAACCTCCAGTAACCATAACATCTGCATCTCCGTATGCTATCAATCTTGCACTAGTTCCAATGGCGTGATTACTTGATGCGCATGCAGTCACAATAGATAAATTTGGACCTGTATACCCCTTTATAATACTTAAGTATCCAGGTGTCATATTGATTATTGATCCAGGGACAAAAAATGGTGATACTCTCTTGAATGATTTTTTATTAAGAATATCTTTATTTTTTTCTATGCTATCCAAGCCCCCAATTCCTGATCCTATGTTTAAGCCAACTCTATCTTTATTAACATTATTATCTAAACCAGCATCTTCTATTGCTTGAATACCAGCAGATACACCATATTGAACAAATGTATCTAAACGTCTTATATCTTTGGAATCTATATACTGAGTTGGATCAAAATCTCGAATTCTTCCACCAACCTTAATTGGCATATCTTCAAGATCTACAATATTGTCAGAAATTCCTGAACATCCGTTGATACAGTTAGACCATGATTCTTTGACAGAGTTACCTAAAGGAGAAATTAATCCCATACCAGTAACTACAACTCTTCGAGGAAGTTGCATCTAAGATGTTATGAGTGTTCGACTATGTAATCTACAGCTTCTTGAACTGTTGAGATTTTTTCAGCATCTTCGTCAGCAATTTCAAGATCAAATTTTTCTTCCAAAGCCATTACTAGTTCAACAGTATCAAGAGAATCAGCACCTAAATCATCAACAAATGATGAATCAGTGTTTACTTCTGACTCAGAGACACCAAGTTGTTCGCAAACAATTCCAGTAACAGTTTTTTCAATTTCACTTCTTTCCATAATAGTACCTCAATTGAAAGTCTGGTTATTTTAACGTGCAAGTTAAAAAATACCAACTAATACATAAATAAGCCTCCATCTACAGAAATAATTTGGCCAGTTATGTAATTAGCATTATCAGAAGCAAGGAACACTATACATTTAGCTACATCCTCAACAGTTCCAAATCTTTTCATTGGTATATTCTTACTAACCTCAATTTTGTCATCATCATTTAAAAATGTTGTCATATCAGTCTCAATAAATCCAGGAGCAACAACGTTTGAAGTAATATTTCTGGATCCTAGCTCTTTAGCCAAAGATCTTGAAAAACCAACCATAGCTGACTTTGATGAAGAGTAATTTACTTGACCAGAATTACCCATAAGGCCAGCTACTGATGAAATATTGATAACTCTTCCAAATTTATTTTTTACCATGGGTTTGATAAAAGCCTTAGTAACTCTAAATAAGCCATTTAAGTTTGTTTCTATAACTTCGTCCCAATCTTTATCTTTCATTCTTAGAAATAATTGATCTTTGGTAATTCCTGCATTATTAATCAATACTGATGGAAGAATATCTTTTGATTTTAGGACTTCAAATAAATCGTTTATGCTCTCTTTTGACATTAAGTCTAACTGAACAGACATTGCACTACTGTCCCCTATAAGGTCACCAAGGTTAAAATCTCCTCGAGATGTTCCAATTACTTTATATCCTTCCTTTGAAAAAAGTTTAGCTACTTCAAGACCGATTCCTCTTGAAGCGCCTGTAACTAGAACAATCTTATTCATATATTTTGCACCTTACCTTTAAAATTTTGATCTGCTATATAAAGAATACTTGATAAATCATAACCCTTCGATAAACCACATAAAATATTTTTTGGACCAACTTCT
Organism: uncultured SAR86 cluster bacterium; assembly: GCA_902605165.1. GTDB lineage: Bacteria > Pseudomonadota > Gammaproteobacteria > Magnimaribacterales > D2472 > CACNXK01. Next base: position 46,837 of record CACLBJ010000005.1, on the reverse strand, counting down.
ATTAGACATGATGCAGACTGAGAAATTTTATCCATTGTTTTAGTCCAAAGTACAGGCTTAGTTAACTGATTAAAGAGATTTTGTTTTATTGTAGATATATCTGTTTCAATCTCACCAGAATAATTTTGGATTATTGGATACCTTGGTGCGGAAAAATTAATTTTTTGAAGTGATTCATTAAATTCGTTAGCTGCATCAGTCATCAACCTAGTGTGAGAAGCAATGCTCACATTTAATTCTATGCATCTTTTTGCCCCAATCTCTGGTAGAAAATCTCTGGCTATCTCTATACCTTCAATATTTCCAGCAATTACAGTCTGTTTCACAGAATTATAATTTGCAGAAGCTACGTAAGCACTTTTATGGGATTCATTAATCTTTGAGCAAGCTTCATCGATAGTTTTAGAATCAAGGCCAAGTATAGCCATCATTTTACCCTCTTCAGAATGTTGCATTAGTTTACCTCTGAGGTGAGTCATGCCTATGGCGTCTTCAAAAGTTATTGATTCTGCAAACATCAAAGCTGAGTATTCTCCAAGCGAGTGACCAGCTATTACTGCGGGGTCTGATAAAGATAAATTCTTATATGCTTCTGAAAAAATGGCAGAAGATAAAACTAGAAGTGGTTGAGTAAAAGAAGTTAAGTTTAGTTGTGACTCATTCTCTAAAATACTACTAACATCGGATTGGAGTATTTGAGAAACGATTTCAATCTTTTCATCGATAAAAGATTGATCTACCAGATCGGTTTTTAGCATTTCAGGATGTTGTGAACCCTGACCAGGGAATACACAAGCTATAGAGCTCATTCCTTACTCTTGTTCTTGATCTTCTTTTACTGGTTTTCTTAAGTCCTTTACAAGTCTTCCCTTATAAAAGCCATCCTTTGTCATTTGATGTCTCAAATGTTTTTCACCAGATACTTGATCAGTGGACAATGTTAGGTTCTTTAGTTTGTCATGAGATCTTCTCATGCCAATTCTTGAACGTGTTTTTTTACTCTTTTGTACAGCCATAATTATAAAAAAGCGTATCCTAACAAATATATTCTTAAATGAATAGTAATTAAGTGTTCAAATAACTTAACATTTTTTTAAACTCGTCATCATAATCTGCAACAAAAGTATTTCTTTTATTCTCAAGATCTAAAAAAGATATTTCAGATGAATGAAGCCCTAATCTTTTAACACCTGACTGCTTTAAACGAGCATTAAAGTCCTTGCATCCATATTTATTGTCATTAGCTACGTTATTTTTAATATTTTCACATTGTGCTCTTATTTGATGCGTTCTTCCTGTAAGAATTTTAATTTCTATCAATGAACTACTATCAAGTCTTTTTATTGGTTTTAAGATTGATTTCGCCTCTTTGCCTTCTTTGTTGAAGGATACTTTCTTAAATGATCCTTTAGTTCTTGTATCGATTATGTCGTCTAAGAGCATTTCTGAAGAAATATAGTCTTTTACTATGGCATGGTAAATCTTTTTCACTTCTCTTCTTTTAAGTTGCTTATTGAAAAAACCAAGAAATTTTTGGTTTTTAGCTATTACTAAACATCCAGATGTTCCCTTATCCAGTCTATGGCAAAGATTTAATGAATTATTCTTTAAAACTGCTCGCAATATATCAATAAGACCATGATCATTCTTTGTTCCACTATGAACACTATAATTAGACGGTTTATTGTAGATAAGAAAATCTTCATCATCATATATCACTCTGTCTTTTAAATAAGCGTATTTGCTTGTATTTATATCTATAACCTTATCTTGATTAACCAGATTTGGTGGTATTCTTATCAAATCATTTGCTGATAGTTTTGTATGCGGTTTAACTCTTTTTGAATTAACTCTAACTTCGCCTTTTCTAATAACCTTATATATTTTTGATTTAGGTATATTTTTAAAGTTAGAAAAAAGAAAGTTATCTACCCTTCTTCCTTCATTATCATGATCTATGGTTATATTTTTGACAGACATAAATTATATATATACGATAAACACAATAATTATAGTTTATGTTGAATAGTTCGACATAACAGAGATAGAAAAATACTAATTTTACTTTCAGCTCTCCATCCCGAGCTGTTTAGAAAGCAATAAGAGTAAGACTTTCTAATAACAACCTAAATGGTATTAACTATCTCCTTAACTAAAGGAGTTAGTATGAAAAGAATATTAATAAATAGTTCTTATAACGACGAATTGCGTGTTGCACTTGTCGATGGTGCAAAATTATTTGATTTAGATACAGAAGTTACTGATAGAGTTCTTTATAAAGGTAGTATCTTCAAGGCAACAGTTTCTAGGATTGAGCAAAGCTTAAATGCTGCTTTTGTAGATTTTGGTTCAGCCAGACATGGTTTTTTACCATTAAGAGAGCTGTCAAGAAAATTTTACAAAAAAAATTCACAGGGTAAGTCAGAATGTACTCTTAAAGAAGGTCAGGAGATACTTGTTCAAATAAATAAAGAGGAAAGAGGTACTAAAGGTGCAACTTTATCAACTCAGATATCCATAGCTGGCCGGTTTATGGTTTTAATTGCTAATTCTGATAAATCAGGTGGTATCTCAAGAAGAATAACGGGCGACGAAAGAGAAGATCTAAAAAATCAAATCTCAAAACTTGATATACCTGAAGGTATGAGTGTGATCATTCGAACTGCTGGGATAGATAGATCATTTGAAGAACTGCAAAATGACCTAAGCTATTTGATTTCTTTATGGGATGATATCAATGCAACTCAAGCTTCTGCTGATTCACCCCAATTAATTTACAAAGACGATAAGCTAATAGTTCGAGTCTTTAGAGATATTTTTCGAGATGATATTGAAGAAATCCTAGTTGATGATAAATCTGTATTTGAGGAAGCTAAAAATTTTGCTGAATTAGTTATTCCTGACCAAAAAGATAAGGTAAAACTATATGATGAAGAAATCCCTCTATTCAATAGGTATCAAATAGAATCACAAATAGAGCTAGCTTTTCAAAGAGAAATTTCTCTCCCATCAGGAGGATCCATTGTTATAGACCCTACTGAAGCTATGACCACTATTGATATTAATTCAGCTCGATCAACTAAAGGTAAAGATATTGAAGAGACAGCTCTTAAAACAAACTTAGAATCTGCTAAAGAAATTGCTAGACAGTTAAGATTAAGAGATGTTGGTGGATTAATAGTTATAGATTTTATTGATATGCTAAACGAAGAATCACAGAAAAAAGTTGAAAATGCTTTTAGAAGAGCTGTTTCTTCTGATAGAGCAAGAATCCAAATGGCAAGTATTTCTAGATTTGGATTACTCGAAGTCTCAAGGCAAAGACTTAAACCTTCATTAAATGAAACATATGACATAGAGCATGTTTTAGTTAGAGGGCCTAGATCATTAGGGCAATCTATACTAAGAATTGTCGGTGAAGATGTTGCTAAAGATAACACTGCAGAGATACAGGTTTATGTTCCTGCTGATGTTGCTAGTTACTTGCTAAATGAAAAAAGAAGAGACATTCTGAGTATAGAAGATTCTACAGGTGTAAAAATCTTAATTATTGCTGACCCATATAAATCAAGACCATATTACAAGGTAGTAAGAATTAAAGATTCAGAAGTAAAGCAAAAATCTTCATATGAATTAACTCCTGATAGTCCTAAACCTGATACTGATTGGAGAGATAATAAATCTGGATCAAAACTAAATCCATTGGTAGATGCTACTGACCATAAGAAAAATCACAAATCTGGTGGAGGCATTGTAAGCTGGATTAAAAGTTTAACTGCTTCACCGCAACCAAAAAAGTCAACAAAGAAAAAAACTCCGCAAAAGAGACGTACTCAAAAAGGAAATTATAAGAAAAAAAATTCTAATGCTTCTAAATCGAGACCTAATAGAAAGCCTCCAACATCCAAGAATGCAAAAAAACCTCCTACATCCAAAAATGAAAGAAAGCCTTCTGAATCGAAAAATACAAGAAAGCCTTCTGAATCCAAGAATACAAGAAAGCCTTCAAAACCTATGCACAGGAAACCAAAATCTGATGCTGGACCAAATAATACTCGAAAAAAAGCTCCTTCAAGGAAGCCTGCGATAAAAAAAGATACTTCGAAAAAAATAACTGGCAGACAAGATATTGTTAAGGAGTCAAAAAAGAAGCCTGAACCGCCAACTAGAGCTTTGAACGATCCTCGAGATAACTAGATATAAGTTGTCCCGATATTGATAATTTAGGAGGTATATTTGGAAGATCATCCACTTTAAACCATTTGGCATCTTCTAGTTCTGCTTCTTCTATTATTATCTCACCTGATTCATATTCACATAAATATCCAAGCATTAATTGACTTGGAAATGGCCATGGCTGACTTCCAAAATATTTTATATTCTTAACAACTATATTTACTTCCTCCATAACCTCTCTTTTAAGTGCATCTTCAGCTGTCTCTCCAGCTTCAATAAAGCCAGCAAGGGTGCTATACCAATTTTCAGGAAAAAATTTATTCCTTGCCAGCAAAACCTCATCTCCTCTTGTAACTAAGGTTATTATGCAAGGTGAAATCTTTGGATAAATGAATTCTTGATTACAGGGTCTTATAAAAGCACCCTCTTTTTCTTGGAAGGATAATTTTCCAGAACATCTAGAACAGTATTTTGTTTCATCAATCCAATGCACCAATTGCTTAGCTGTAAAAATAATTCCATCATTTTCAGGATGAAAGTTTGCTAAAGCTCGTATTTCTATTAATTCTGAATCCTCAGGTTTATTTACTAAACTAATGTCTTTAAGGTTAATTGCATATACATATTCGTTATCATCGCTATAAATACCTATTCTCGCTGCATCAATGTCACCATCTAAAATAAGATAATTTGCATCAAATTTATAAGATTTCTCTGTTTTATCGTATAAAATCTTATTTTCTGATATAAAAATATACTTATTGTTGTTTGATTCAGAAAAATTTTTAAAACGAGATCCGGACATAAGTAGTAATCATAATGAATATATCCTTAATGTATAGTATGTTTTTAGGTGATTCACCTAGATGGTATAAACAAGCAATTCTTAGTTTTCTTTTACTTAATCCAATATTACTCGTGGTCTTTAATTCACTTGGTTTAAATGGTGGATTCATACTTGGCTGGGTCATTTTATTACAGTTTATTTTTACTTTAGCGCTTGCGCTAAAATGCTACCCTCTGCAACCAGGTGGCCTTCTTGCAATTGAGGCTTTAGTGATGGATCTTTCAAATCCATATTCAATGATGCACGAAATAGAGGCAAATATTGAAGTAATTCTACTGCTTGTATTTATGGTAGCTGGGATTTTCTTTATGAAGAATCTAATGCTTACGATATTTACTAAATTACTATTAAACGTTAAATCAAAGGTTTGGCTTTCATTGCTCTACTGTTTTACTGCCGCTTTTTTGTCAGCTTTTCTTGATGCTCTAACCGTAACCGCTGTTTTAATTGGAGTTACCGTTGGATTTTATAGAATTTATCATTTAATAATTTCAGATAAATATTTTGGCGATACTAATCATGATATTTACAATGATACTTCTATTAATTCTCTTAAAGTTGAAGAACTTGATGACTTTAAAGGCTTCTTAAGACAATTAATTATGCATGGTGCTGTTGGTACTGCTCTTGGAGGCGTATGTACTATCGTAGGTGAGCCTCAGAATCTATTAATTGCAAAAATTGCTGGCTGGGATTTTATTGAGTTCTTCTTATATATGGCACCAGTTACAATGCCTGTATTTATTGCAGGATTACTAACTTGTTTTTGCTTAGAGCGATTTAAATTAGCAGGTTTTGGATCAGAGTTGCCAGAGAACATTAGAACTATATTTGCAGAATATGCATTATATGAAAATGAAACTAGTAAAAATGATGATAAGAAAAAAGCTGAGCTTGCAGTAGAGTTATTTGTTTTAGTTTTATTAATTTTTGCCCTTGCATTTCATATAGCTGAAGTAGGAATCATTGGATTGGGCGTAATCATTTTACTAACATCATTTAAAGGAATTACACATGAGCACTATCTAGGGGATGCATTTAAAGAGGCTTTACCCTTTACAGCTTTACTATGTGTATTTTTTGCAATAGTAAGTGTCATACATGAACAACATTTATTTACACCTGTTATTGAGTATATTGTTGATCCAAATGTTTTCAATGAAAGTTCTCAAACCATAATCTTTTTCTTAGCAAATGGTGCTCTATCAGCAATTAGTGACAATGTTTTTGTTGCTACAATTTATATTAATGAAGTTAAGAATCTTCTAGACGCTGGGGAGATTTCTTTAGAACATTTTAATAATCTTACAATAGCTATTAATACAGGAACGAATATACCAAGTATTGCTACTCCAAATGGTCAGGCAGCATTTCTCTTCTTGCTTACCTCTTCTCTTGCTCCATTAATTAATTTATCTTATTTCAGAATGGTTTTAATGGCATTGCCATATACAATCGTTCTTACGATAGTAGCCCTCATTTCAGTTTATTTATTCATTTAAATGTCATTAGATCGAAGGTTCTGCGTAGCTCCTATGATGAGGTACACAGATATGCACGAAAGATTCTTTTTAAGACTAATATCTAAAAAAGCAGTCCTATATACAGAAATGATTTCTACAGGAGCTCTTATTCATGGAAATTGTGATTATCAGTTAGATTTTAATAAAGAAGAACATCCTGTGGCTGTTCAGTTTGGTGGTTCTTCACCTCAAGAGCTATCTCAATGCTCAGTAAAAGCCGAAAAAAAGGGATATGATGAAATTAATCTGAACATAGGATGTCCATCTGAAAGAGTACAAAAAGGTAATTTTGGAGTATGCCTGATGCTTGAACCTGACCTAGTTGCAGAATGCGCAAGACAAATGAGAAAATCGGTTGATATTCCTGTTACCGTTAAATGCAGGACTGGTGTTGATGATAATGATGATTATGAGTTTTTGAAATCATTTATTAATATTGTTAAGGATTCTGGTGTTAAGACTTTTATAGTCCATGCAAGAAAAGGAATTTTAAAAGGTTTAAGCCCCAGACAGAATAGAAATATCCCACCTCTTAATTATCAAAAAGTTTATTCTTTAAAAAAAGATTTTCCAGAGTTAGAAATTATTATTAATGGTGGTATCAAAACTATCGGTGAGACAAAAAATCATCTTAATTATGTTGACGGAGTAATGTTAGGAAGAGCTGCATATGATGATCCTTTTATGCTCAGTCATATAGATTCTGAGGTTTTCTTAGATACAAAGATTGAGATAAGTAGAAAAGATCTTCTTACTGAATATTTAGATTATGTTCACCTTATGGCTAGAAAAGGTTATGACCCTAAAGTTATGTTGAAACATGTATTTGGTCTTAAAAAGGGTGAAAAAGATGCTAAAAGATTTAGGGTAAAAGTAGCAAAGATAATGAACTCATCAAGTCTGATTGAAAATAAAGATGAGTTGCTATCAATGGTTTAGTTATCTCCAAATATATCTTCCATATCATCTAAAAATTCATCATCCTCAGTAGAGCCATTGTTAATTTCATATTCCCTTGATTGAACATAGGCATCTTTAACAAAAATATACTTATCCCCGATAATTAGCGTCTCAGCATCAAGAAGACGCTCTCTTGTTTCTAGAGCGTCAATACCTACCAAAGTTATCTTTACATCATCATCTTCCATAGCAAATGTTCCTGAAAGGAAGCTTGAAATTGGTCTGCTTAGTAAATCTCTTGGATTACTTGGACCTAGGAATGGAATCATAATATAGGGACCCGAATCAAAACCCCAAACGCCAAGCGTTTGACCAAAATCTTCCTCGTGTCTTTCAAGACCCATTTTTGATGCAACATCAATTAAGCCAAATAATCCAATGGTAGTGTTAATAACAAATCTTCCAGCGTCATTGAATGCATACTTAATTTCACCCTGCAGTACTTGGTTAATCGTTGTATCAATTTCCTCAAGATTATTAAAAAAATTTGTGACTCCTGATCTTGCGAATTGAGGTGTGACTTTTCGATATGCAATGGCAGCTGGTTTCAAGAGTTTTTCATCTAATTTTTCATTAAAGATAAAAATATCTCTATTTAAATCCTCAAATGGATCACTGATTTCTTCACTAAAGACAGGAAGCGAAAACAATAAAACAAATAAAAATCTAATCATATTCTTTAATTGCTCTTACTGTATTCAAAAATAATGAATCTAATTGTAAATCATCGAATGGATATGATAAATCAATAAATTTTTTATTGAATTCAATTCTATCGAGAATGACATTTTCAGTTTCTAAGTTAAAGTCCTGAAAACCATCACTTTGATGAATATTATTTAAGACTATTCCTAAGATTTTTGTGTTTAGGCTTTCAAAAACATCTATAGTTCTTTTTAAATCTGTGATTGATAATTTAGATATAGTGGAAACCAAAATTACAAAATCAGGAACGATTTTTTGACATACAGTTAAATAGGCATCTCCTGTTCCAGGAGGCATATCAATTAGTAAATAGTCTAAGTCACCCCAATTAGTTTTTTCATAAATCTGATTTATAGCAGAGCTCAACATTGGCCCTCTCCAAATAGCTGCACTTTTATCAAGCAGAAACCCTAAAGAGTTTATTGAAATATCATCAATATTTTTTGGTATATATGGTCTCTCAGTATTTTTTTTATCTACTTCGATATTTTTATCATTAATATCGAATAATATATCTTGATTAGGACCATAAATGTCTGCATCTAATACACCAACTTTGTAGCTATTTGAGAGTACTGAAGCTAAATAAGAGCAGATAGTTGATTTACCAACACCGCCTTTTGCTGAAGCAATTGCAATAGTTTTTCTTATTGTCATTATCTAATTAACTTATAATATATTAAAACTTATCACAAAATGAAATCACGTAAGATTCTAGTAACAAGCGCTCTTCCCTATGCTAATGGTTCGATACACATTGGGCATGTTCTGGAATCTGTAATTACGGATATTTGGGTAAGATATCAAAAGATTAATGGCAATGAATGTCTTTATTTTTGTGCAGATGATACGCATGGAACACCAGTCATGCTAAAAGCTAAAGAGCTTGAAGTAGAACCCGAAGAACTCATTAAAAAAACCAGAGAGGAGCATATAAAAAGTTATTCAAGATTTAACATAAATTTTGATAATTTTTATACAACTCATTCTGATGAGAATAAGGAATATGCTGAAGATATCTATAAAAAATGCAAAGAAGCAAATCTAATCTTCAAAAAAGAAATTGAGCAATTTTATGATTCTGAGAAAGGTTTATTCTTATCAGATAGATTTATAAAAGGTCAATGTCCAAAATGTGGAGCCGAAGATCAGTATGGAGACGGCTGCTCTGTATGTGGAACTACATATTCTCCTGATGATCTAATTAATCCATTCTCATCTTTATCGAATTCTGAGTTAATAAAGAAAAGAACCGAACATGTTTTTTTTGATCTTCCTCAAATGAAAGATTTTCTTGAGGATTATCTTAAAGACTTAACTCTTCAAGATCCTATAAAAAATAAACTAAATGAATGGATCGAGGATGGATTAAAACCCTGGGATATATCAAGAGACAAACCATACTTTGGATTTGAAATACCTGGAGAAGAAGATAAATATTTTTATGTATGGCTTGATGCTCCAATTGGGTATTTAGCTTCTGCAAAAAACTGGGCAGAAAAAAATAATATGAATATGCAAGACTTATGGGATCAGACATCTGATTACGAGATTCATCATTTTATCGGGAAAGATATCGCTTATTTTCATGCCCTTTTCTGGCCAGCGCTATTAAAGTCATCAAATATACGCCTGCCTGAATCAATTAATGTTCATGGTTTTTTAACTATAGATGGTGAGAAGATGTCAAAGTCAAATGGCACCTTTATAAATGCAGATGATTTTACTGAAAAATATGATGGTGAATTATTAAGATATTATTTTGCTGATAAATTTAACAATACGATTGATGACCTAGATTTTAATGAAGATGAATTTATTCAAAAGATTAACTCAGATATTGTCGGTAAGTATCTAAATATTGCTAGCAGAGTTTCAAAATTTATTGAAAAGAATGATAACAATCTCTCTACAATCTTGGATGAAGATTTTATTCAAAAAAACCTATCTAAAACTGAAGAAATAATTGAACATTATGAGAATTTAAATCTTTCTAAAGCTGTAAAAATTATTATGAAGATGGCAGATGAAGTTAATAAGTATATTAATGAAAATGAACCTTGGAAAAGCAATAATGAAAAGGCAGTTGAGGTATCCACAACAGCAATCAACTGTTTTAGAGTGATTTCAATATTGCTAAGTCCTGTTCTGCCAACAATTACATCAAAAGCTCTAGAAATGTTTAATGAGAGTTCTAAGAATGATCTAAAAAATATTAGGGATTATCTTGTAGATATCAAAATTAATCCATATAAGCCCCTATTAAAAAGATTAGAAAAAGCTAAAATAAATGAGGAAATTGAAATGGAAGATTCAAATTTAATTAATATTAAAGATTTTGCAAAGGTCGAACTTCGCGTAGCCAAAATTGTTAAAGCTGAAGAGATAGAAGAAGCTGATAAGCTTATTAAATTACATCTTGATGTTGGTGATCTTGGTGAAAGAACTGTTTTTGCTGGAATTAAAAGCGCTTATGATCCTGAGAATCTTAATGATAGGCATGTTGTACTGGTTGCAAATCTTGAGCCTAGGAAAATGAAGTTTGGAGTCTCTGAAGGAATGGTCTTAGCATCGAGTGATGATGAGGGATCAATTTATTTAATTTCACCAGATGAAGGTGCTAAACCAGGTCAGTTAGTTAAATAATGAAAGAAACAGATATTTTAATAGTTGGAGCCGGACCTGTAGGACTTTTTACAGTTTTTGAAGCCGGTCTATTAGGATTAAATTGCACATTGATAGATAACTTGGATAAGCCAGGTGGGCAATGTGCCGAACTTTATCCTGAAAAACCTATTTATGATATTCCAGGAGTACCATTTCAGACTGCACAAGAGCATGTTGATGCACTGTTAAAACAAATAGAGCCTTTTGATTATGACTTAAATTTATCTCAAAGAGTTCAAACAATTTCAAAGGACGATGATTTTTGGATTTTAGAAACCAATGAGGGTAATAAATTTAGAACTAAAAATATATTCATTGCAGCAGGTGCAGGTTCTTTTGAACCAAGAAGACCACCAAATATTGAGAATCCTGATTTATTTATTAATAAGGGAGTAACTTATGCTGTAAGAAATATGGATCAATATAAAGGCAAAGAAGTATTTATCTTTGGCGGCGGAGACTCTGCTCTAGATTGGACAGTTGAATTAAGTAAAATTGCTTCTCACGTCAATTTGGTTCATAGAAGAGATCAATTTAGAGGCGCATTTAAAACTGAACAAGAAATGAGAGATCTTGTTAAAAGTGGAAAAGTAAGCCTTTTCACACCTCATTTAATCAATGAAATAGTTGGAGATAAAAAAGTAACAGGTGTAAAACTTAAGAACTTTGAAACATTAGAAATATCAGAGCATAATGCTGATGAACTCTTATTCCTATTTGGTTTAAATAAAAAACTAGGCCCAATACTGGATTGGGAAATTGATTTAAAGGATAAAAAAATATCAGTCAATACCACTACTTTTGAAACCTCCAAAAAAGGTATTTTTGCGGTAGGTGATATAAATCATTATGAAGGAAAGCTTGACCTTATTTTATGCGGATTCCATGAAACAACACTTGCTGTTCAGGAAGCTTTTAAAAGAATTAATCCTGGTGAAAGAGTTCCCTTTGGATATACAACCTCAAATAAAAAACTTCAAAAAAAACTTGGCGTAATTGATTGAAAGAAAAGTTTAGAAAGTTCCTTCCGGTAGTTGTAGATATGGAAACTGGTGGTTTTGATCCAGTTAATGATGCCCTATTGGAAATCGCAATTACTCTTATAGATTATGACAAAGAATTTCGTGTTGGCTCAACTCATAGGCATCACATACTACCGTTTGAAGGTTTAAATGTTTCTGAAGAATCGCTCGAATTTACCGGCATTGATCTCAGTCATCCATTACGAAATGCTGTTGATGAAAAAGAAGCTTTAAAAGATCTTTTTAGCATCATTAATAAACATAAGAATAAATATGAATGTAGTAGAGCTATTCTAGTTGGACATAATGCTCACTTCGATTTGTCTTTTTTAAATGAGTCTATTAAGAGAAATAATATTAAAAGATCCCCTTTCCACCCCTTCTCAGTCTTTGATACAGTTTCTATAGGTGGGATTTTTACTGGTCAGACTGTGCTTGCAAGAATTGCTAAAGAGCTAGGCTTTGAATATGAAAATGAATTGGCACATTCAGCTTCATACGATTCGGAAATAACAGCAAAGGTTTTTTGTAAAATCTTAAATAATATAAATTAGCCTACTGCTTCATCAACGAGTTTTTGAAGATCACCTGATTCATGCATTTGGGTAACTATGTCACAGCCTCCAATTAACTCACCAGAAATAAAAACTTGAGGAAAGGTTGGCCAATCGGTAACAGAAGGCAGCGTTGCTCTAACTTCTTGATTTTCTAAAATATCAACAAAAGAAAATTGAGCCCCACAATCAATTAACGCTTGCACCGTTTTTGATGAAAATCCGCATCTTGGCTCATATGGTGTACCCTTCATGTAAATAAGCACAGGGTTTTCTTTAATTTGTTGTTTTAGTTTTTCTTCTAGACTCATCTAATTATTTTAATATATTCTGAAAGTACATTATCCAATCCATGGATAAGCGATTCAGTTATTATAGCGTGACCAATTGAAACTTCATCAATAATATTAAGATCAATTAAATCAGAAAGATTTTCTAAGTTGAGATCATGACCCGCATTAAGTTTTAAATTATTGGATTTTATATACTTAAAAATCTCATACATTTCTTCAATACATGAAACTCTTTCATCTTTATTTAGTTGCGCATATGGTCCTGTATAAATCTCTACAGCATTTGCACCCATTTCCAAGGCGTAGTCTACAGATTCAACGTTGGCATCAATGAACATACTCACGTATGAACAATCTTCACAGAGTCTTTTAATAATTGATTTTAAATCCTTATCGTGACCTCCCCTAATCCAACCATGATCTGAAGTTATTTGATGATCTTCATCTGGAACAAGTGTTGCCTGATAGGGTTTGATATCTCTAACTAAGTTTTCATAACCCCTAAAAGAATCTTTTTCAGTGTTAAATGGGTTACCCTCAATATTAAATTCAAGATTGTTTTCTTTACACAAATTAGCTAAGTCTATGACATCGGATGACAATGCATGCCTCTCGTCAGACCTAGGATGAAGTGTGAGACCACAAATATCATGTTCCATACAAGATTTAGCAAATTTAACCAACGAAGGATAGTCAGATCCTCTTGCATTTCTAAGTAGAGCAACTTTATTCAAGTTAACACTTAAGTTTGTTTTATTCATAAAATCTATATTAATTATAACTAATATATATGTTTTAACTAATATTTTCTTTTATTGCAGAATGAGCTTCTCTTGAAATATTGTGTTTAGATAGAAGATAACTAGCAAGAAAATAGCATATCACTGGAATAAAGTGATACATATATAACAGAATATTTTTAGTAAATTCTGTGTTATCTGCACCTAATGTAATATCAAAACCTATTACACTCTCAAGAAATATATAAGGAAAAGCTACAGCAAGGGTATAACCTACTTTGGTAATTGTTGTGTAGTATGCAAACATAGCTCCAGATTTATTAATGTCAGATTCTGCCTGCTCAGCATCTGAGACATCAGCTATCATAGAAATAATTAGTGGCGCTGCTCCAGAAAATGATATTCCATAAACTGCCAGAACAAAAAATAATACTCCTGCCTTTACTGTCTCGCTTGCATCAGCAATGAATAAAACAACAAAAAACTGAAGTAGAAAAAGAATGCCTGCATATAGTAGACATAATGATGCAGCATAATGCTTTGTATATTTAAGACCAATATGTCTCCAAAAAAATATTCCGATAACTGCAAACGTGAAGTTTACAAATATTGCCCTTGATGCATAATCACCGAGCTCAAGTATAGAGTCCATAAAAATCACAAATAACCCACCCGTTAAACTCTGGGCAAATGCAAGAAGAACACTTGCCAAAACAAGTCTATTTAAAGTTTTATTCTTAAAGAATCTCTTAAAAGATTTTAGTGGATTATCATAATTTGAAGAAGTCCTCTTATCATCTAAGAAAAATAGACCAAGAAAAATTGTTAAAGGAATACCAATCAGAGCAAATATTCCAATTGCATTGATCTTTAAAAGAAATGATCCTTCATAAATCTCAATTACAGCAGGTATTGAAATTACAATTAACGTTGCGATTATCGCAATGATTTCTCTTAATGTTAATAATTTCGTTCTTTCATCATATTCTGGAGCTATAAATGATGCCCATGAGAGCTGAGCTATGTTAGCAAGGGTAAATCCACTATAAAGAGTAAATAAAGCAATAAATAAGTACCAACCACTAATGAATTCATCTTGAGGAAAAAAAAGAAAATATACACTAAGACATAACACAGGTAACGATAAGAAAATCCAATGCTTGTGCTTTCCAAATCTAGATGGATATCTATCAACCAATGCGCCCATAATAGGATCAGTGAATACATCTATAATCCTTCCTGCAAAAAAGATTAACCCTACGAGGGCAAGACCAAGATTATAATTAGATGCATAAAATGGAAGGATGTAGACAAGGATAGGAATTCCAGTAACAGGAAATGGAAAGACTAAAGATGAATATATAATCTTTTTAGTGTTTTCTGAAATAACCATTTGGATTAGAATACTATACTTATAGTTAATCTTTTAAAATGGCTAAATTAAATAAAAATCTACTCAATATTTTGGTCTGTCCTGTTTCTAAAGGAAAACTAATTTATGATGAAGAAAACAATGAACTCATCTGTGAAGAATCTAAATTAGCTTATCCAATCATCGATGGCATTCCTGCTATGCTTAAAGAAAAAGCACGTAAGATTTCTTAATCCTTTTATTTTATAATTCTAGTATGCGCCTGTAGCTCAGTTGGATTAGAGTGCTTGGCTACGAACCAAGAGGTCGGAGGTTCGAATCCTTCCAGGCGCGCCATTAACTAGCAGAATTAGCATACTGGTTTAATAGAATGCTTTTTACCTCATTTTGCTCGTCTTTTAGCCTTTCTGAGAAGTATTCATTGTCTTCAAGTTTAAGATCTTTATTCAAAATAGATAAAGCATCTTTATTAGTAGGATGATTATGAAACTGATTAGATATTTCATTAGTTATTTGCTCAGCAACTATCTCATAAGAGTCTGATTCGAAGTTCATTACATTTCCAATATTCAATACTACCGATCCTTTAAAGCCTGATATTCCCCTAGATATACTTTCAAGGTCTTCATTTTCTTTTTTTTCATAAAAGCCATTTACCTCGGTCTCATAAATCTCTTTAGCTTTATTCAAATCATTTGGGTCAAACTCATATGAAATAGATACTGGAATAACCTTCATTTGATTAAAGAAATCAGAAATAGATAAATCTTTTCTTTTGGTAAGATGGATCATTTTTAAAATTGCTGGATCTGTTACATCTTTACCATCTTTTGCCCTTCCCTCACGTTGAGCAATCCAGATAGATTCATTTTCAACTTTTACTTTATTGAATATGAATTCTGAAACTAGATTGAGCGATTGATAAATTTCTCTCTTAGATGATCCAGATCTTGGTATTATAAAACTCTTATTGAGGCGCATGAGATCTGCAGCCCACTTTTGATCCATAAGATTGCTTCCAACAGCTATGTTTACGGTAGAAAAATCATTTTTGTGAAGAGCAAGGTTTAAAAACGCAGGGTCTAAAGTAATGTCTCTATGATTTGAAATAAATAGATATGAAGTATTTTCTTGAAGGTTTTCTAGCCCATTATAAGTAAAACCACTTGATGTATCTTTTATGATCTTTTCCATAATCTTTTCATACATATTTTGATATTGATGGATTGATTTAATTTTTTTTAGTCGTCTGTTGAGATAAAAAGATAGAAATAATCCTAAAAAGGAATTAAAAAAACTATTGTGATGGCCTCTAGAATGCAAAAAGGCATTTATAACTTTCTTATTAGATGCAAGTTCACGAAGTTTAGATTCAACTTCATGATCATAATAAGGTCTTATTTCTTCAAATTTATCCAAGCTGTATAATGATTTTTTTAAGTGTATTTTACAAAATATATGAAAGATTACCTAAATTATGATGGTTTGGCTGTAATGGCTCATCGAGGCGGCTCTCTTGAAGCTCCTGAAAATACCATTGAATCATTCAAATACGCTCTAGAAATTGGCTCAGATATCATTGAAACCGATATTCAGCTAAGTTCTGATGGAGTTCCATACATCTTTCATGATGATGACTTAAAAAGAATCCTAGGTATACATAAGAATTTTAATGAGCTTTTGTCTTCTGAAATAGATGAATTAAATATTTTTGGTGATTACAAAATACCAACACTTGAGGAAACGTTAAAACAATTCCCTAATACTAGGTTTCAAATTGATTTTAAGACTGATGAAGTAGTCGATCCTGCAATTGAGATAATTAATAAGTTTCCACATATTAAAAAGAATTTATGTGTTGCAAGTTTTTCTAGTAGAAGACTGCAAAACATTAAATCAAAACTTAGTGGCATAACATATTCAATGGGCCCTCATGAAGTACTAAAGCTTCTTCTTAAAAGCTTTGGACTATATAGAAGTAAAATTAGTGGTGATTGCCTTCAAATACCAATATATAGATATGGAATTAAAATTGTTACAAAAAGATTCGTTGATTTTTGCAAACATGAAAATATCAAGATTTCTGTTTGGACCATTAATAGTATAGAAGAAATGAACTATCTAATTGACTTGAAAGTAGATGGAATAATAACCGATAAGCCTAAAGCTTTGATTGATCTTCTTACTTCAACAAATACTTAACAAGAGCCTTTCTTGCAAAGTAATACATTGGAAGAATAATAATTGAACAAATTAGTATTTCTACTCCAATACTATAATCGATAAGCGATCTTATAAATCTTGCTATAAATAGACTGACTAGGCCCATTAATGAATAAAAGATTATTGAATTTTTACTAAATAATTTCATTTGGATATTTAACAAATCTTAATACGAAGCCACCAGCAATAAATAAAACAATAATTGGGACAAGTGCTATTTGAAAATTATTGAATATTCCAATAAATATCCCAACTAAGGCTGGCCCCATTACTGATCCGGCCCTACCAAAAGTATTATAAAAACCAAAAAATTCTCCAGACTTATTTGTAGGAATTATTTTTGAGAAAAAGCTTCTAGAAGCTGCCTGAATCCCACCCTGAACCGACCCTATTAAAGCGGCCATAACATAAAACTCAGTAGCATTAGAAAGTGCTGTTGAGTAAATAACAACACATATATAAATAAAAATAGTCGCATATAGAACAACTTTATCATTGAACTTGTTTCCAATGTAAGACCAAAAAAGAGTTGATGGAAATGCTACAAATTGAACCAAAATTAGTGCAACAATAATCGATGATTGATCAATGCCTATATTTTCAGCAAAAATTGCTGCAAGTGACATGATGGTATGAACTCCATCGATATATAAGAAGAAAGCAAATAAAAATAACAAAACATTCTTATTTTTTTGTATGTCTCTAAAGGTGCTTACAAATCCACTAAAAACTTCTTTAAGATTGCCAGTTTTTTCAACCTCACGCTCTTTATAATTAATTACTAGCGGAAGCATAAAAATAAACCACCAAACTGATACAGTTATAAATGCCCATCTAACTGCCTCAGCCTCATTGCTTAAACCAAATGTTTCAGGTTGGAGAACCATGAAGGCATTTAAAGCAAATAATAACCCTCCTCCAAGGTAACCAAGTGAGTAACCATAACTTGATACTTTTGTTAGTTGATCTTCTGAAGCAATATAAACTAGCATTTTGTCATAGAGAACAATCGCCGAAGCAAAGGAAAAGAATGAAATACCATAAAGGATAAGTGCCATAAGCCATTTACCCATTGGAATAAAGTAAAAAGAAGCAACAGCTATAATTGATAATAAAGTAAAAATTACGAATAGAATTTTTGTTAGTCTTTTATAGTCAGTAATTGCACCGATAATGGGAGCAGAAATAAGAATAACTAAATTTATTATTGTTAACGCAAATGCAAGATATTGTGTTGCTTGAAGTGACTCAAGGCCATTGGACCAATAGCTTGCATAAAATAATGGAAAAAATGCAGCTATAACTGTTGTTGCATAGGCAGAGTTACCAAAATCATAAAATATCCAAGACTTGATTTCTTTGTTAAAATTCTTCATATTTCTTTAATTAAATATGAACGATAACGAAACAACGAAATTCGCAACATTCTTTCTAGTTGGCATAGCACTGTTAGTCTTACTCCTTGGTGTTGGCTCATATTTCTATAGTATATATATGTAATTACCCCGGTGGCCACGAGAGTGGTCTTCCAGCCAAAAGATGTAAGTGAAGATGAAAGACTGACTGTCCAGCTTTCGCACCATTATTGATAACAATCCTAAAAGCATCTTTTGTATCATGATCTTCCGCTATTTTATTGGCAGCAATAAGAAGCTTTCCCAACAATTCACTATCATTCTCATCTGATAAAGATAGTTGAGGAATTTCTTTTTTGGGGATTATTAAAATATGAATAGGAGCTTGGGGATTAATATCATTAAAAGCTATGCAAAAATCATCCTCATATAAAATATCTGTCGGTATTTCTTTATCGATAATTTTTTTAAAGATGGTCATACTTACATGAAGACTCTTGGCAGAACCCTAATAGCAATATAAAAAATTCCTGCGGTCATAACGAGACCTAGAAAAATTACTAAAAGATCTCTTAAGAACGCCGTTAGCCTTCCATTTCTTTTAGCTTTTACTAAATTAATTATAAAAAATGTTATAGCTAAGAGTGATGCGGTAAGTATTAATATTTGAATCATAATAAATTTATAAAATTGAGCTTAATCCTGTAGTGAGTATTATAAGGCCAAAACCCCATACCGAAATAGCTAAAATAGATGCTCTATAGAATTTCATAAATTCCATACCAGTCATCCCTATTAAAAATGGAACAATAGCCCTCATGGCAGGAATAAATCTACCTAATACAACTGTAAGTTGACCAAATCTATCAATAAAATTATTTCCTCTCTCAATAATACTCTCTCTTTTTTTGAAAAACTTTGTCTCAAGTACAAATGGACCAAATCTTTTACCTAACACAAAACTAATAACATCGCCGGCATGCGCGCCAATCATAGCTAAAGGGACTATGCTATATAAATCAAGAAGATTGTTGTTATAAAGAAATACGCAAATTGAAAAAAGAATTGCACTTGAGAGAATGCTACCCACAACAACAAGTGATTCAGCAAAAGCAAATAATAAGATTAATAAATACGAATATTGGAGATTATTTGCAATAAAATCTAAAACATTATCTAGTGACATCTAAATTATCCAAAATTTGTTCAAATGAAACTAATTTAAAGTTTTGATTTACTTCATTTTTGCCAGTGTAGTTGTATCCATCTTGGACAATCATGACTCCTAATGGAAAATCATCACAAAAATCTAACTGGTTTTTATTATCTTTGCATTTTAAATTGTAATTAAGCGTCTCGATTCCATCTGTGTCTGAAACACCATCAATACTTCCATTTCCAATAATCTTGAAACTACTAATAAAACCATATGGGGCTTGTCTGTTATAAATATTAAACTTGCCATCGCCTTGTGATGAAAGAATAATATAACCATCATTCTTGTCTGTCTTGTAAATAGACACTCCTTCAGGATCGCCAAATATTTGACCTCTTCTAGAATCAATTAAAAATGGTTTACCTACAAAATCAAAGTTTTTATCGAATTTATATGCTTTTAAATTTCCTCTTACATTTTCCTCTGAAATAAAGAGCGTTGAATTTTCATCGTCAAATACACATCCTTCAGATTCTCCTCCGTTACTGAAGGTTTTTAACAAATTTAATCCATTTCCATCTAAATAATAAACCTCAACATTGGGACCCCTATCTTCAGTTACAAATACTACAAATCCATATTTTGGATGTACTCCGGCACATGTTCCATATATATTTGATTCAGATTTAACTCTGAAATTTGGCTTTACTGGAATTTGAAAATTATTTTTAGTATTTGAAAGTTCTGGCATCATGGAATCATTTATTTCCTCATCGATGAATATCCATAAATCTACAGTATTTAAGGATCTATTAGTACCTACCAAGAATGAATAATCTTTTTTTGTTTTAATATTATTATTTTTAAAGTCGAGATTTAACGTCCTTGTATCTATATTGTTTATTTGGCCTACTGGAGAGAACGTAATTTTATCTCCCCTTAAGTTATATGCATAAATACCCGCTCTCTTATCAGTACCAAATACTATAGATAAAGCAGGAAATTCTTTATTAAGCCAAAAAGCAGGATCATCAGCAGCATCACCCCTTGTATCTATTGGAGGAGTTTCATAAATTGGATAAACCTCAAAAATGTCTGAGTAGGTATATTGTATTGAAAGAAAACAAAAAAAATATAATAAATACTTATGCATAATTTTTATTATGATGATTGGTTTATCCAGTTTAATAAATAAGCATGTGCGGCCCTGTGAGCCTCAATCTTCCCAATCTCATTAAGAGAATTATTTTCTTTAACATTTAAAGAGAAAACAGAAATTATTATTTGTAACATAACCCTGAATACCCCATCTTTATCAAACATTTCAGGTAATTTTATATTTGATTCAACATAGGTTTTCATTTCCGACGATAATCCATGAATTGATTCTGAGGGTAATGAAGGAGATATAGTGTTTGAAAGAATGAGTATTTGAGCAGGTTTACAATCTATAAAGAAATTATAAATGATCTCAATAGCTCTCATTACAACTACAGATGTTTGATCAGTATTTATTGATTCTGTCTTTTCTTTAAAAATCTTTTCACAATTATTTAAGTATCTATTTATCATGAATTCTTTTAAAGCATCAGGTGTTGGAAAAAATTTATAGGTTGATGTCCTTTTAAGATCTGAATATTTGGCAATATTTGCAATTGTTATTGAATCTAAACCTCTTTGCTCTAAAAGATTTTCTGCTGTTTCAAAAATTTTTTCAATTCGCTTTCTACTTCTTGCTTGTTTAGCCAAATTTTCCATACAACAATTATGAACAAATGTTACAAAAAGTAAATTAAAAGGAATTAAAATTTATATTCTGTTCCAACAGAAATATAATCGACCTTTCCTTTGTTGGAAGACTCTCTTGAAGACTGGTGTATAAAAATCTTGGTCTTGTCATTAATCTTATAGGTATAACCAAATGATCTTTGCTCTCCATCATCTATTTTCATATCAGATTTAGCATTTTGAAAATATATAGAACTTTTATCAGATAGCTTTCTGTTAATGCTAAAGATATGACCTTCATCTTTTTTATTTGTTGATATCTTTTTAGAGTTTTGCAGCAATAATCCAATATCAAAGTTATAAACAGCAAACATTAAAGCAAGTCTTATGCTATCAAAACCCTTAGCATCTTTATCTACGGATAATGCTGAATTAATATTCTCTGTTTTATATGTAATTGAGTAAGAATAAAAGTCGCCTGATGATTGGCTGATAGAGTTTAAGCTTACTTTCATGCCCTCAATTAATTCAGGACTTTCATATCCTACAAAGCTATTCATCCTATTTTCGCCTTGTAAAATATATTTTATATCTGCTCTTGTGTCGTTAAATAGGTCTACTTTTAATTGTCCTAACTTTAAGGCAGAATCATAGATTCCTGCGTAAAGTTTACCAAAATCACCTTTGATACCAACGAACGTATTTCTCTCTTTAAAAACCTTCTCGCCGTCAGCTTTGCCATCGGTGGGATCAATTTCATTCTCTGCCTGGAAAATTAATGAGTATTTGTCATTTAATTTAAAATTACCTTTAATACCAATTCTTGATGCATTATTTACAAAATCAGTATTTGATTCTTCTGCAGAATCTTCGTTCTCATAACTAAAATTTAATTTGCCATAAAATGAAACACTGGCTGTAATATTTGAAGTAAAGAAAATTAATGCGGATAAAGCAAACAGCTTTTTGGCCCTCATTATTTTAAACTCCAAATATAAATCTAATTGTAAAGAAGAAGAATGCTGTTAAAGCTGCTCCCACTGGAATGGTGACAAGCCATGAAAGGATTATTCTTCCAATGGATGAATAATCCAGATGCGATACACCTTTTGCTAAACCAACTCCTATGACCGCTCCAACAAGTGTATGAGTAGTCGAGATTGGAAAACCAATGTACGTTGCGGCAACAACTGTCGATGCTGCGGCCATTTCAGCAGAAAACCCTAAACTAGGAGTTAGTGTTGTTATCTTTGTACCAACAGTTTTGATAACTCGGCCACCAAGCATCGCTAATCCAAAAACTATACCTGCACCACCGATAAGAAGAACATAGGGACTAACCGCTGATTTAGCACCAATAGCTCCTTCGGAAGTAACGCTTATAATTGCTGACATTGGACCAATTGCATTTGCAACATCATTTGATCCATGGGCAAAGGCCATAGCTGAAGCTGTAACAATCATTAAAATAGCAAATGCAGACTCAACTCCATATTCTCTTATTTTTTCACTATTGAGTCGGAGAAGAATGGCTGTGATTATTGAAACCACAACACCAAATATAACTGTAACTAGCAACACCTCACTATCAGATAGAGGAAGGCCAACATGCTTTAATCCTTTTCTTGCTGTTACTAAAGCAATTATGATCGCAACAAAAAAGCTATATATGGGAATTAATGAGACTGCTGCCTGGGATGGGTCTCTCCTATCCAAGATAAACTTTTTTGCACTAAGATAAATAAAGAATGAAAATGTTCCTGCAAATACTGGGGAAGTAACCCAGCTGGCAGCAATAGTTCCAACTTTTCCCCATGATACTGCGTAAAACCCAGCAGAAACGATCACAAAGCCAACAATAGATCCAACAATTGAGTGTGTAGTTGAAACAGGCCAACCTTTTGAACTTGCAATTAGTAACCAAGTTGCAGCTGCCAGTAATGCTGACATCATTCCAATAATAAATATATTTTCTTGACCTACATATAGATCTGGATCAACTATGCCTTTTCTAATAGTTGAAGTAACTTCACCTCCAGCAAGATAAGCGCCAAGAAATTCAAAGACAGCAGCAATTAATATTGCTTGTTTAAATGTTATTGCCTTGCTACCAACTGAAGTCCCCATTGCATTTGCAACATCATTGGCTCCAATTCCAAAAGCCATAAAGAAGCCTGCAAAAGCAGCAATTAGAAGTATTAGGGTAGGATCAAGAAAAAGAGTTTCCATAATTTAGTCCATATAATTTATGACATTATTTAAACAATCTTTTGTAACAGATAAGTTACAAATATAAATCTTTTTTGTTAATTAAAAAGTAGGTTTGGTAACAAGATTGTTTATAAGAATAATCTAAAAATTAATTTCAACGATATATCCATCAAGTTTAGATTTTTGAATCTTTATATCAGAAGGATTTTTATTAAAAAAAAGAGAAAGCTCGTTAACAACATCGGCTAGCAAATCTAATCTAGAAATTGTAAAGGTAAGATTTTCCCTACCATTAATATTTCTCAACTCAATGTTTTCTTGATTGAGTAGTTTTAGCTTCTCATTATTGGAAATGTGTTCATAAATACTCACACCAGAAAGTTTGATGTTCTGACTTTCAATATTTGCAGAAATAATATTTGCTTTCTCAAGCACATAGAGATAATCACTTTCAGTACTTTTATGGATTCTTTTAACATTCCTTAAATCTGAAGATACAGAATTAATTAAAAAAGAAATTAAAAGGATGCCTAAAAGTCCAAGAGACAAAAGTACTAGCTTTTTCTCTCTTTCGTTTAAGTTTCTATAAAAATCCATTATGAATACCTGAATGTAAGTTTCCCTGAGACCTTATTACCATTCTCGTTAATTTCCTCATTAATAAGAACCACACCAAAGTTGGTAAATAAACTTTTCGCCAGATTAAACTGAGAAGCAGGCATATCATCAATTTCAATAACAAGTTGTTGGGTTTCAATTACAATCTGAGTAGATTTAACATAATCTAAATTGAATCTATCAATATACTTGAAGTACGAATTATCAAAATTATATCTTTCAATAGATTGCGTTTGTTGATTTGCAAGAAGTTGATCAATCTGTGCACGAGCGTTAATCACTCTATTAAAGCTTGGATTGAGCGTTTTAAAAATTATAAGAGTCTCCTTTTTATAATTATCTATTTGACTTTGAAGGATATTTTTTTGGATAAAAGGAAAACTAACCATTATTAAAAATATTGCAGACAGAGCTATAACATCTCTTTTAGTTATCATCAATTTGTTTAAAACATTTGCAATAGTCGGCCTAAATTTAAAGAAATTAATACTAGAGTCATTTGATGCAAGAAATTGTTCTTGCAACTCCTCTAAATCTCCTGATTTTTCTTCAAGGTCATCAATAGCTATAGACTCTAAAAAAGAATTAGAGTGTTCTTTTGGTATGGAGAATCCTCTACCGTCTGAAAGCTTAATTAATGATTTATGTTTGGTATTTACTGAAACACCTGTATCTGTTTCACCGAGCAAGAAATATTCTGGAATTAAAAAGATTTTATTATTAAGTTTACTTAGCTCATTCTGAATATCTTCATAATATTCCTTATCAATGAGAAAAACTAAATCATTGTTATTTTCTGAGAAAGAGAAAAATTCCTGGTTAGAAATATCATTTACAAGAATATCTTCTTTATCTGCAAAGAACCTTGCTTCATATTTATCTTTTGTTTCGCCTTCTTCTTTTTCAAAGTTGAATGTTGAAATCTTTGAGCTATCTAAAAGAAGATAAATTATTGAAGCAGGATCAATATTATTTTTTAAATCAATTAAAGATATTTCTTCTTCCTGAATCTTTTTATTACCTTCAAAGCAAACTAAATTAAGCTTATCTGAAGAAAAATTTGTTGAAATAATATATTGCTTCATCTAGTTATTATATGTTCTTGTTGTAATAGTAGCTCTTCCCTTCTCTATTGTAATTAAAGATTTGCTTTTGAATGTATAATTTTCATAAATCGTATCAGACATTAAATAAAAACTTTCTGTGTTAGTTGAAAAATTATTCATGCTTTTATCAGGCAAGTAGTTTGTAAATGCATCTTTGAATTCTTCAATGGTTTTGAATCCATCAATAGGGTTATTCATGATCAAATATTCTGCATCATCTATTGAAATACCTAAATAAGAAGCAAGAACAAGAGCGTCTTCTAACTCAAGTGTATTTACATTTATATTTGTTTTTTGGGAATATGGAATAACACATATGTATTTCTTCAGATCATTTAAATTAAACTCTCTTGAAGCTGGTAAGTTATTTAATTCTGAGAAATCATAAAGAGTTCTTTTGGATGTATATTGTCTTGGTTCATTTATGGGTCCTGTATAAAAATAATCTTCATATCCGTTTGATCTTGGCTGATCATCATAATCAACCCAATCAATTATCTGGTCAATTAATGAATCAATTTGTCTGTCTTCATAATTTAGAAATAACAATATATTACTCAAGACAGAGATAGATCTATCATTAGGAAGCTTGTTATTTTCGGCAGAAATTAATAATGAATTTAAGTTAAAACAATTTGATGTATCTACTAGTCTAGAGCGAATAAGGAATCCATTACTTTCAAAAAATATTTCATCCTTCAGTAGTTGATCATTTTTTGTAAGGTATCCTTTGTTATATCTTAAATTTTGATCGATTAGATCTATGCCAAGACTTTCCATATTTCTTTGAAGCTGGATCGATGTTGATTGAAATTCAATATATGTTGACCTTTTGATAGATTTAAAAAATATCTCACCGAGAGATACACTTATTCCAGAAAGAATGAGAACAATCAGTAGCACTGAGATTAACACTACTCCTCTTTTATTATCTGTATACATACTCTATATTCGGATTAATAATTATTTCAAAATCTCTGTCCTTATCATTTATCTCAATTTTCACAAGTTTTGGAATTTTATATGCTGCAGTTTGTCCAGCAGGCCACTCTGTGAACCATCTGTTGTCGGATAAAAAGGATATTTCGATATCTTCAATATTGTCGAAAATAACTGAATCTATATGATCATCGTAGTCATAAGGATCTGCTGTAAAGTAAACTCTTCTGATAAATTTTGTATCATCGAATAAATATTCAATTCTTGAGATAGACGATCTCGAACTATCAATTCTATTAATAAAACCTAGGAAAGTAATTTTTTTGTCTGTATTGCTACCTATAAAATTAGGTAGCTGATTCCCGAAGTTATCTCGCATAGGTAAATTCACTGCTGACATAAGATCTCTTCTTATCGTGCTCACTCCTAAGTTAAATACTTTTATATCGTCTACTTTTGATTTGCTTTGATTCCTTAAATCAATTGATGATTGAAGAAAGTTTGTAGAAACAATCGCAATTATTGAAAGAATAACTAAAGATATTAATACTTCTATAAGTGTGAAACCTTTTTTCATTTAATTCTTTTTTAAAAAACCCTTTGTTTCATATATAACTTGGGTGTTATCTTTTTTGGTTATTTCTATTTGATATTCAATATAAGATTTCATTGGAGCTTCATTAAATGTTTCTTTCCACTCCCACTCATCTCCATAAAACATCAAGGAGCCGCTTCTATTTTTTTGATTAAATGGTTTTTCTAGAGTGTTAATTAAAGAAATCCTGTTATTTGCTATCTCTCTAGCAATTACTCTATTTTCTAAAGAGAAGATTGATAAGGTTGTTGAACTTAATGTTTGATAAACCGACATTACAGCGACGCTTAGTATTAAAAGCGAAACGGAAACCTCTATTAAGCTAAAGCCTCTCTTAAAATTCATCAATTCTTAAGAATTCTCCTCCATGAGTAAGAACAAAATTATATTTCTGATTATTGTTATAAAAAGTGAATTTTGCCCCTGTTGTTTCGCCAGATGGATAGAATAAGATATAAGGTAAATCTAAATCATCATTAGATAACTTGAATTTAAGACCATCGCTTGTCTCTATTTCTTTTTCAAATTCAGTAAATTCATTCCAGGTATAGCTATATATGGGTTTTGAGATTATTTCAGTTTCTTCATTAGCTATTACATAAATAGCCTGTTCATTTGTATTTGCATACCATCCTAAAACTTTTCCGCGAATTATGCTTTCTTGGGAAATTTCCGAAAAGCTTTCCTCTAAAGTCCTAGGCGAGCTACTAATATTAACAATATTGGTATTTAAAAGAAGTATTGATGACATTATTCCAATAATTACAATTACAATAAGTAATTCTATTAATGTAAATCCTGGTTTTTTATTTAAGCCAATTACCGAGGTCTGCATTTTCACCTGTACCTCCTTCCACTCCATCAGCACCTAAAGTGTAGACATCATAGGATGAGTTTTTTAAGCCAGGATACAGATAAAGATATTCTCTACCCCATGGATCTTGAGGAAAAGACTTTATGTATCCTCCTTCAGGATAGAGTGATGGTCGTTTAAGATCTGACGGAGGAGCAACTAATGACTGTATTCCTTGATCTGTTGTGGGATAAGTCAGTTCATTAAATTTATATAGTTCTAGCGCTTTCTCAATTTGTGAAATATCTGCTCTTACTTTTTCTAAGTTCGCTCTTTGGAGAAAAGGAGATACATTAACTGCAACGACTGTTGCTAATATGCCAAGTATCACAATTACTGCCATGAGCTCAATTAGAGTAAATCCTTTTTTCATAATTAATTTAATATTAGTGTGTTCATTTGCATTATAGGAATAAGTATAGCCATAACGATTAAAAGAATAAATCCACCCATAATAATAATGATTAATGGCTCTATGAGAGATAGAACAGTTGATCGTGTTGTTTCAATCTCAGATTTCATAAAATCAGAAGCTTTTTTGAACATAGGTGCAAGATTGCCAGATCTGTAACCACTGGAAATAAGTTGGTTAAAGATATCTGGGAATATTTGCTCGCGCGTTAGAGCACGAGAAAAATCAGAACCTTCTTTTACTGACTTTATTATTTTATTAAGGCGATCTTTTAGATAAGCATTGTTCAAAACTTGAGATGTTTCTTGAAGTGCATCATCTAGAACTATCCCTGATGACATCAATAAGTACATAGTACTACTGAATCTCTCAGTCTCAGATTTTAATAAGAATCCTCCAAAAATTGGAATTTTAAGAAAGATTCTATGAATATTTACTGCCTTTTCAGTAGTTAGTAACTTCTTATAATAAAAAAAAGAAACTCCTAATATCAGTATGATAGATGGGATTATATAAATCATATTAGAAGATATATTCATTAATACTGATGTTAACAATGGCAGATCAACGCCTGATTTAACGAATTGATTTACAACCTGCGGCATAACAAAAGTTAGTAACGAAATTACTACTATTATTGAAAAAGAAAAAAGAATGAATGGATATGTTAAAGCAGTCCGAACCTTCTGATTAATAGATAAACTTTCCTCAAGATAATCGGATAAAGATTTAAACATCTCAATAAGTCTTCCTGAAGTATCACCAGCTTTAATTAATGATGTATATGTATTGTCAAAAACCTGAGGGTAAGCCTCCATTGCATCCCCTAGCCTTTTGCCCTGAATTATTTCATCTCTTAAATTAAATAATATATTCTTTAAATCTTTATTTTTGACTTGTTCAGCAGTCATCTTTAAAGCCTCATCAATTTGAGCAGCTGCCTCAAGGAGTGTGCCAATCTGTCTGGTAGCAAGAACCAAATCTTTATTTTTGATCTTATATCTTTTGGCAGTTTGAGATTTTATTTTTTTAAGTTTATGGGGTATTAAATTAAGACTTTTTATTTCTTTTCTTGCCGATCTTTCACTATCGGCATTTATATATCCTGATTGAATTGAACCTTCAGAGTCAAAAGCCTTATAGCTATACGAAGGCATCTTCTTTTATATTGTTAGATCTAATTAGTTCATCGCAAGATGTTATACCTTCAATAAGAAGATTCGAGCACGAAGAATTTATTGAGGGAGTGTTTTTAAACACATACTCATTAATCTCATTCTCTGACTTTTCGTTATGAATCATGTCTTTTATGGTTTTATCAACATTTACGCACTCAGCAACAGCAATCCTTCCTTTGTATCCTGTTCCATTACAATCATCACATCCTACATGATCATAAACTTCAAGATTGTGCTTTAAACCAAATAAATCAGCTATATCTTTGTTTATAGTTGTTTTAACTTTGCAACTATCACATAGCCTTCTTACAAGTCTTTGAGAAATTACTGTTTTTAAACTAGAAGATATCAAAAATGATTCTATTCCCATGTCTCTGAGTCTAGTAATAGCACCAACAGCACTATTTGTATGAACAGTTGATAGTACAAGGTGGCCCGTTAAACTGGCCTGTATGGCAATTTGCGCTGTTTCTGTGTCTCTTATTTCTCCTACCATCACAACATCAGGATCTTGCCTAAGCATTGCACGCAATCCCGTAGCGAAAGAGTATCCAGTTTTTTGATTAACCTGCGTTTGGCCAATGCCTTTTAAGGTATATTCTATTGGATCCTCAACAGTGAGAATATTTTGAGATGAATCACTTAGATCTCTAAGGCCAGCATAAAGAGTAGTAGTTTTTCCTGAGCCAGTTGGTCCGGTAACTAAGATAATACCTTCGGATTCACTTAAAGACTTCTTATAAGTTGAAAGTATTATTTGTGGTAAACCAAGATCATTAATATTAATTTGTGCTGATTGTTTATCTAAGAGTCTTAATACAATTCTTTCTCCATATGTAGATGGTAGAGTTGAAACACGAACATCAACATTTTTATCTCCAAGAGATAACGAAACTCTTCCATCCTGCGGCAATCTCCTTTCAGATATATCAAGTTTGGAAATTACTTTTAGTCTGGCAATTATTAATGGTGTGAGTCTAGGATCTTGGGATATAACTTCTTGAAGTATTCCATCTATTCTGTATCTCACTGATAAAGAGTCCTCATAAGGCTCAAAGTGGATATCTGATGCTCTTAACTTTATTGCCTGACTTAAAATACCATTTATAAGCTTAATGATAGGTGCATCGTTGCTCCCACTTAACAGATCTTCTGTAGCTGAAATTGTTCCTGCAAAAGTTTTAAGATCAAAATTATCTTTAAGTTCTTCTGAAAGTTCTGAGTTTTGAGAAATTACAGAAAAGTTTGCTGTTATAAGGTTATTTAACTCCTCACTATTACAAATTTCTACTTCAAATGATTTACCTATATACCTTAATAGCTCCTGATGAATATCAAAACTTAGCTCTGAAGTTGAATAAATCTTAATTTCGCCATTATTATCTATTCCAAAGATATTATTCTGTTTTACGAAGTCGTAAGGAAGAATACTTGATGTTTCAGCCATAGCATCATTAGGTATATCAGACATCTATTTATCTTCTGTGAGGTCTATTAGCTTAGATTGTTGCTTGAGTAACTGTTCTGCTTTAATAAAATTATACTTTTCAGTCGAAATCTGAGAAACCGATTCCGAGTCAACTAAAATCTTAGGTCTTAAAAAAACCATTAAATTCTTTTTAACTTTTGACTCACTAGATGATTGAAATAGTTTGCCAAGAATTGGAATTGAGCCAAGGACAGGTACTCTCTGAATATCTTCCTGTATATCTTCATCAACTAATCCACCCAATACAATAATTTGATTGTTGTCTACTAAAACAGTTGTTTCTATTGTTCTTTTGTTTGTAATTAAATCAGTAGTCCCAGTCAGAGGACCAGCAACACCAGAAACCTCCTGTTTTATCTCTAAAATAACTGAATTTCCTTCATTAATTTGTGGCTTTATTGAAAGTTTTATACCAACCTCCTCTCTTGAGGTTGTCCTGAAAGGATTTGTATTATTTGAACCTAAACTTTCACCTGTTGTAATGGGAATTTCTTGACCAATAACTGTAGAAGCTTCCTCATTATCCATTGCTAGCAGTGATGTGGTAGTTAAAATATTAGAATTCTTATCTGCATCTATAGCATTAATTATCGCTATCATACTGTCATCATCCTCTGATATTCTTCCAATACCTGCAATTATGCCCTGAGAGTTTAAAAGCGAATTAGCTGCAATATTTGAAAAGTTAGCATTATCCCCAGATTCAATCGCAGACCCTGTTAAGCCTAGCAGATCAGGTCCTGTTCCATTTTGGAATCTAGTAATCCCAATAGGTATTTCTCCATCCTCTGCACCGGCAAAAATAGTTTCTACACCTAAACTTCTTGCTGCTGTTTCTGAAAGCTCAACTACTATAGCTTCTACTAATACTTGAGCCCTTCTAATATCAAGCTTAGATATAAGATTTTTTATGGTTGCTATATTAGATTCATCACTGGACACAACAACTGAATTTGTTGGTGCATGATATGTAACGATTGGCTTTTCTGATTCTGAAGAAATAAATCTTGAAGCTATGGAGCTTACTATTCCAGCAACCTCCTCAGCATTTGCATATTTAAGGTATATAACAGCAACTGAGCCTTCACTAATTGCGTCAGCATCTAATTGCTGCAGTGTTTCTTTAATTATGTTTGTAGTTATTGAGTTGGCAGATACTATTACAGAGTTTGATGCACTAAAAGAAATGGCAACAAAGTTATTTATTGTAGGATTATTTTGAGATTTTAACTTCTCAAGGATTCTAACTGCTTCAACTGATGATAAATTCTTTAAGTCAACAATAGTAACACTTGCAGTATTATCTTCATCTAATGATTTAACTACTTCCGTTATTCTTTCAACATTGCTTTTTCTATCAACGATAATCAAAGAGTTAATTGATGCAATACTTGAAACATTCGCTTGTCTGCCTGCGATTGGTTTAATAAGTGGTAAAAGCTCTACTGAAGATCTATTTTTAAGCTCGATAACTCTTGTAATAAATTCTCCACCGGATTCTCCAGAGTTTTGATCTCTCGTAGCTTCATTTTCAGGAACAATCCTAACAAAATTTTCATCATTGAGGGCGCTAAAGCCATTAACTTGTATTGTCCGTAAATAAACATCCCAAACTTCATCAGAGGATAGTAATGAGTTGGAAAAGATTGTGACTTTCCCTTTTACTCTTGGATCAAGAATAATAGTTTTCTTTGAAAAATTAGCTATATCTTGAGTTACTTTTTTAATATCGACATCTTCATAATTAAGAATAAAAGTTTCTTGCGCATGCACAATGAAAAATGCGCATAATGTCGTCACTAATAAAGATTTTTTAAAAAAGTTATTCATTACTAAACCTATTATTTATTGTAAATTTTTTACCTTGAAATTCAAAAATTATTACACTTTTATCTACTTTTATTAATTTATATTTATTTTCTAATAACTCATTAATCTGAACTACGTATTCTTTGCCACCTTTTTTAACAATCACTGATGTATTTTCGTCACCCAGTCTTACAGCGGATAACTCATAGTTAAAGCTTGCAGGAGGTGTATTAGAGATATCGCCTTGTATAGAACTATTTTGAACATTAATAGGTCGAATTACAGAAAAGTCCTCTATTTTATTAGAACTATTCAAAATTAAAGTGTTTACAAGAAGATATGTTGATAGTGATATCACTAAAAAGTAGAACACATATTTTAGATTTACTTTACTCATATTAAAAACGAACTGAGTATTTTAGCTTATTTAAAAGGAATATACTTTAAACAACTAGCTTAAGTTAGGAATTGTAAATGGGGAGTGTAAACCAAAAGGTGCTGCCTTTATGCATATTTTTCATGACACCAACTTGACCACCAAGGCTTATCGTGAGATTTTTTACAATTGCAAGCCCAAGACCGCTTCCAGTTTTTTGGCTAGCCCTTGCATCTGGTGTTCGATAGAATCGCTTAAAAACTAGCTCTTGATCAGAACTATGTATCCCTATGCCAAGATCTTTAACTAAAACTTTAATGAACTTCTTCTCTTTCTTTACTTCAATCTCAACCTCACCTTCATCATTAGCTTTAGTATATTTAATAGCATTATCTAAAAGATTCGTGATGATTCTTTCAACAGCAGCTCTGTCAGCTAGAACATTGGGTAGTTGTTTCTCTATGAAATTGATATTTATTCCTTTTCTTTTGGCAGAACTGTATTGTGAATCTTTAACAATTTTCACAACATCACACACATTTAATTCACTAAGATCTAAATGAATCTCGCCATAATCTATCCTTGATAAGTCTATTAAATCACTTACCAAACCTGAGATCCTCTCTGCGTTATGAAGGATAGCTTTAGAGAAGGTTTTTGCATCCTTCTTATTATCAATAGCCCCTCCCACCAAAGTTTCAGCATTTGCAGAAATAACACTAACGGGAGTTCTTAATTCGTGCGATAAATTCGAAATAAAGTCTCTTCTCATAGAAGCATTTGCCCTTAATTCAGTAACATCATTAATAACAAGAATGATTTCATTTGCTGTTTTTGATCTATTTATAGATCCAAGCAACCATTTAGGATTTGAACTTTTACCTTGCATCTGAAATTCATATTGGAATAAGCCATCTTTTAAAGCATTTTTGAACATATTCTTTAACGCATTTATTTTTAAATCATTAATATTTTTATTTTTAAGAGTTTTAAGCTCAAGTATCCTTTGCATGCTTTCATTTGCATATGCAATATCACCAGATGTGCTAGCTAGCAGAACACCCTCTCCCAAGTTATCTAAAACACTTCCAAAAGAATCTGTTTGTTTTGCAATCAATTTAATTCTTTTGCGATTAATCCTCCAAACAACGAGTGATGAAAATAATGAAAATAAAATAATTGTGATGCTTATTTCAAAATTAGAACTGTAAGCTCCAACAAAGTTGTTCAGAATTAAAAAGAACGATACAAATGAAACTAAGAAAACAGTGAAGATTCTGAGAAAAGAAAACATTAGCTTCTATTCAGAAGACCTAGAAAACCTATATCCAACACCTCTAATTGTTTGGATATGTTTACCCATTTCTTTAAGCTTTTCTCTTAATCTTTTAACGTGAGTATCAACGGTTCTGGTAGTAACATGAGATGAGTATCCCCAAACTTCTTCTAAAAGCTGGTCACGTGTTTGAACCCTACCTCTTCTATCAACTAGATGCTTTAGAAGTTTAAATTCCAAGGCAGTTAAATTTATCTCAACACCATTAATAAAAACCTCATGAGAGTCGTCATTAATATTCAAGCCATCAAAAGCAATGACTGAACTGGACTTTGAGGTTCCTTCCTTCACATTTCTTTTTAATATGGCTTTGATCCGCAACATAAGCTCTCTTACGCTAAAAGGTTTTGTGACATAATCATCAGCGCCAAGCTCAAAACCAACCACTTTATCAACCTCATCTCCCTTTGCTGTAACAATTATTACAGGAATATTTTTATACATATTTGATGACTTGATGGTTTTACAAAAGTCTAATCCCGAACCATCAGGAAGCATTAAATCAAGAATTATTAGAGATATGTTATTTGATGAAAGTTGATCATCAGCTTCTTGAAGATTGAGAGCACTTACGGGGTGAAAACCTTCATTAGCTAAATTATAAGAAACGGTTTTGTTTATATCTGGTTCGTCTTCTACTACTAAAATATGATGCGACATGATTACTATTTAGTATTTATACATTATAAAGAAAAAATTTAAAGCTCTTTTTCATAATTCACAAACATTTCACGTAATTGCGTTTTTGAAAATTTACCAGAGCCTACTCGCGGTAATGGGTTGTCTTCAAAAACTACAAATGCAGGGATCTTAAATTTTGCCAACCTCTCAGCTAAGAAAGAATTTAGCTCATCTTCATTTAAGTTTTTAGAGTCTTTTAGATGAATTGCAGCACAGAGTTTTTCACCGAGTCGCTCTTCAGGTATCCCAAAAACACAAACCTCCGATACAGATTCATGCTCATATATTGCTGCTTCTACCTCAATACATGAAATATTTTCTCCGCCTCTGATAACTAGATCCTTGACTCTATCAACTATGTGCAGAAATGGACCATCAAAATATCCTAAATCACCAGACTTAAACCATCCCTTATCATTGAGAACTTCATTTGTTGCTTCCTCATTTTTCCAATAGCCAGCCATGTTTGCTGGGCTTTTGATAACAATTTCTCCAACTTCTCCTTCAGGTAATGAGTTCCAATTAGAGTCAATAATATCTATATCGGTTAATGGAGGTACAACTCTGCCGCAGCTAGCAGGATTTTGAAGATATTCATCACCGCCACCTATAGTTCCGATTGCATTGGTTTCTGTTAATCCATATCCGATGGAGGGTCTTGCCTTAAAAGCTTCATCAAGTTGTTTCACATGCTCTGGAGGTCTTGCAGCACCTCCTCCTGATAAATCTTCAAGGTTACTTAGATCATATTTGTCTCTATCAGGATGATTTAGAAGCTCCCAAGTTTGCGTCGGTACACCTGTGATATTTGTTATTTTTTCTTTTTCAAGAAGCTCAAGTGCTTCTTTTGCATCCCATTTTTTCATCATAACAATCTTTCTACCAACCGGAATCGACATAAAGAAACCAACATGACTCCCGGTTACATGAAATAAGGGAACACAATGAAGAATTGATAGTTGCTTGCCACTATTAACATCCAATCCATCACCATATAACTCAACTCTTATCTGAGAAATACATAGCCATGAAAAGAAACCTGAAATCATACTTTTATGAGTTAATAAAACACCCTTAGGATTGCCGGTAGACCCTGATGTATAAAATATAGTTGCATTGTCTTCACCAGAAATATCAACTTCTGGCCATGAATCACTTTGATCCTTAAAAAAATCATAGAAGTCTTGATGGTCATTAGACTCTGATCTGACTGAAACTTTTATTAAATCAAGATCATCTAGACCTGCCAGTCTTTTATCATCTGCAATTAGTAGCTTTGCCTCACTATTTTGTAGACCATATGTTACTTCTTTTGGAACCCACCAAGAGTTTAAAGGGACTGCTACAGCTCCAATTCCAATAATACCCATCATAGCTATAATGTATTCAGGAGAATTGACCATACAAACTGCAACTCTGTCTCCTTTTTGTATCCCAGCAGCAACTAATGCATTGGCAAGCTTTGCTGATTTATCATATATTTCTTTGTATTCATACCGCTCATCTTCATAGACAAGCCAATCTTTGTCAGGATGCAGTAATCCAAAATCAAAAAACTTTCTTAAATTTTCTGGTATTGCTGGATTACAAAATTCTCGGTAAGTTATGCCCTTGTCATTAGTAACTTCTTTGAACTCAAAAATTTGACCAGGCTCTGTGTACTTTTTTACTGCCTCTGAGTATGCATCTGTCATAAAATATCCCCCCCTAGATGATCTTAAATTCTACTATGCTTTTGTGGAAAATAATATTATGTTTTAATAGTAAAAGTTATGAGTTCTGGAAAATTACATTTTGCAAAGATTTGGGAGTCAAATGCAAACCTTGTTGGTGACTCTCCAGCACTCATTAATGATTCACAAGTTGTCTCTTGGTCAGAATATGAATCACAGGCGTCAAAGATTGCTAATTTCCTTCAAGAGAAAGGACTTAAACAAGATTCAAAAGTAGGAATATATTTACATAATTGCAATGAGTTTCTTATTGCTCAATTTGGTGTTTTCAAAATGGGTGGTTGTCCCATCAATGTTAACTATAGGTATAAAGAAGATGAGCTTGTTTATCTTTTAGATAACTCAGATGCTGAAGCAGTTTTTTTTCATGGCTGTTACTCATCACAAATTGATTTAATTAAAGATAAGCTTCCTAACGTGAAAGCTTACGTTCAAATTGATGATGGAACTGAAGCTTTGAATGATAATGCTGTGTTCTTTAATGAAATAATTAAAGAGTTTGACCCACTTCCACCTCAAGACAGATCGGAAGAAGAAATTTATATGTTGTATACAGGTGGTACAACTGGAATGCCTAAAGGTGTTATGTATAAGCAAGGTGGTTTCGTAACAAGTATGTTGAAGACCCTTAAAGCAATGGGTTTCGAGATGCCTGATGACATTGATCAATTGCCCCAATACGTTGCGCAAATCAAAGAAGCAAATATGCTTCCAAAATCTCTAGTTGCTTGTCCTTTAATGCATGGAACTGGTATGTGGTTGGGAGCTTTCCTACCAATGTTAACTGGTGGGTGTGTAGTATCTGTTCCTAATTTAAGTTTTGATGCTGATAAGTTATGGGAAGAGGTAGAAAGATCTAAGATTTCTAGTATTGTAATTGTTGGTGATGCTTTTGCTAAGCCAATGTTAGAGTCCCTCAATAAAGCTAAAGAAGCCGGTAAACCATATGATATTTCCTCTGTAATGTTAATAATTTCATCTGGAGTAATGTGGAGCAGTGAAGTCAAGAAAGCGCTTCTTGAACATCATGACATGATGTTAATGGATACTATGGGTTCTACAGAAGGCGGTATGGGCGCATCAATAACATCTAGAGCAATGCCAACAGAAACTGCTAAATTTAGACTAAATCCAGGGACGGTCATAATTTCTGATGATGGTGAAGAAGTTGAACCAGGTTCTGGAGTTATGGGTAAAATTGGAACAAGTGGATTAGTTCCCGAAGGATATTATAAAGACCCTGTTAAATCAGCTGAAACTTTCAAGGAATTCAATGGTGTTCGGTACAGCTTCCCGGGTGATTATGCAACAATCAATGAAGATGGAAGTATTAATCTTCTGGGCAGAGGAAGCAATTGCATTAACACTGCCGGTGAAAAAGTCTATCCTGAAGAAGTTGAAGAAGCTATTAAATTAAGTGAAAGTGTTTACGACTGTCTAGTTGTTGGTTTAGATGATGCAAAATTTGGTCAGAGAGTGGTTGCTGTTGTTTCGTTGAACAAGAATTCTGATATTTCAAAGCAGGATTTAACTGATTTTACAAAAACTAAGATTTCCGGGTATAAAGCTCCCAAAAATATCTTGTTTGTTGATGAAGTAAAAAGAGCTCCAAATGGAAAAGCAAACTATAAATGGGCAAAAGCAGAAGCTGTAGATAAGCTATCTTAATGAAATCCTTTAAAAATAAATTTCTATATTTTATAGAGAAAGTGCCTGGTGACTTTTTTTCAAATACTTTGATCTATTTGTGCGAACACGATAGTAATGGTGCTTTTGGTTTTATCGTAAATCAACCCACTGATTTTACAGTCTCAAAATTCTTATCATCAACAGGCAACAAGTCGAATAATCAAATAACTAGTTTTGAAAGACTTATGAGAGGGGGTCCGGTAGATTTAGATAAAGTTTTCATGTTGCATAACGATAGATCAATCTCGAATGCGAATACTAGCCCTTTAACTGACAGGCTTTTTCTTACCAGCGCTCCCGAGGTAATTAATAGCGTTAATACAAATGATGGGCCTGATAAATTTAAACTTTTTCTTGGGTATTGTGGCTGGTCAGCAAGCCAACTTGAATCTGAAATTAAGAATAATTCTTGGCATGTCATTGATGCAAATACTGATTTAATATTTGATGAGCCACCGCATAATCTGATTTCGGCAGTTTCTGAAGATTTAGGTTATGACCTATCGAGTGTCTCTGGCGAAAGTAAAAAGGTCCACTGATGAGAATCTTTTTTAACTTATTTCTTGCGCTTATCTTAATATCTATACCATCACAATCGATTGCTTCTTATGCTCAATCAGATATCTCTTCAGATGGAGTAGTTGTAACTCAGCACTATTTAGCAACTGAAATTGGTGAAAATATATTAGCTCAAGGTGGTAATGCCTATGATGCCGCGATTGCAGTTGGTTTTGCATTAGCAGTCGTTCTTCCTAGAGCTGGAAATATAGGCGGTGGTGGATTTATGGTCATTTATGATGAAGATTCAAATGACACTTATGCTATTGATTATCGTGAAAAAGCACCTGCTGCCTCTTTTAGGGATATGTATTTAGATGAAAATGGTGAATTTGATATTCTCAAATCAACATTTGGATATAACGCAATTGGTGTTCCAGGAACGGTTCATGGTTTTTGGAGTGTTCATCAAAGGTTTGGCTCTTTGCCCTGGGCAGACCTAATACATCCAGCAATAATTTTGGCTGAAAGAGGTTTTGTTATGTCAGATTATATGGCTCAGACACTAAATAATTATTCTGAAAAAATGTCATATTATGATGAAACTCGAAATATCTTTTTAAGAAACTATCCAAATCTTAAAGATTCTAGATTAATCCAAAATGATTTGGCGAAGACATTAAAAAGAATACAAAAAGATGGCCTATATGGATTTTATTCTGGGGAAACAGCTCTCTTAATCGCTGCTGATATGAAAGAAAATGGTGGATTAATTACAGAGCAAGATCTTTTAGATTACAGATCAATTTGGAGAGATCCAATTAAAGGCACTTACAGAGGAAGAACTATAGTTACCATGCCTCCTCCCTCCTCCGGCGGTATACATCTTGTTCAAATGCTTAATATTTTAGAAAATTTTGAACTAAGCTCTTATGAACATAATAGCTATCAATATGTATCTTTGCTTTCTGAAACTATGAAATATGCCTATGCCGATAGATCAGAATATCTTGGAGATCCTGATTTTTTTGAAGTACCTATTTCTAAAATAACAGCAAAGGAGTACGCAAAAATAATTTCTGCTTCAATTGAAGAGTTAGGAGTCTCACCTTCATCAAAAATAAATCCAGGAATGTATATAAATCCTGAATCGAATGAAACGACTCATTTCTCAATTGCTGACAAGTTTGGAAATGTTATATCTAATACCTACACCATAAATTCAGCTTTTGGTTCAGGTGTTACGATTAAAGGTACTGGAATCTTAATGAACAATGAAATGGACGATTTTTCAGGACAACCGGGTGTTCCAAATCAATTTGGATTATTAGGAGGTATTGCAAATGAAATAGAGCCTGCCAAAAGACCTTTAAGCTCTATGACGCCAACAATAGTTTTTGATAATGATGAGCCGTTTCTAGCGATTGGTTCGCCTGGTGGTTCAAGGATTATTACTGCTGTTTTACAAATTATTTTAAACGTTATTGATTTTGAGCAATCTTTAGAAGAAGCAACAGACAGTAAGAGAGTTCATCATCAGTGGTATCCTGATGATATAGATATAGAAGAAACCTATAACCAAATTAATGAATTAATGGATCTGGGTTATAAGATTGATATCATTGATACAGCTACATGCACACAATCAATAATGATCGATGATGGTGAATTTATTGGAGTTTCTGATTTAAGAAGACCGGATTCTCTTGCTTTGGGAGTTAAAAATGATTGATAAATTAATAGTGATTTCAATATATGCAGTTCCAACATTACTTTTTTTAGTCTTTTGTTATTTCTTTACAAAAAGAAAGTAAATTGTTTTTTATAGATTACTTAATATTTTTCTTTATTGGGTCTATTTTTGGGAGCTTTATTTTCAGTTATATAAATAGGCAGTCATTTCAAATGGAATCATCAAATATATCGATTGTGAGTCCACCCTCCTTTTGCCCTCAATGTAAAAAAACTCTTAATCCTCTGATGCTCATACCAATCTTTAGTTATATATTTTTAAAAGGAAAGTGCTGGCACTGTAAATCTCCAATTAAGTCCTCCTATTTGTTTTATGAAATTTTGATGGGTATTTTTTCAGTTGTATTCTTTGTTACATTTGAAGTCTCTTGGATTAGTATTTTGAAATACATAGTTTGCATATTAATAATCATGCAAATTCTTCTAGATTATAAATTTCTATTACTATCAACAAATATAAGTATTTTGATAATACTTTTGGGTTTAGGCTTAGCATATTTAGATATTAAAATCTCAATTTTAGAATCGCTTATTGGTCTTTGTTTGGGTTACACCTCTTTATGGATAATTAATTTTATTTTTAAGACTATTAAATCTAGAGATGGTATTGGTGATGGTGACTTTATTTTTCTAGCAGCTATTTGCTCTGTATTGGGCTATAAGTTAATTGGACCAATTGTTCTTGGGGCGTCAATTATTTCATTAATCATTTACCTAATATCTTCCAAAGAAAATAAACTTTTACCATTTGGGACTGGAATGGGTTTCTCTACAATATTTATAATTTTCTTTACATAAATTGAACTAATCCAGAAAATGGATGTCTATATAAGTGTTGACCAATTCCTCTTAATTTTTTTTCCCCAGGGGTCAACTAAAAGCGGGCCTTGGTCCGCTTTTGTTTTGATGGAGCGGGTGACGGGATTCGAACCCGTACCAATAGCTTGGAAGGCTATTGTGCTAGCCGTTAACACCACACCCGCAAAGATGTTTGTATTATAAAAGAAAAAAGGGGCATAAGCCCCTTTTTTAGGTTTTACAGGTATTACTTATGAGTGTTGTAAACCATATGACCTTGATATGTATTTGCACCTGAACATGAATCAATATGCTTAGATCTCTCTTCATATATTCCCGATTCTCTAAGCAAATCTGTGTAGTCTCTATAAGAACTAATCATATTTACCCTGCTTTCTGCGTTATACCAATGTGTCATCATGATTAAATCCCAACCTGGATCATCTTGAATACCTCTGTAAGGAGTAAAGAAACTTACACCCCATCCATTTAATCCAAAGTCTTTTGCTAACTTTTCTTGTTTGGCATAAAGAGCTTTTAATTCAGAAATATCAGCATCATCCGTTAACTTACATGTTCTCCAATCAGTAAATATTCTTTCGTCTCTTTCCTCCATAGGTATTCGGAGACGAAGTACTGAATGAAATCTCATCGATGAGGTTGACTTACACTTACCAGCAACTTGAGATGGAACACCATTCTTTTCTGCCCATTCGGGATAATCATTCATGTAAGCGCCCCATTCTGTATACTGATCTTGACCGGTTGGCCAATTACCCCACATTACATAGTCATACTCCTGCTCATTGTCCCAAATAGGAGTTAGATTAATTCTATTGTATTGAAGATCATATTCTTTTAAAAAATCTTCATATGGAGCTTGTTCAGCAAGCAAATCATTATAATTTTTACCTTCATTATAATTGCAAAAGAAAAATTCTGATCTATGAATATATTGCTCCGACGTTTCCGAAACTACCGAAATAGATCCAAAGAAAATTAATAATGTAAATATTCTTTTCATCATTGCTCCGCTGCTCTCATAGCCATGCCCATATATTCGACAGCATTTTTGCATTCCCATCCTTGCATAGCCTTAACAGCATCCGAATCAGATAGCTTATCCCAAAAAAGTGCAGCATTAGTTCCCATTTCTGCAACGCTTGATGTGTATAACAATCTATGGAAGTCTGCATCAGAAGTTGTTTTTGATGATGGAACAATCAGTTTCCTTCCTACAGTATCTCCATTCTCTTGAGCATAAATTGCAAAATCTTTATATAAATCATAAACCATTCTCATGTTTACACCTTCATCAAGATAACATTCTGAATATACAGCAGCCATCATATTTCCTGCCTTCATTTCTCTCGGTTCAGATATCACCCATTGCCAGGTATCTATTACTGCTGAATTTGTTGATGGCAAGTCCTCTAATAGTTCTTGACCTTCTTTCATCCACATATCCAAACCTGCATATTGTTCTACTGGGCCAGGCCATGTATTTACCCACATAGTGTCATGTGTTGATAAATCGTTATTAAAATATGGTGTGAGGATTGCTACTGTCATTGAATCATAAGTATCGCCTTGATCTTCTGCCCAGTCCGCGAAGTCTTCATACCAGTCAACTAAATCATCTAAGTTTTTTCCCTTATTGAATGAGCCAATATAGTATTCAGCCTTGTTGCTTACTGGTTCATATTTATATTCTTGATCCTGCGCAAGCAGACTCATAGAAAAAATAAAAGGAATAATGTATAAAATTTTCATATATGTTCTCCGAAAAAAAAGTTTTATTTGACGAGAAATATCTCTCCCTTAGATGTTTCAAATCTCCAATTAAGATTGTTTCAAGAAGAAAAGAAAAAATCAATATATAGTTAAAAAAAACACCTAAAAACTAAAAGACTTTATAGCCAATGTATGAATTTGAAGAGAAGCACTCAGATTGTTCAGAAAAAAGATCCTTAATTTCAATTGAATCATCGCTATCAATCCAGCTAGCATAAAAATTATCTCTATCTTTAGAGGAATTAAAAAAGTTATGCCAGTAGAAGTTCCTTGAACTAGAATCTGAGTTAAGAAAATCGGCTTTATAAGAAATACTATACTCATTCAATAGGTTATAAAAATAATCTGAAGCAACCTTAAACGTTCCAAAGTTTGAATCGGGACCAAATTCACAATCTAGAATTTCTAAGTAGAAAATATCATCTTGCTGATCTATCTTGGAAATTAATGTAGTTGCAACAAGATTATTATTCTTTTGAAGACACTGAAATATATTGTTTTCAGAATTGATGAATAAGCTAAGATCCTCTTGGTCAATAGATTCTTTATTTTTTACATTGATTATAAAATTTTTAATTTGATCGTCTTGGCTATCTAAAAAATAAAAATCTAGTTGATGCTTAAAGGTATGATTTTTAAGTAGTTGAGAAAGTTTAGGAATGTATTGCTCAAGGTCATTTAAGTTATTGTTATGACTCAAAGTACATTCATATTGCGAGATAAAGTAGTTTTGATTTGGCTGCATTAATTCAGAGAGATTTTGTTGAGTGTTAGAGACTTCTTTGCTGCATGAAGCAAGAAAAAATAAAGTAATTAAAAAATTTTTATATGGCATCATCAACTATAATCAATATATGAATAATTTTATCAAATTATATCTTTTATCTAGCTTAAGTTTATCTTTTATAAGCGCAGAGACTACTAAATTTGGTCTTGGTTCTTGCCTTGATCAGGATTATCCTCAACCCATTTGGGAAGCAATTGAAAAAGAAGACTTGGATTATTTTGTTTTCTTGGGAGATAACGTCTATGGTGATTTACCAAGTGGGTCTCTAAGAAAAATGGTGGGTGCGTATAAAAAACAGAAAAATAATTTTCCTGAGTGGATGCAAAGCCTAGAAATTTTACCTATATGGGATGATCATGATTACGGTTTGAATGATGCTGGCTCAGAATATCCTCTAAAGAGACAATCACAAGAGATATATCTAAATTTTTGGGAAATACCCTTAGATGATGAAAGACATAATAGAGATGGTATTTATTTTTCAGAAGAAAAAATAATACAAGGAAAAGTTTTTAAACTAATATTTTTAGATACAAGATTTTTTAGATCCAAATTAAGTGGTCCAAAAGGAAAATATGTTGAAAATCTAGATCCTGATGCAACAATACTTGGAAATTCTCAGTGGAATTGGTTAGAGAGTGAACTTAAAGATCAATTTGATTTCTTAATAGTATTTAGCTCCATTCAAATAATTGCCAAAGATCACCCTTACGAGAAGTGGAGTAACTTCCCTCTAGAGCAAAAAAGATTGTTTAGCCTAATTGATAATCACAAAAATAATGTATTGCTTGTTTCAGGAGATAGACATAGAGGCGGTATCTACAATAT
This sequence comes from uncultured SAR86 cluster bacterium, assembly GCA_902605165.1. GTDB lineage: Bacteria > Pseudomonadota > Gammaproteobacteria > Magnimaribacterales > D2472 > CACNXK01. Next base: position 2,034 of record CACLBJ010000005.1, on the reverse strand, counting down.
GGATGGAATTTATGAAATAACCTCTTCCTCTATGAATAAGCCCGGTAGTTCTTTTGATGAAAGTGACGAATATTTAATAGATGAAACTTACTATAAAGAAAATTATGGAGTTATCGAGGTTGACAACAACTCAGTTTTAGTCGAACTGTTAGATATTGAGGGAGAGACTATAAATAGTGTTAAGCTATCTTATTAATCTATAAAATTAAGACAAACTTTACTTATAGAGCTTTCCTTCATTAATTCGTCTAATTTTTTAAAAATTTTACTCATTATTTTGTGTCCCATTTGTGACATTCACATGTCAATTTGTAACATTAATGTCACATAATAGACACATTAGTGTGAAAGTCAAGTATTTAAAGGTCTTCAAGCAAGTATGGAGCTGCGGCTTGGATCATTTTTGAGTTATCGTGAGCTGCATTTTTGACAACTTGCAACCTCCATCTAAATGGCATATCTAAAGAATCTGCAATGAGAACATTTCTTTCAAAATAACGAATGCCCCTTTGAAATCTATTATTGCCCTGCTCTTTTGCTCCTTTATCATTCCTCAGTGAACCATCGTTAGGATCTGTATCCTCGTCACCAAGCATAATCGCTCCTTTGACGGATAAGAACCATTTGAGTCTATCTTCAGAGATAGGCATATCTTTCACACCATAAGGATAATTAATATCTTTTAAAAAGGTATACCATCCGGCATTAGCCATAACTGCTTTTTCAGCTCTTGCATCCTGACCAAATAAAAGATACCTATGAACAAACTGTGATCCTCCAGAGTGACCATAAATTCTATATGAGTTCTCTTGAATATCGAATCTAGATCTAAAATAGTCAAATATTAAACTAATAGAATCACTCAAAGAATTACTGGGATTATTTTGAGGTTCTAAGCAGTAACCTGAATATTCATATTTACAATCTTTTCCTTGAGCAAGTTTTTTATCGACAATAAGAGAGTTGTAAGATGGAAATGCTAATTTATCGAACTTTGGTGCAATCAGAATAATATTTTTATTATTCGTATATTCATACCATTTTGTAAAATATGATTCGGCTGTCCTTGATGCGCCATGAATAACAAAAAGGACTTTAGTATCTTCATTAACTTCGGCAGGAATTGAATAAAAGATTTCAATATCTGGTTTTGACCAAAGTGAAAACGTTAACTTATTAAAGCTATCTGTGAAAGAAGAAAAAGAAGTAAATAAGCAAACTAAAGAAAAATACAATTTTATGCGCATATATGCATAATAAAGCAAATAATAATTATTTACAGACAATGATCTTTGATAACTCATCCATTAAAGCGATTCATGAATCGCCTTACAAGTTTGTAATTTCATCCAGCGGTGGAGGAACTAATGCAATTTCGGCATTAATGGGTGTTCCTGGTGCAAGTCAATCTATCTTAGAATCTTATGTGCCCTACTCAAGAGAGTCTCTAGACATTCATTTAAACAAAACACCTGATCATTATTGTTCTCAAGCAACATCACTTCATATGGCATCATTGGCATATAAAAAAGCGTTAAAGATATCGAATATTGATAAGAAATATCTATTTGGTATTGCTGTCACAGCCTCTTTGAAGAGTAATTACAATAAACTTGGTGATCATAGATTCCATATTGCCCTTCAAAACCAAAAACAAACAGTAGTCATCAACTGCGTTCTTGAAAAAAATAAGAGATCTCGTGAGGAAGAAGAAAACTTATTATCGACATTTATATTAAATTTGATTTCAAAGTCTTGTGCTTTAGATTTCGCCTATCCTCAAGTATCTGATGATATAGAAATTATTGAAGTTCAAGGAAAAAACGATTGGATTGATCTAATTGATGACAAAGTCGGATTTATCTCCAATACAGCAAACAAACCAGAATTAATATTTCCTGGATCATTCAATCCACTTCATAAAGGGCATCTTAAAATGAAAAAGGTCGCAGAAAGGAAAACTGGAATGGATCTATATTATGAAATTTGTATTGATAATGTTGATAAGCCGCCATTAACTTTTTTTGAAATTTC
>CACLBJ010000004.1 GCA_902605165.1 uncultured SAR86 cluster bacterium | reverse complement strand
AAAATGAAGATATTTTTGAAGATGTGACTGGATGGAGGATTGATGAAGTTGTCCAAAAAGTTAGAGGAGAGCCTCAAACTTACGTAACATTAGAGATCATACCTGGAGATGCCGAAGATAATAGTGTTCGTAAAATAATTGAAATTGAGAGAGAGATAGTCGAATTAGAAGAGAGAGCGGCAAAATCAAAAATTTATTCTCTTAACAAGAATGGTAGTGAATATAAAATTGGAATTATTGACCTACCATCTTTTTATTTAGATTTTGAAGCTTGGCAAGCCAGGGATCCAAATTATAAAAGTAGCAGTAAGGATGTTAAAAATATTTTAGAAGATTTTAAAAAACAATCAGTTGATGCAGTTTTGGTAGATCTAAGAAATAATTCTGGTGGAGCTCTTACAGAAGCAAATAAACTTACAGGGTTATTCACATCTGCTGGGGCTACACTGCAAATCAAAGAATCTAATGGCAATATTATCCCCTGGGGTGATGCAAGAGTAAGGCAAGCTTGGTCAAAACCTATGGCGGTCTTAGTTAATAGGTATTCTGCATCGGCTTCGGAAATATTTGCAGGTGCAATTCAAGATTATCAAAGAGGGTTAGTGATTGGACAAAGAACATTTGGAAAAGGAACAGTCCAAAGATTAGATAATTTATCTGAGGGACAGTTAAAGATTACTGAATCAAAGTTCTATAGAGTCAGTGGAGATAGCACTCAAAGCAGAGGCATAAATCCTGATATTGTTCTTCCTTCAACCTGGGACATTGAAACAGTTGGTGAAAGCTCCCTTCCCACACATTTACCATGGGATAGAATAAAACCAACAAGATATAGAACCTTTACTGAAGACTCAATTGCCATTGAAAAAACAATTATTGCATTTGAAGAGCGTTTATCTAGCGATCCAAATCTTGTTTATTTAAAAGATGTTAGGTCACGCTATGATAAAAATAAGAATAAAATGGAACTTTCTCTTAATATAGATGAAAGAAGATTTGAACAAGAAGAAAGAAAGCAATGGCTTCTTGAAGTAGAAAATAAAAGAAGGTCATCTCTTGGAATGGAAATTTTTAAAGATTACGAAAGTTTGGACGAATTCAATGATAATTTTGACCCTGAAGATATTGATATAATTAGAGACTATTCTTTGCTCCAAGGTATAGAAATTATTGGTGACTATATTGATTCGGGGTCTAATTTCCTAAGTTGGAGAAACACATAATGAAATGTATATCATTCAATATTAATAGCGTTCGCGCGCGACCACATCAGCTCATTCACCTGAGAGATAATCTTGGTCCAGATGTTATAGGCCTTCAAGAAACAAAAGTTGATGATCCTGAATTTCCTATGGAAGTAATTAATGAAATTGGTTATCACGCAGAGCACTGGGGTGGTAAAGGTCATTATGGTGTTGCATTACTTAGCAAACAAAAACCTATTTTTGTGCAAAAAGGTTTTCCAGGTGATGCAGAGGATGAACAAAAAAGATTCATACACTGCACTTACAAAATAGGTAAAAAAGAATTTGATATATTAAATGGTTATTTCCCTCAAGGAGAAAATAGAGAGCATCCCACAAAGTTTCCTAAAAAAGTTAAGTATTACAAGGATTTAGAGAATTACATACGAAATCTTGATAAAGAAAATATTATTCTAATGGGTGACTTCAATGTAGCTCCTGAAGATGAGGATATAGGCATTGGAGATGTAAATGCAAAAAGATGGTTGAGAGAGGGAAAATGTGCTTTTCTTCCAGAAGAAAGAGAAATGTGGTTTAAGATCCTTAATATGGGATTTACTGATAGCTGGAGATCTCAAAATCCTGGAATAAATGATAAGTATACTTGGTTTGATTATAGATCAAGGATGTTTGATCAAGATCCCAAAAGAGGTTTAAGGATTGATCAAATACTTGTATCAGAATCTTTAAAAAGCTCTATCAAGACTACTGGTATGGATTATGATGCGCGCGCTATGGAAAAACCATCTGATCACTGCCCTATTTGGCTAGAATTAGCTTAATTAACGCTTTGCTTTGAAAAACCTTTGAATAATCTCTTTGCATTCATTCTCTAAAATTCCAATCTCATAATGAGTCTTATGATTATGAAATGGCTTATCAAGAAAGTTATCTTGTGAAACTATTGATCCTTCTTTTGGCTCCTTAGCTCCGATAAAGAGATTATCCATTCTTGAAGCAATAATTGCCTTTGCACACAAGTGGCAAGGCTCAATAGTCGAATAGATATCACATCCAATTAATCTATAGTTCTGAACTTTCTGTGATGCCATTTTAATAGCTTCAATCTCTGCATGAGCAAAAACCGAGTTTCTTTCAATAGTTCTATTTTGACCATATCCAATAATTTCATTATTTTTCACTACAACTGCACCTATTGGAACTTCATCTTTTTTGAAAGCTAACTGAGCCCTGTTAAGAGCTTCTTTCATGAAAAGTTCTTTCATTTAATTATTTGAGCTAGCAAAAAAACTTTGAAGCTTTTCTAGTATTTTTTTTTGGGAACCCTCTGCAGTCTCCATCTTAGAAATAAGTTCCTCATAGGCTTTTGCAGCATCTGGCCATGGACCTTCTTCATTAAGTCTTTTGTGTATTAATTCAGAAACATTTTTTTCAATTTTGCTATCAATCCTATCAGGGAAATGAAGGTATAGGATTCTTTTTGCAAATTCTCTATATCTATCATCTTTTATTCTGATAGCAATATTATATTTTGTTTCAAAATCCTCAGATTTATGAAATTCTTGAAATAATCTTGAATCATCTGGCGATGGGAATCCTTCATAAACCTGTTGTTCAATAAAGTCCTTTGCAGGATAAAATGGCTTTTCTATATCTGAGCAAGCAGCGATTATTCTCTCTTTAAATTCAAAATTCTCTTTTATCTTTTTAGCTCTTGATACAAGCTCGTCCTGAGTTAAATCAAATTTAAAATCAAATTTCTCTCCATCTGCAACTGCTTGAGACTTATTTATTGCTAACACCTTAAAAGGCGACTCAGCATTTGGTTTTTCAATATAAGAAATAAGTTCATGGTATTCAAGCTCAAGGATATCCTCAATTGGATAAGACAAATCTAGGAAAATTGCTTTATTTGGAGACTCTGGATTTTGACAAATAAACGTTAGTGGATATATAAATCTATATCTTGGGCCCCTCTGCACATAACCAAAATAGTTTCTTGTTGATAGCATATCTATAAAACTTGCTTTTGTTGCTTGCAGAAAAAAATCTTCAACCAAATCAGAGTGCTCTAAATAAATGAACTTAATAAGATGAACCATAAATTCACAATCTGTTAGAGCATCATGAGCATCTGATACATCAATACCAATTTTTGGAAGAATCTGATCAAGTTTTAGTATTGGTAAATCATAGTTATTCATATTGAACTTAATAAAGTCAGGATAGAGATAGGAAACAAGCAAAATCAAAAAATATAAATCACTTCTACCGTTACCATTAGTGTTTGTAATGTAAGGAGGTAATAGATTCCAATAGAACTGTCTTCTATATAGCTCTTCATCAAACTGATGACCGTTATAAGTTATAAAAATCGACTGTTTATCATCACTCCATTTCTCCCAAGTATCATATATATCTTTCATCATTTGATAATGGGATATATTTGAATCAAGACTTGAAATCTTTTTGTGAACTAAATAAGCACCTGGCTGTGGAACGACCCATGGCAAAGGCCTAGATTCAATATTTTGTGCATCAATTCTTTCAAAACTCTCATCTGTTAAGATTGAAGCAGATTGAATAATTTGTATAAAATCTTTTTCTCTTAAGCCTGTAGTTTCAGTATCGCTAAAAATAAAGTTTTTTTGCATCTATGCGTCTATATCTGAATCAATTAAAACAGCTATAAGAAGAGCTGGTTCATCTCCATTATTTCGCCATGCATGATTTGTTCCTCTTTGAACAACTGTATCAAAGGGTTTGACGTCTATTTCATCTTCATCGAGTATGAGAGTAACATCTCCTTTTAATAAAATAATATAGTCAATGCTGTCAGTCTTATGCATTGCTGGATGCCTTGATACATCAACTCTGCAATGAGATGCTTTAATCTTATCAAATGCATCTGCAGCCATTTCATTTAAAACTTCAATTGGAGCTCCTTCTGGAGTGGGATTAATTTGAAAGTATCTAAATTTTGTTCCTCCCTTTGAAGGCTCAAGCTCTATATCGATATCAGCCTTATCTTCAAAACCTTTTGTTGAAAATGGAGTTGCTTCTGTATTCCAAATCTCATAGAGACCGCCAACCTCTTCACCAATTGATCTAGCTGGGGGTCCTTCATGCATTACAACTGATTTTCCGTCTGCATTATGCCCTGTAATAATTCTTCTCATTTATTTATCCTCCTATCTTTCTTCTATCTAAATAAATATATGGTGAGTAAACTAAATATATAAAAAATATAGCTACTGGGTATAGTATAAACATATGAACCGGCGGTTCAGGCATTAATGAAAGAATATTATCGCCATATGGCCTTTCATTTAGATACCAGTAATTTGCACCCAAAATAAAGTTTATGCCATACATAATCACTAATAGGATTGACGAATAGATTATTAGCTTTGGTATATCTCTTAAATATGGCCGTTGACCTAAATTAACAATTGAAAAAACTACTGCGAGTAAAATTAGTGAGTGGCCATACATGGTTGCAAAATATTCATAGTGAGGGAAAGCAAACTCAGAGTCTGGGGTTAATATTGACATGCCAGCGCCAGCGATTCCCCAGAAATATGCAAAAATAAATAATGGCCTAAACCCTGTTAAAAGAAAGGCTGCAATCACAATTGCTGAAAAGTCACACAGATGCAAAGGGAGATTTTCTAATAGGTTACCACCTTTAATCCAAGTCTCAATATATGTGGATCTAATTTGATTTTCAATTAATAGAATGACTAAAAGATATTTTGAAAAATTTTCTAGTCCTGGTTTTGATTGAATTGCTTTTGGGATAAAAACTATTGCGGCTAGGCAAATACTAAAGCCCAAAAAGTGAGATAAGGATAGTAATTCAAATTCTTGCATATCAGTTTGATTAAATTGTTAAGATTTATGAAAATCTTAAACTGTTGTCCTCTATTTTCCCATAATTTATTTCAAAAATATCTTTCAAATAGTTTTGATTATTAACCCATGGTTTTTTATTCCCTTGCCTAACAGTGATGGAAGCTGCTCTTCTTACATAACCCGATGAAAAATCATCTAGGAATCCTTTTGTTTCCTGTAAGTCCTCAGGAGCCTCGGGTAGACATTTAGCAAAATTATTATCATCCATAAAATTTATTAATCTGCAGGCATATTTACTTGTTAAATCAGCTTTGAGTGTCCATGAGGCATTTATGTAGCCAAAAGTATTAATAAAATTTGGTATTTGGGTATACATCATGCTTTTGTAGATAAAGCTTTTAGAAATATCGATCTCATTTTCATCAACAAAAATCTTAATTCCACCAAAATTTTGAAGCTTTATTCCTGTTGCTGTAATAACAATATCTGCCTCTATTAGTTTTCCTGAATCAAGCTGAACTCCCTTTTCTGAAAATGAATCGATTGTTTCTGTCTCTACCGATACTCTTTTTTGATTAATGCTCTGAAAGAAATCGCTATCAGGCGCTAAACATAACCTTTGCTCCCAAGGGTTATAAGAAGGAGTAAAGTGTTTTTCAATATCAAAACCTGGAAGTTCGTCTCTGACGAGATCTAGTAGATAATCTTTTACTAACTCTGGACTTCTTCTTGCTCTTCTAAAAATCCTTCTTTGTCTAAGAATATTTGTAAATCTTATTATCTTATAACCCAGCTTTGGAGAGATATAATTAAGTAAATGAAGGATCTTATATTTGCTAGGCACTGATGCAATATATGTTGGAGATCTTTGGATCATGGTCACATGGCTAGCTTTTTTTGCAATCTCTGGGATCAAAGTAACGGCTGTAGCCCCACTCCCAATAACTGCTACTTTTTTATTTTCATAATTAATGGAGCTATTCCACTCTTGGGGATGAATAATTTGTCCTATAAAATCCTCAGACCCTTTGAAGATTGGTTTATGGCCACTTTCATAACTGTAATATCCAGCACACATCTGAATAAACTTAGTTTTAATTGTCTCTGGTTTATTTAATTTTTTATTGTTTATGCTCAATTCCCATAGCGAATCTCCAGAATTCCATGAAGCTGTCTCTATGTGCATATTAAATTTAATAAGATCTTTAAGTTTATTTTCTTTTATTGTTTCATCTAAGTAGTTCATTATTGCGGGGCCATCTGCAATAAACTTTCTGCTATTCCAAGGCTTAAATGAAAATCCAAGAGTATGCATATCCGAATCTGAACGTATGCCAGGATATTTGAAGAAATCCCACGTACCCCCAAAGTTATCCCTGCCCTCTAAAACTAAAAAATCTGCTTTGGGACTATACTTTTTAAGGTGATAGGCTGCACTAAGACCAGATATACCAGCTCCTATAACAATAGTATCGTAAATCTTATTTTGGGATTGTATATTCATTAAGTTTTATTCTTATCAAATATATTCTTAACTTTATTATCTTTATTTTCTAGAAATTCCTCATTTATTTTAACTATCTTATCTGAGTCTGGTTCAGTTTCTAAACGAGATACAGGAATTGAATTACGAATCTTTTCTGCACTATCGATAAGGCATATTTCTGACTCAGCAAGAGGACCAGAGCTGTATGCAGATGTTTCCATTCCCTCTTGAACAAATTTAATAAGTTCCGTATCTTCTGCATTCACTTCGCGATTAATTCTCCAATTTAAATATCTTGCTGCTTTCATCTCTCTTCTTTCATCTGGCAAAGCATATGGTATTTCTCTAATTAGAGTTTTGCGAGAGTTGATTGGTATAAACTGCATAAAATCCATCTGATCTGGATAAATATCAAATGCTAGATTAGGCCACAATCTATAGTAAGACCAGTGCATTTGCTTATCTTTAGGTAAATGTTTAGATTCCGGTAATAACTTTTTATAGAGATCATTAGACAAATTTTTCTTTCTTGTTTTATTTAAGTCACCCCACATTTTATGAATAAATCCATCATCTTCGGATAATTCAATTCCATAACTATTGCCTACTAAACCAGATAGGCCAGGATGAGCAATAGGTATATGCAAAGCATCAACATAATTATCAGCAACCTGCTTCCAATTAACATCTCTCGGTCTCATTGTTACCCTTCCTAAAGGTTTTATATCTTCTAATTTATATAAAGATAATTCTTCTAAATAAGGTGCGAATTGATCAGCTACACTTGGCGCTGAACTTGGATTTATCTTCGCAAAAATAAATCCTAAAAAGATTTCCATTTGCACTGGCTTTAAGTTGTGATCTTCTTTATCAAAGTTCTTAAATTGCTCTTCATGAGGAACAGATTTGAGGTTTCCAGATAGATCATAACTCCATGCATGATAAGGACATCTAATTCTTTTACCGCAATTCCCATCATCCTCTAAAAGCTTTGTTGCCCTGTGAGAGCAAACATTATGAAAAACATTTATCTCATCGCTCTCATTCCTTATAGCTACCAATCTTTCATTAAAGAAATTAAAAGTAAAATAATCTCCTACATTGGGAATATTAGAAGAGTGGCATATCAACTGCCAGTTATTTAGGAATAAGTATCTTTTTTCAAGCTCTAAAAATGCATCGCTTGTATATGTCCAAGCTGGCAAAGTTTGATGGCTTTTAGAAATCATAATTATTTATTTAGTATTAAAGTCTACTTTAAAAAATAGCATAATTCCTGAGATAGAGCTTACTAAAGCTAAGATAGAAAAGATTTTGAGGAATATATTATTTATCTTATCTCTTGTTTGCCAATCCATAATATGAAATCCCCACATTAAGTCCCAGATTCTCCACTGAAGTGATCGAACTGCAGTTATTTCTCCAGAGAAAACATTTAAATATAAATTAATCTTCTTATCTTTATCATTTAGAGAGGTGACTTTGAATAAAGGAAGATCTCTACCTCTAAACTCTGAACCTTTCGAAGATTCAGTAATTTCCTCTAAATCTATTGGCATAAGTGTGGAAGATGCACTAACGATCTCAAACACTTCATCTTTATTTAGCTTGTTTACAGGAGAGCCAAAAGCATCAAGATATTCGACGCCCATAGTGCTGCTTACAACAAAAATAATTTCCCCAAGTCTATTTATTGCCTCAACTTGCTGAACATCAGACCTTGAAAAATTAACTTCATTAAAATTTATAGGAAAACTTTCCGTTAATCTATATTGCTCTCCCCTTACGAGCTCAATCTTATTGAAGGCAAAATATATTCCAGAAACTGTCCACAAGAATAATTGAACAGAAATAAAAAAACTCAAGTATTTGTGAGTATTTCTTACAATATTTCTCATCTAGGAAGGTTTCAATAGGATACGAGCGTTTCTATGTTATAGCCCTGTTCTTTAATTAAATTACTGCCACCAAGCTGTGGAAGATCGATGATACATAGAATTAATATATCCGATTTTTTAACATTGAAATTCTCAGTAAGAAGTTCTGCACATGCTATTGCAGTTCCTCCAGTTGCAACTAAATCATCAATAATTACTACACGCTGTCCTTTCTCGATATTTGTATTCTTCTGAATTTCTATTGAAGTACTTCCATACTCAAGATCAAAACTCTTCACATATGTTTCATTCGGTAACTTCCCCGGTTTTCTTGCTAAAACAAATGGAAGTAAAAGATCTGTCGAAACAGAACCAGCAAAGATAAATCCCCTACTTTCAATACTCACAATTAAATCTGCATTGAAGCCTTCTGTCATTTTTGTTAACTCTTTGCAGGTTTTTTTAAATGGTTCAGGTGTTTCAATTAAGCTTGTTATGTCCCTAAACTTTATCCCTGGGATTGGGAAATCCTCTACATCTCGAATATGTTTTTTTAAATCTAATTTATCACTCATTCTTTTTCCTCTTTAAGATATTTTATCAAACATCTTAAAAATTAGCGCTTATATCAATTACGATTAAAAAAGCAATTGATAGCTGAAATAGCAAGCTAAGCCAGAGTATTAATTTTATGAATAAGCTAGGCTGTAATTCTTCTTGCAGCTTATTTGATAGATAAATTGCGCCTATATTCACAATAGGTAATCCCATTGCAGCCCAAATACCTGCAATTAACAAAAGGGTTATTGGGTTTGGTAATAAAAAATAAAAAACTCCTGAAAAAAATGGCACTAAAAAAGCAATGAGTTTTATTAATCTCTTTCGAGTATTCTCTTTTTCATAAATAAATCCCATTGAGATTAAATAATCAGAAATTGTTCTTGTAAATGCAGCCGTTCCTGATAGAAGGGTTGAATAAAGGATAAAGAATGCAAGAACTATGAAAAGCCATTTTGCCCAGTCACCTAATAAAAGAGAAAACATATTTTGAAGGGCGTTGATGATGTCAACATCCCAAAATGATTGTGTGGCTAATGATTCCTGAAGTTGCGGTAAAGTATTTAAAACTCCAGCACCAAGAAAGAAAAAAGGAAGCGTACCTATTGTAATGAAAAAGATAGTTACCCAAACATCGGTTTGCATTGTTCTTATCCAGTTTTTGGTCTCTTGAATATCTTCAGTATTGCCTTGGGCATAGCCTTTCTCAAGACACCAATATGTGTAAGCCATTATTTCTCCGTAGCTTATTCCGGTAAAACCAAATACTGCAAGAGCTAATGGCAAATATTCAAATGGAAGAGAGAAATTTAGACCTGAAAACACTTGTGCAGTGCTTAGTTCATAACTAGTAGATTGCATAGAAAAAGCAATAACTAAGGTTATTAAAGAAAATACTAAAACCATCCCAAGAAGAATGTTCTCCAGAGTTGCATAAGAACCTCTTATTAATATCAACCAGGTCATTAGGCATGATAAAACAACCCATGCCTCAATATTTATAGAGGGGAATAAATTTGTTCCAGCCTCTGCAACTGCCCCAACCAATCCTCCCATACCAATTATTGCGGGCAAAACTCCCAGGAACATAAACCATACAAGCCAGGAGGTTGTTTTTCCGTTTATATTTGTCTTTGGACCCGGGATTTCTGCAAAAGCTTCAAGAAAAGTTTTTTTAGTAACTACAACATACCTGCTAATCTCAGCTTGAATAATTGGCTTCGTCCATATGCTTAAGAGGAGCCACCATAAAAGAGTAAACCCAGCTGCTGCCCCTAAGAGAGGTGTCATTACTATGGAACCACTCCCAACAACACTTCCAGTAACTATGGCACTTGGTCCGATAAATTTTAATCTATCAAGAGTTGTTCGTGGTGCTACTTGTTGAGAATGGTTTTTTTTCAAATTTATTAAATGAAAGTTTTATTTGATTCTTACTCGTTTCCAAAAACAGTATTATGAGTATTATTAACTCTCACAAATGTAGTACATTTTGAAAGATCTTTTAATTTATTTGCTCCAACATAAGTACATGCGGATCGAATGCCACTTAGAATATCCTTAATTGTGTCATCAGCTTTACCTCGGTACTCAACTTCAACTGTTTTACCTTCAGTTCCTCTATAATCATTGTGATTACTATGTCTAGTCATTGCTGATTCTGACGCCATTCCATAAAACTTCATTACTCCATCCTCCAATACACCATCACACTCATCATGACCTGCTAACATGCCACCAATCATTACAAAATCTGCGCCTCCAGCAAAAGCTTTAACAATATCACCAGAATTTGTGCATCCACCATCAGCAATAATATGTGCATTGAGGCCATGTGCAGCATCTGCACATTCAATAACAGCACTTAATTGTGGATAACCAATACCAGTTTTAATTCTTGTAGTGCAAACTGATCCTGGACCAATACCGACTTTTACAATATCGGCTCCTGCCAAAATCAGCTCTTGAGTCATATCTGCTGTAACTACATTTCCAGCGGCAATAGTTGCATCTGGACATCTATCTCTGAGCTTCTTTACAGAATCAACGAATTTTATGGTATACCCATTTGCCACATCAAGACCGATAAAACCTGAGTTAGCCTTTGATAATTTTGATATATCATCTATGCCACCAAACCAACAGATATTCGATTGCCCCGTCTTAAACTCATTTGAATTTTTTTTAAGGTGATGTTTTGCTGGACAAGTAATGAATTTATATTTTGATAAAACTTTGTGCATTGCTGGCGTGCCAATCGTATCCATATTTGCAGACATGATTGGAATTCCAGTCCATTTTTTCTTACTCCAAAGAAAGCGATGTGATCTTTGAACTCTTACTTCACCTCTAGAACTCATTGTGGATCTTTTAGGCCTAATTAAAACATCTGAGTAATCAAGTTTTATATCTTCATTAATTAACAAAAGTAAGTCCTCCTCGCCTAACCTACTTTATATCAATAAACGGGTGTTTAAAATAATAATAATAGTTTTTTTATGAGCTCCCAGCAGTAACCCAGTTTAAAACTCATTAGGCATTGTATTTCAGAGGCCTAAAATTGAGATTTACTAGTTTCCGCCATCGCATTTGTCTATAGGAGTAAAAAATGAATGCGTAGATATAGATTGGTAATGTGAAAAGACCAGCATCGATAGAAACCTCATCTGTATATCGAGTTCCGCCTCCCTCCGATTCTAAAAAAATTAGATGATCCCAAGTTTTTGCTATAGAACCACTTCCATTATCTCTGAGAACCCAATGATCGGATTTTTGTGGAAATTCTATACCTACAATTTGTTTTCCGATGGGTAAAAAATGAAATGCGAACATTTTTACAGAGAACTTCCCCTCAACCCATTTTGACGGAAAGAAATTTGGTTCGATAGGATGGAATTTCATTAAACCAGCCACCACATAATTGAGTAGCGCTGGCGTCATTAAATAACTCTTAACCGTCTCTAAATCTGCTGCTAAATAGGTGCTGATTTTTAGCGTACGCATCATTACTCCCACTCGATGGTTGCTGGTGGTTTTCCAGAAATATCATAAACGACTCTACTTACATCCTCTATTTCGTTTACGATCCGTCTTGAAACTTTATCTAAAAATTCATGAGGAAGATAAGCCCAGTTTGCCGTCATGAAATCAACTGTCTCCACAGCTCTTAAAGCAATCACTTCGGAGTATCTTCTCTCATCACCAACCACTCCAACTGATTTAATTGGTAAAAAGACTGCAAATGCTTGGCTGACTGAGTCATACAGGTTAGCTTTTCTAAGCTCTTCTATGAAAATAAAATCTGCTTCTTGAAGAATCTTTATCTTCTTTTCATTTACTGCTCCGAGTATTCTCACACCTAAACCAGGACCTGGAAAAGGATGTCTATTTAAGATTATCTCAGGCAAATCTAATTGGGAGCCTAATCTTCTGACTTCATCTTTAAATAGATCTCTTAAAGGTTCAACAAGTTTGAGCTTCATCTCCTCAGGTAAGCCCCCAACATTATGATGAGACTTAATAACTCTGGCTTCCTTTGATTCAGATTCTGAGGACTCAATTACATCTGGATAAATTGTTCCTTGTGCTAAAAAGTCTATTTTCTCAAGCTTTGCAGCCTCAGCATCAAAAACATCGATGAAAGTTCTACCGATAATTTTTCTTTTCTGTTCTGGGTCCTCTATGCCATTTAAATGTCTTAAAAATATTTTTTGTGCATCAATTTTAATAAGCTTTAGATCCATTTCATTTTTGAATGTTTGAACTACCTCCTCTGCCTCATTCTTTCTTAACAAACCATTATCAACAAAGACGCATATAAGATTATCTCCTATTGCTTTAGATAAAAGTGCGGCTGTTACTGAAGAATCAACACCTCCAGATAGCCCAAGAAGTACTTTTTCTCCATTTGTTATATCTTTAATTTCTTGAATCCTGCTAGAAATTAGATCATCAAGCTTCCAATCTGGTTTGCATGAGCAAATTTCAAAGATAAAATTATCTAAAATCAACTTTCCGCCTTTTGTATGAGTAACTTCTGGATGAAATTGAAGCGCATAGATAGATTGTGAAATATGCTCCATAGCGGCTATTGGTGCAGATTCTGTTGAGCCAATTAGTTTAAAATCATTGGGAAGAGTTTCTACCTTATCTCCATGACTCATCCAAACGTCAATTATTTCAGATGAAGATCCAGCCAATAGTCTTGATTCATCTTCAATTTTAAAAGTTGAGAATCCAAATTCTTTTTTTTCAGAAGTTGTAACCTGGCCTCCCATTTGTTCAGCTAGAGTCTGCATCCCATAACATATACCTAAAATAGGAACTTGTAAGTCAAAAACTATCTTTGGTGCTCTTGGCGTATGAATATCAGTCACGGATTCTGGTCCACCCGATAAAATAATTCCCTTTGGATTAATATCCTCTATTTTTTTAATATCCACATCCCAAGGAAGAATTTCAGAATAAACATCTGACTCTCTTATTCTTCTTGCAATTAATTGAGTGTATTGAGAACCAAAATCCAAGACGAGAATAGTATCAATGCTTTTGCTCTTTATGTCGAGCTTTGGTTGAACTGACATCTTAAATCCTAACTTTTTTGATAGTTTGGTGCTTCTTTTGTAATTTGAACATCATGAACATGGCTTTCAGTCATTCCTGCATTTGTAATTTCAACAAACTTACTATTTTCTTTCATTTCTTGAATGTTTTTACAACCAACATAGCCCATACTTTGTCTCAGACCGCCAATAAGTTGGTTGATAACATTGATAGCCCAACCTTTATATGGAACTCTGCCTTCTACTCCTTCAGGGACAAGTTTTTTAGCATCTATATCTTCTTGGAAATATCTGTTGCTATCGTCTCTTTTAGACATTGCTCCCATGGACCCCATTCCTCTATAAGTCTTGAAACTTCTTCCCTGGTAGAGCTCAAATTCTCCAGGCGCTTCTTCAGTTCCTGCAAAAATACTTCCAAGCATTACGCTGTCCGCCCCCGCTGCAATTGCTTTAGCTATATCTCCTGAATAGCGCATACCGCCATCAGCTATTAACGGCACCTTTCCTTTTACTTTTTCATAAATTGTTAATATTGCAGAAATTTGAGGAACGCCAATACCAGCAATAATTCTTGTTGTGCAAATTGATCCTGGGCCCATTCCAATTTTTAGACCATCAGCACCAGCTTCTATTAGCGCCTCTGCTCCTTCAGGTGTAGCAATATTTCCAGCTATAACATCTTTTGTTGGGAATTCTTTTTTTATCATTTTTACAGTCTCTATAACACTTTGAGTATGTCCATGAGCACTATCAACAACAAACAAATCAACTCCTGAGTCAGATAAAGCCTTTGCTCTGTCTAAGGTCTCAGCTCCAGTTCCTATTGCGGCTCCAACCCTAAGCTGACCTGCATCGTCCTTAGTAGCATTTGGATGCTTTTCAGACTTTTCAATGTCTTTCATGGTAACAAGTCCAGTTAACTTTTCTGCTTTATCTAAAACAAGAACTTTTTCAATCCTGTTTTCATACATCATCTTCTTAACCACTTCTTGAGAGGTACCTTCGAGAACGGTTATTAATTTTTCACGAGGTGTCATAATTGATTCAACCATGTCATCCATATTATCTGCATATCTAAAATCTCTACTTGTTACTATTCCTTTTACCACTCCGTCATCAACCACAGGCATGCCAGATATATTTAACTCTCCTGTAAGTTGCTTTAATTGAGCAATTGTTTGATTGGAGCTTATTGTAGTAGGATCGCGAACAACTCCACTTTCATATTTTTTTACATTCCTGACTGCATTTGATTGCTCTTGGATGGAACAGTTTTTATGAAGAATTCCTATGCCTCCTGCTTCTGCAAGAGCAATTGCCATTCTGTATTCTGTAACTGTATCCATAGCGGCAGATAACAGTGGTAAATTAATATCAATATTTTTCGTAAGGCTTGTCTTTACAGATGCTTGGCTTGGAAGAAAATCACAGTAGGAAGGTACAAGAAGTACATCATCGAAAGTGAGAGCTTTAGCTTTTACTTTGTCCATGCAGAAGTATAACAAAAGATTTTTAAGAAAAAAATAATCTAGGCTTTAAAGTAAAGCTACTTTAACAACAAATCAGTCTTTGCCGCACAAATAAAATCATTCTTATGAAGACCATTGATTTTATGAGACCACCATTTAACTGTAACTTTTCCCCACTCTAAAATGATTTGTGGATGATGGTCTTCAATATCAGCAAGCGCTGCGATATCATTCGAGAAATCAACAGCTTTTTCATAATTTTCAAATGTAAAAATCTTTTCTAGATAATCAAACCCTTCATTCAAGATTATCCAATTATCTAATGTTTTCATTAATTCATTTGATTCTTCTTTAGTAACTTTTGGTGCATCGATAGTGCATGCTTCACATTTTTGACTGGTAAGATCTGATGACATTATGACTTGATACCACCTTTAGTTAATTTCGAAGGATCTAGCAGTTTTTTGAGTCTTGATATAGAGATTCCAGTTTCTTCGTGAGCAATATCGATTACAGGCCTAGATTCTTTATAAGCTCTCTTAGCAATAGCTGCGGCTTTTTGATAGCCAATAACTGGATTCAAAGCAGTTACCAAGATAGGATTTCTTGAAAGTGATTCCTCAATTTTTTTATGATTTACCTTAAAAGTCTTTATAGCTTTTTTAGCAAGAACATTCATGCTTCCAGCTAGAATATTGACACTTTTCAAGTTGCAATAAGCTATTACAGGTAGCATTACATTGAGTTGGAAGTTACCAGATTGCGCTGCTACAGTTATAGAAACATCATTACCAATAACATCTGCTGAGGCCATTGCTACTGCCTCAGGAATTACTGGATTTACTTTTCCGGGCATTATGCTGCTACCAGGCTGAAGAGCCTGAAGCTCAATTTCAGAGATTCCGGATAAGGGCCCGCTATTCATCCATCTTAAGTCATTTGATATCTTCAGAAGAGCAGTAGCTAAGTTTTTAAGTTCCCCAGATAGTTGCACAGAGAGATCCTGAGCACTTAAGTTTCTAAAGAAGTCTTTGCTTGGCTTTGTTTTAAAGCCAGTTAGTTTTGAAAGCTCCTTTGAAAATTCTTTTGAAAATCTTTTATGCGCATTTATACCTGATCCAACGGCAGTTCCACCTTGTGGAAGGAATAAAAGTTTTTCTAAAATAACTGATATAGATTCTTTGGAGCATTTAAGTTGTGTATTCCAAGCATTTAATTCATCAGACATATCCACTGGCATTGCATCCATAAGGTGGGTTCTGCCTGTTTTTGTTACCCCCTTTACTGAGTCAGCTTTCTTTTCCAACGTTTCAATAAGTAAATCTAATGCTGGCATTAATTTTTTTGTTGAATCAAAGTAATATGCCAGATTCATGACAGTTGGAATTACATCATTGGAGCTTTGACTCATATTTACATCATCATTTGGATGTATCTTAACTTTAGAGGTTTTGTAGCAAAGATTTGCTATCACCTCATTTGCATTCATATTTGTGCTTGTTCCAGACCCAGTTTGAAAAACGTCAATTGGGAACTCTTTACCATGCTTATTTTTCCATACTTCTTTGGCAGCTCTCGAAATGACTCTCTGTTTTTTTGCTTCTAAAAGCTTAAGGTTTTTATTTGCTCTTGCTGCAGCATCTTTCACATAACCAAGCATTGAAATAAAGGTATTTGTGAAAGGAAAATTCATTGAGATTCCGCTAATTGGGAAATTATCTATTGCTCTTTGAGTTTGTGCCCCCCATAAAGCATTTCTTGGTACTCTTACTTTTCCAAGGCTATCTTCTTCTATTCTAAATTTCATAATTACCTCGTTTTTATGTAAACTATTTTACACTTATAAAGTTAAAGGAGATAGAACATATGGGAAAAGTAACTCCATTGAAAATTGATGTAAATGACGGCAGACTGCCTTTAAAAGATAAAGGTCTAGATATGAAAGATTTTTCATCTGTAGCTGAGTTGAGAAGAGACCAGCTTGAAAAACTTGCTGCAGGATTCAGAATGTTTGCATATTTTGGCTTTAATGAAGGGGTTGCAGGTCATATTACTTATAGAGATCCTGAATTTCCTGACCATTTCTGGGTAAACCCACTAGGCGTTCATTTTTCACAAATATCGGTTTCTGATCTCATACTTGTAAATCATGATGGCGAAGTTATTCAAGGCGATAAAGCTGTAAATGTGGCAGCTTTTGCTATTCACTCCAGGCTGCATAAAGCAAGACCTGATGTAAATGCTGCAGCTCATTCTCATTCTATTTTTGGAAGAACATTTTCAACTCTGGGAAAATTACTTGACCCTATTTCTCAAGATGCATGTGCTTTTTATGAAACTCAAGCAATTTATAAAGACTTTTCTGGTGTTGTCGAGGAGGTTGATGAAGGAGATCTGATTGCAGAAGCTCTCGGAGATAAAAAAGTTATTATTCTTCAAAATCATGGAATCCTAACAACAGGTCCATCTGTTGATATTGCCTTATGGTTTTATACATCTATGGAGCGTTGCTGCCAAGCTCAATTGATGGCTGATGCTGCTGGTGAGACACAATTAATTCCTCATGATACAGCAATCAAAACAAGATCATTTATAGCTAATGACGTGGCTGCGTGGGCAAGTTTTCAGCCTGCTTTTGATATGATCTGTAAAAAAGAGCCTGATTTATTCGACTAAAGCACCAATTACAGCTTTAGTCTCTAAACACTCTTCAAGGCCATGTGTGCCATGTTCTCTTCCATTACCAGAAGAACCATAACCACCAAAGGGTGCTGATCTGACTCTAGCTCCTTTATTGATAGTGACTTGACCAGCTCTTATTTTTGAAGCAACTTCAACTGCATGCGCTTGCTCACCTTGGACATATCCAGCAAGACCATAAGGCGTGTCATTTGCTATCTCTATAGCTTCCTTTTCTGTTTCATATTTAATTAAACATAAAACGGGGCCAAAAATTTCTTCTCTAGCAATAGTCATTTCATTAGTTACATCAGAAAATATAGTTGGTTTAACGTAATAGCCACTTTCACAACCGTCTGGAAGACCAACGCCACCAGCTGAAAGTGTCGCTCCTTCATCAATACCAATTTGTATCATTCTTTGTACTTTTTCATATTGATTCTTATTTGAAATTGGTCCCATTTTTGTATCAGCGTCAAAAGGATCTCCTACCTTCATAGCATTTGCAGTATTAGCTGCAACTTCTACTGCTTTATCATAGTTCTTAGATGAAACAAGCATTCTTGTAGGTGCATTACATGACTGTCCTGTATTTAAGAAGCACGATGAGACTCCTGCAGATACAGCTTTTTCAATATTAGCATCATCAAGAACTATATTTGCAGATTTTCCGCCTAGCTCTTGAGCTACTCGCTTTACTGTTGGAGCTGATGCTTGGGCAACAGCAACTCCTGCCCTTGTTGATCCAGTAAAATGCATCATGTCTATATCTTTATGCTCAGACATTGCAGCACCAACAACTGGACCCATTCCATTTACTAAATTAAAGATTCCGGCAGGTACGCCAGCAGCATGAATAATTTCTGCAAGAATGATTCCACAGAAAGGAGTTATTTCACTTGGTTTAAGTACCATAGTGCATCCAGCAGCAATTCCTGATGCTACCTTTGTGCACATCTGATTCATTGGCCAATTCCATGGAGTAATCATTCCAACAACACCCACAGGCTCTTTTCGAACCAGGTAACCATCTTTTTCGTACTCAAATTCATAGCTTTTAAGGACGCTAAGGGTATCTTTAAAATGCGTAAGGCCTGAAGCAACCTGGGCAACTTGAGATAGCCATATTGGTGCTCCCATTTCCCTAGAAATTGTTTCGGCTAATTCCTCAGATCTTTTTTCATATTCCGCGATAATATTTTCTAAAATCTGAACCCTTTCCTCTTTGGTTGAAAAACTAAAATCAACAAAAGCTTCTTTAGCTGCAGCAACAGCCTTATCCACGTCATCAGAATTTCCTGCAGCTATCATTCCAAGAACAGAATCATCTGATGGATTCATGACTTCAATTGTTTCAGTTGAATGAGAATCAACCCATTCACCATTTATATACATTTGTAATTTTTCTAACATAACTACCTCTTTAAATCGTCAAAAGATTATAACCTATAACTATTTCTTATTTTGTTCATAAGCAGTTGTTATTTGCTATTACATCTACTTTGAATTGATCTTCAGGATATGATTTAAATGTATAGTTCCCCCCAGCAGCTTTAATGATAGACAGTCCTGCGGCTATATCCCATAAAAATATTCCTTTTTCTTGATATTGATCAAATTGGCCAGAAGCAACATACGCGCATGACATTGCTGCTGATCCAATCATTCTTACTTTTTTCCAACTTACCAATTCATTAGATAATTCACTCATGGATTCTTTATTAAAGTTTCCTTTTGCAGGAAGACCGGTAGCCAATGTAGCTTTAGATTTATCACGAATTGATGAAACAAAGATATCTTCGCCATTCAATTTTGCCTTTGAGTCTGTGCTACCCTCATAGAGAATACCTCTATTAAAATCATTAATAACACCCAGAGTAATTTCTTTCTCATAAATCAAAGCAATTGAAATGCAGCACATTGGGAAATCTCTTGAATAGTTTGAGGTCCCATCAAGAGGATCAACTACCCAAAAGCTGTTTCCAAGATCCTGATTAGCGCCAGATTCCTCAGCTAGGATCGGGAAGTTAGAATTTGATGATAAATACTCTTTTATTAGTTTTTCAGACTCAAGATCAGCTTTTAATTTAATATCTCGTCCTTCATTAGAAAGAATCTTATTAATACTATCTTTGTTATCAATTAGTAATGTAGCAGCTATTTCAGATGCCTTTTTTGCAACCTCAAGCTCTTGTTTAATATTAATCATTTTTAAAATATGATCTTTAATTAAGACTGTTGATAAGTAACCCTGTAGATGACATTTGCTCCATCATCAGATATTAAAATTGAGCCATCACTTTTTTGAAAAACGGATGCCGGTCTACCTAAAACCTTTTCCTGGCCATTATTTTTTTGAAGCCATCCCGTTATGAAATCTTTTTGATAAAGCAGTTCACCATACTCATCAAAATGAACAGCTATAACTTTATATCCAACTTTCCTTGATCGGTTCCATGAACCGTGAAGAGTCATAAATAAAGTATTTTTATATTTTGCTGGGAAATGGTCGCCATCATAAAAAGATAATCCAGTTGGAGCTACATGAGCGCCAAGCTCAAGAATAGGATCAATAAATATCTCAGCATCATCTGGAATTTTCTTTGAATAATCTGGATCATCTACATCCATTGAATGTTTGTAGGGATAGCCATAAAAGGAATCATCATTTATTACTACGTTAAGCTCACATGATGGCATATCATCACCCATCCAGTCTCGACCATTGTCGCCAAAATAAAGATTATTGGTTTCAGGATGCCAGTCGAATCCGACTGTATTTCTAACACCTCTAGCTACATATTCCCACTCACCATCATTTAGTCTCATAATCGAAGCATATCTTTTATCAAAGTTATATTTTTCTTCAAGAGAGGGATTACAAATATTGCATGGAGCACCAACAGGAACATAAAGTTTATTATCTGGGCCAAAATCAATCCATTTCCATCCGTGGTGTGTATCTGAGGGCAAATTATTAGTAACTAAAACTTTGTTTGGCATTTTTTCCGAACTTAAAAGAGCTTCATCAATATTTGGAATTTTCCAAATAGAGTTTACTTCTGAGAAGTAAAGATCGCCTCTATGATAAGTGACGCCAGTTGAATTAGATAATCCTTTTGCTATGACTCTAATATTTCTATTATTATCGATAACACTGATAGTGCCGCCATTTCTTGATCCAACAAAAATATTGCCAGAATCACTTTCAGCAATTTGTCTTGGTGTTTCAATATTTTCTACAAAAATTTCTATTGAAAAACCTTTTTCAATCTTTAGATTCTTAATGAGTTTTGAGGAATCGGAAGAAACATTTGAAGAAAAAGATATAATAAACAGTAGGTGTAAAAAAAACTTATAATTTAACCTTTTCATGATAAAGATTATACCAGTAGCCCTTTTCTTTTTAAGCTTTTTTGCATCCTTAGTATCTAATGCATGGCTAAGAATCTTGGCAAAAAAAAATAACTTTCTTATAGATAGGCCTGACAAACATAGAAAATTTCATAAAAATCCTACGCCACTAACAGGTGGTATTGGTATTACGTTTGGAATAATCTTCAGTGGAATATTTCTTTTCTTTTTAGCTGATGCGAGTTATACCTCTGAGGTTTCTGCAGATAACTTTTTAGGACAAGAGCAAAAGGAATCTCATGAAGTCAAAATAAATAATGAAAAAGGAATAATAGTTGAAAGAATCGATGACGAGAGTTTTTCAATAACTCTCCCAGATGGAGATAAGAGTATCTATAAGATATCTGATAGCGGTGAATCTGTTTTGATATCAACAGGTAATAATTCTAACGATTTAATAATATCTAATTTTAGTTTTGGGCTTGTATTATTCACGATCCTACTTCAGTTTTTAATGACGTTTGATGATCTTCGAGGTCTTAAAGCAGTTACAAGGCTTTTCATACAAGCCGGCTGTACTAGTGGTTTAATATTTTTTAGTGGTGTGTATATCCAAAGCTTAGGTAATTTATTGGGTTTAGGAGAAATATATCTTGGATTTTGGGGAATACCATTCACAATTTTCTGTGTCGTGGGCATGATCAATGCCTTTAATATGATTGATGGATTAAATGGGCTGTGTGCAAGCTTGTGTTTGGTGTGTTTTACAGGGATTATCTATATGATTAATGCCGATACTGTTCCAAGCTTATTTCCATTGATTTTACCTGTAGGAGCTATCACGGGTTTCCTTATGTATAACCTTGGAGTTTTAGGAAATCAGAGAACAGTTTTTCTTGGCGACAATGGCTCCAATGCTCTTGGTTTTATGTGTGCTTGGATTCTTGTTTACTTTAGTTCTGTCGAAAATTCTAATTTTGCGCCTGTAACTGCATTGTGGTTTGTCGCTATTCCTTTTTTTGATGCAGTAAGCGTTATGGCTTCAAGAGTTATAAAGGGAATAATGCCGCTAAGACCTGGGAGAGATCATCTTCATCATAAATTATTAGACATGGGAATATCCGCAAATGGTATTTATATGCTTTTGATTTTTATATCTGCTTTATTTGCTGCAGTTGGATATATCTTTAATCATAGCTTTCCTGGAAGTCACTATATTTCTTTCTATGCCTTTATGATTCTCTGGTTATGTTATTATTTTTTAACAAGGTATATTTCAAAAAATGTTTAATTTTTTTAAAAAGAAGGAAGAAAAAAAAGAAAAACCAAAGAACCTTAAATTAATTGCATTGTGTTTAGCTTTTGAGGTTGCAAATGCAGATAATGATATAGATACACGAGAGAAGAATCTGATTTTAGAAAAGATTAAAGAATCCATAGACTTAAGTGTCTTAACTGAAAAAGAAATTTTTGAAGTCATTCAAGAAGAAAGTCAAAACAGAGTTTCATTTTATGACATCATTAACGATATCAACAAAAACTTGGATAAAAAAGAGAAAATTGATGTTTTAAAGATGCTTTGGGAAATAGCTTATGCAGATAAAGTTCTGGATGTTGATGAAGAAAGAATAATAAGAAGATCTGCAGAGATGTTAGGCATTAAGCCAACGATAGTACTTCAAACAAAAGAAGAATTTAAAAATCAATAGTTTCTGAATTTTTCTTTGAAATTCTTAATGCCTCATCTCGAGAGCATTTAAAGCTTAGGTCATTTACAAAGTCATCAAAAGAATTATCGCCAATGTAGTTTGTGGTTTCATATAAAAGTATACATTTCTCTTCATTATCAATTATCTGGGAAGATAATATTTCATTTACTAATTCTTGCATGCTTAAATCAAGATTATCTATTCTAAGATCTTTCTTTTCATCAATATGAATAATACTTTTATCAGTTTTAGGATTATATTTATTCCAAATAACATCATTTGAGGATTTACCAGGCACACCATTTTTAGCAAAATCAGTCCAAAAACTCATCATATTTTTAGAAACAAAACGCCGAGAGGGAGATCGAGGATATATAATCCAAGCAAATTCTTCGGCAAGGCCGAAATCTCCACTTATCATTGGTATTTCTAATGCATGAGCAGATCCAATAATCTTTCCAAAATCGCCAACAAAGAAATCTCTTAGATTATCCCAGTCATATCTATAGGCATATAGATCTTCATTTCCTGCAACAAACATATTTTCAAGCGGCTCTTGAACTCCTCTTAGTTGCCAGCCTTTTGATCTAATTTCATTGTAGAATTGATATTTTTCTTCATCCTTAATTTCAACTCTTGGTATACCGACACCCTTAGAAAGAAAGGATTGATTAGTTTCTATGAAATATTTTGAAAACCCGAGCCACAGCTTTATTTCATCTTTATTCGATCCAGCAATAGTTGGAACTTTGTTTAAATATTCTTTAGAGCGAAGGGATTCTTTAAGACCAATTTCAGGAATTACTAGACCATCATTAGTCAGCAAAGGAGTCTCAAAAGTATCGCCATATAGATTTACCAACTCTTGGGCATTTGTTTTGTAAAGAATTTTTCTAAGAGTTTCTTTATCGGAGTTTAATTGAAATGTATTTGCTTCAATTAGATCATTTGCTAACTGTTTGTCCACAATTATTTTATTTAGCACTGTCCAACTATCAGATATGCCCTCCTCATTAAAATTTTCAGACTTGTAAGCATTTTGTAGTGATGAGGATTTTGTATAGCCTGATTGGGAGATTGCTTTATGGAATAGGCCTCTAGCTTGCCTAGCAACTAAAAGCGATAAAACATTATGCCCACCAGCAGACTCACCAAAAATAGTAATATTATTTGGATCACCTCCAAAAGAAGCTATATTCTCATTAACCCATTTTAGTGCAAGCACTAGATCTAAAATTCCAAAATTAGAGGTCTTATCTATGCCTAAATGAAAGTCTTGAATAGCTGGGTGAGTAAAAAAGCCAAGTGGCCCTAAACGATAATTTGGGGAAACAACGATAACATCTTTCCTTTTTACCAATTCTGAGAAATTGTAAAAATCTTTATGCCCTGAAGTATTACCTCCTCCATGTATCCAAAACATTACTGGCAAATTATCTCTACTTCCATGAGGCGCCCTAATATCAAGATATAGGCAGTCCTCCGATCCAGTTTGATTGATTGCTTGGATTTGCCCACCAATTTCTTGATGACAAAAGTTATTTTCTTTTGGATTAATATGAAAGTCCTCAGCAACAAAAGCTACTGGCGCCTTCCATCTTAAGTTTTCTAAAGGAGGTAATGCAAATGGGATATCCTCCCAATACAAAATACCTTCTGTTCTTTGAGAAAGAACTTTCCCGGATGAAGTCTGAATGAAATCTCCTTTATAGGTTTTAATCCCTTGATAGTTGAAGGTGTCATTGTTGCCTTTGTTCCAGTCATAATTTGGAGTTTGAGGTATTGGAGGCTCTTGTGGCAGTGAATATACAAGTACACTAAAAAATAAAATTAAGAGAAAACTAAAATATTTTATATTTTTGAATAAGATCATATCGTTCTAAAAAAGGATTTCTCAAAGCCCTTACTTTGTTACCAATAAGTGCTAATTCGAATGAATCATTATAATTGTTCCATTCAAAATCTCCAAAACTTGGATCATCTGTTTTAGAAAAGTTTGTCCATGGTATTTGCAAATTATCAGAAATTTCTTGAGATTCCTTTGGGCCCCAACTTGAATAAGGTTTTTTTGAATGAACACCAAATACATATGGAAGTTCTGAGGCATGAAAACATCCTAGTTTCCCCCTTAAAATTTCACTTTGCGTTGAGAACAAATATCCAAAAGAATTTCCTTCTTTTTTCTGAAGGGTATTATGAGTTGGAATACCAAAGCAAATATCTGTGAGAATTGCTGAATAGATATCTCCTAACTCAGTAATTTTAAGATACTCACTGTAAGCAGTAATTAGTTCTGGCAATTTACTAGATTCAAACATTTTTGATAGCCTTCTATTAATATATGCTTCATTATTTTTACCTATTTTTGGATGGAAGGTGCTCCAGAGCTTATATTCATCTAGGGTTGTCCCAGCAATTAAATGAATGCTTGAAGTTGAGTATGTTTCCAAGTAATCATCTTTAATAAACTTATTATCTATTACCGGAAGAAATCCTACTTCAGGAAAAATCCACCTCTTTCCATCACTTAATGCTGAGTGTTTTAATTTTTTAGCAGTATTAATTATCAACTCCCAGTCACATGATTTTAAGTCAGAGACTTTATGGCCGTCCTTTTCAAACTGTTCAATAAATAGTTCAGCCCATAAATTTGCCTTGTCTTTTGAGGCTACTGCATCAAGACCACCACTTTGACAGATTGCTTTTTGAAATAAGCCTTCATTGCCTGCAGCAATTTGTAGATTACAGCTCCATGAACCTGCAGACTCGCCAAAGATAGTGATGTTGTTTGGATCACCTCCAAAGGAGGAAATATTTTCTTTTACCCACTTTATTGCATTTCTCTGATCTATAAGTCCTTCATTACCTGTTGATTTGATCTCACCATTGGTAACTTCATCAAGTTTTAGAAACCCAAGAGGTCCTAATCTATAGTTTATCGATACCACGACTACTCCTCTATTGGCTAAGTGCTGCAAGTCATACATTATGCTGCTTGAGCCGCCTGTAACTAGAGCGCCGCCATGTATCCAAATCATTACTGGATTCTTAGCCTTAATGTCATTTGAGCAAATATTTAAAGTTAAGCAATCCTCAGATTGTTTCGATAAAGAATTATCCTGAAAAAAACTTGTTCCCATCTGAGCTTGATCATCAGACCGAGTTTGAGGTGCCGCATTGCCTTTTTCTGAAGCTTTGAATATTAATTCATCTTCAACGAGAGTTGACTCACTCCATCTATGTTCATATTTTGCGTAAGGTATGCCAAAAAAATGATGGCACTCGTTTTTAAATAGCCCTTCAAATTTACCAGCTTTGCATTCTATTAAACTCATTTTTTTCCTTGTGGAAAGTTATTATATAACATTAGATAATACCAATTCGGGATGTAGCGCAGCCTGGTAGCGCACCACACTGGGGGTGTGGTGGTCGTCGGTTCAAATCCGGCCATCCCGACCAATTTTTTTTAATTTATATTCTTTTTAATTTCATCAGATGGCTTAAAAGTTAATTTTTGCCTTGACCTAATTTTAAACTCTTGAAGTGTTTTTGGATTTCTACCTATCCTCATTGGAGTTTTTTTATAAATAAAAGTACCAAAATTACTGATGTTTATATGTTTATTTTTATTTTCAATTAAGGTTCTAAAAAAGTGCTGCACAAGAAAAAGGCTATCTTTCTTAGATAGGCCTAACTTTTTTGAAATATTGTTTGCTAAATCTTTTTTTGTTTGTGACAACTATTAAGTGCCGGTACCTGTGCCAGTTCCTGTTCCTGTTCCTGTTCCTGTTCCTGTTCCTGTTCCAGGATCATCATCAATTCCACCAACATCATTCACATTAACTGTAATATCTTGAGTTGAAGAATTTGAACTAGCATCAGTTGCAGTAACTGTTGCTGTATAAACTGATTTAGTTTCATAATCAGGAGCTGTTACAAAGGTTAGAACGCCGCCTGAAGTGATTTGAAGCTCTGTTCCAGATACAGCAAATGTAACTGTTTGAAGATCGGTTGCTGTAACTGTTCCAATTGCAGTTTGATTCTCATCAGCAATAAAAGTGTCTGAAGAAGTTATCACTGGAGGTGTCGTATCAACAACGTTTACTATTCTGGTTGCAGTTGATGTGTTTCCAGAAGCATCAGTTGCAGTATATGTGATTGTGTATGTTCCAACTGTATCTGTATCAACATCTGATGTTGAGGTAATTTCAACAGTATCAAGATCAGCAGCTGTTGCACCAGCATCAGCAT
Source organism: uncultured SAR86 cluster bacterium (assembly GCA_902605165.1). Lineage (GTDB taxonomy): Bacteria > Pseudomonadota > Gammaproteobacteria > Magnimaribacterales > D2472 > CACNXK01. The sequence goes on along the minus strand of CACLBJ010000004.1, from coordinate 94,341 downwards.
ATGACGCACCAAGTTCAATAGTTACTGGGTTATCACCTATCACTGTTAGGACAGGGGCTGTAGTATCAACAACATTAACAGTTCTTGTTTTTGTTGTCGTATTTCCAGCAGCATCAGTTGCACTGTAAACAACAGAATAAGATCCAACTACATTTGCATTAACGCTGTTGCTTACTACCGAAATTGTACCTTCGTTAGTTGTTGCTCCTGCATCAACATATGTCGATCCAAGCTCAACTGTAGCTGGGTTATCGCCAAGAATTGTTATCACAGGAAAGACTGTATCTGGTGGTGTTGCAGCGCTGTCAGTTACATCACCAGCAACAATAACTCCAATGAGCACTAGCAGTTGCTCAACAATTGATAATTCTAATAATAATGTTTGTCTAACATCGGGATTAGTTTCAACCTTAATTTCATTTTCAACGCTCTCTTCGTCAGAAGAATCGTCTAAATCCAGCATTGCAAGAAGTACTTGTCTTCTTTCTACAAGTTCGTCGGTTGAATATGTTTCGACTCTTTCCGTAATTTCTGCAATTTCACCATCGGTTATTGCAATACCTTGGGTTGAAAAAAGAGCAAAAGAAATAATGAATGTAGGTAGAAGTGATCTCATGAAAATAGTTTCCTCTTAAAGATAAGATTATGCATAAAAGTTGATTTAAAAACAATATTTTTCATTAAAATGTATCTAAAAAAAACATATTCTTTTAATTAATTGGTCTAAATTTCACTAAAAGATCATGCAGACTATTTTTTCTAATCAATTTTGCACCAGGGTCTTTGGTGAGGGGTCTCCAAGAATAATTTATGAGGTTGCCAAAGACAGGAACATTAAAGTATATTCCTTTATCAAATCCTCCCTCTCCATACTGATCACTTGAAACATCTGTAAAAGAGGCAAATATGCCAAATTTTGTTCCATTTGGGAAAGATCTTGAAAGATCAATTGTTATTCCCTCATCACCTGCAAGATACTCACCATAAGAAATTTTTGCATCGAAAGGTAAATAATTATAATTCCTGTAATAAAAATTTATGTGGCCTGTGGTATTCCTGTAGTCCAGTGTTCCGAAACGCATTTCATAATCTCTCTTTTGAACATCAAATATCTCTATACCAATTGCATAATTGGACTCTTGTTTGAAATAGAGGTACTCAAATCCTGCGCCGTTGAACATTTCTTCTAAGATTCCAGCTGACAACATAATGTGGTGATTTTCTCTAGGGGATAAATGATAATCTAGTTGAGCTCTTCCAATAAATAACCCATTATCAAAATTTTTAAGATAATCCTTAACATCTGATCTTACTTGAGCTGGGTAGGTATCAACTGGTGGATATTTAAGGTCATCAAAATTATCAATCAAGGAATACTTTAAATTAGATGAAAAGAAAAAGTTATCCAAAATGCTATACTCAGTGTTGTTTTCAAGCATTAGCGCTCCTTTAAAGAATTCTTCTCTTGAAGCCAAGAAAGGCCTTAAAGCAAGGTTAGTTTTAGTTTTAAATTTCTTCTTAGCTTGCCTTTGATATATCAATTTTGCATTTTTCTCAAAGGAGGTGCTGTATTCAGTCTTTGCCTTTAGATCTACAATCCTTATATCTTTTTTAATAGGTTTCTTCAGACCAGCATCATAAGTTGCCTTTCTGATAATCTCATCAATAATATCTAAATTTGGATGAACAAACTGAGAAAGCTGAATACCTATTTGGTCAGATGTCTCAAGAATTCTGTCAACGCCGATCCCATTTTGATTTAAATTTCTTATGAATTTAACGTATTCAGTATCATCATCATTGTGTTTAGGTTGTTTGTAAATATATCTAGGTTTGCTTACTTTAGGATTATTTTTGTAGGAAAATCTTACTGTCGTTGAATTACCTCTCTCATTTGAGATACCAATAGTAAAATTTTTTGTTAAGTTAAAATCAATTCCAAATGAATAACTTTGTGCAGGAAGCTCATATCCTATTTGACCTGGTGTAAGGGTTGAATCATGCTCAAATTTAATTAAATATCTATCATTTGGGGCATAGGAAATTCCAAAGAATGGTGAGGCTTTTTCACCTGAAAAATATCTTGATGCCTCAAACTGACCACCGCCATCGATTTCAGGCGGTCTATTAAAGAATTCTTTACTTATCTTTCCAAAAGGGTTTTCAAAACTAAAATCTGATCCATTAAGTTTTCCCCACCCCAAACCGAAATGGAAATCAATATTCTTTATCCCATAACTTGCAACAATATATTCTGATCCATATAAGCCTGTTCCAGCAATATCATTTATTCCAATTGCTAGGGCTGGTAATTTTCCCTCATCTTTTAATTTAATCTTGAAGTTAAATCCCTTATCTTTATAGTCTTGAGCACAAACTGGATCTGAGAAAACCTTGCAATATGGTTTATCCTTAATATTTGCATAAAAAAAAGAGGCTTCAAGCCAATCATATGGAGAGGAAGTTAGGGTAATCTTCTGATCAGGATCACCATGATAAAGAATTACACCATAAGAACTTTCATTATAAAATCTCGCTGTTGGCATATTTATGAGGCCAATTACACCATGATTGTTATATGAGTTATAGGTAAAACTATCTGAAAATGTTGATTGACTAAAAAAAGTTGATAGTAAACATATTAAAATATATTTCTTCATCTAGTTTTTAAATTAATTACTAGACAAATTATCCAGAGCGGCTGCAGAAAATGCTAAATCAGACAAAATATTTGTATAAGGAACTAGTGCTTGTATAGCAGGATTTTGACTAATGATTTTCCTAGGAACCACTATCGTATCTCCAGGTTCTAAATTAAAATTTTGAACAAAAATGTTTTTACTACTTTTTTGAACTACGCCATTTGCCTTTATAACATATACCTTTCTTTTATCTGCATATTCTTGAAAGCCCCCTGCTCCATTGATTGCAGATTGCAAGGTCATTTTTTTTGTGTGTTTAATAGCAACAGGATTAAGGACTTCACCAATAATAATTACCGAATTTGGATTCTTGGGAACAAAAATTGTATCCCCGTTAAACAACATTGTATCTAATGAGCTTGGAGAATCAGGAGAAAAATCACCTGCTAATCTTCCCAGATTATCAGGATCAATTGTTTCAGAAAGTCCTTGAATGAGACCTATGTCACCAATGTTTTCTCCTTTTTGTACGCTCATTAACATTGCTTTATTTAAACTGTCTCTAGAAATTTGTATTGATTTGAGTTGTCTTTGCCTTATGACTTCTCTAGTTAAGCTTATACCCTTAAGGTAGGCTTGTGATTTAAATTCACCAACTAATTGGTATAAATCTTGAATAGTGGAATTATTATTAAGCACATATGTACCCGGAAACTCTACTGCTCCAGTAATTTGAACTGAAATAAGATTATTCGCAGGCGATTTAAAGGAAATAGTATGATATTTTTGTGCATTGAATTGCATATTTTTATAATTATCATTTATTACAATATCTTCAAGCGGGCTTATGTATGTAGCTTTGTTGTCAACATCGCTCATGTCTAAACCTAGCAAATCCACAAACGATGATACATTGAATTTACCGTAAACAGGCATTCTAAAACTTCCTTGTTTATGATTTATTAATAATTGATAGTCAGAAATCAAAGAATTTGTTCTTTCACTACTTGCTGCAATTGATCTATTGTAAATATCTGCAAAATAAACTTTGGAGTTAGTCATTAATTCTATGTCTTTATATGTGCTTGGGTCATTTAAGCTAAACAAGACAGTTGATTTAAGTAATCTATCTTCATCAAATTGCTCCAAAACACCTAACCATGGATAAACATCAACGAATTTTAAGTTAGCAATTAAGTCCTCTAGATTCTTATATTTTTTAAGGTCATAAAAGCCTGGCTGTTCAACTGCACCAATTACTTGAATATCAGAATTGTCTTCGCTTACATAATTAAAGACTTGTATAGCCAATGCATTTTGAAGACTATGATCAAGGTTATTAATATTTTTTTTAACTATCGAACCCTCTTTCAAATCTAAAAATGAAACAGATATATTTGATTTATTTGCTATTCGGTTAAAGCCAAGTGCAAAGTCTATTGCATCTTCCAAAGTTTCACCTTCTTTGATTTCATATACAGCTGGCCGCTTTACTTCACCACTAATATCAACAAACTGAGAGGCTGCATTAACTAATAAAGTATCACCAGCCTCAATGGTAAGGTCTTTAGATCTATCCCCTCTAATTAGTAAATCATATAAATCAAATGAGTAAGATTCTTTATTTTTTCTTATTAATTTAATATCTCTTAGAGAACCTATTTCAGAGATTCCTCCTGAGTATGCTAATGCTCCAGTTATAGTACTAAAGGGATTTATAAGATAGGTTCCTGGAGTTTTTACTGCGCCAACTATTGTAATTTTTTTGGCGCTTAAGTTCTGTATTGATATGTCAATATTTACACCAATATATGATTGTTCAATTAAAATTGATAGTTTATCTTTAACTTCTTGTAAGCTTAATCCAGCAACAGAAATAGCTCCGAGCTCAGGAAATAAAATTGTCCCATCAAGCTTTACATTTAAGTTGAATATTGCATCTTTTGAGCCTGATAAAATTACAGTAAATTGATCTCTTAGAGAGATTTTATAATCGTTGGGCAGAGGAAGATCTCCAACTGCACTCAGGGATGTCGGGGTTAATGAAAAGAAATCATAGCCATATTTTTTACCAGGAATTTTATTTGAATCCTCAACAGAGTCTCTAACTGTTAAAGACTCATCTAAAACTGGTAACTCTTCAACTAAGATGTCAGTAGAGTTTTTGCCAGCATATACTTCTTTTGCAATCTCAATTTGCTCAGGGCTAAGTTGAGATAAAATTGAGGGGTCTATAGCCTGGGTATAACTATCAAAAGATAAAGTTAATAGAGCTATAAAAAGATATTTGATATTTTTTTTCATAAAAGAAAGGTCCCCTTAAATATTTTACATTTATTTTTTAAATATAGTAATTACGATTTATAAATTTTTATTAATCTAATCCAGGGATAGAAACGCCACCTAAATCCATAATCGGTTTTAAGAGCTTGTTAACACTCTTTTGGATTTCTTCATCAGATAAAGTAGTTAAAGATGATTGAAATATTAATCTTATACCAACCTTAATCTCATTAAGTTTTTGATTTTTATAAAAATCAAAAATAAATGCATCCTTGAGATTTTTATCGCTTAAATCTGTCAAATATTCAATTAAAGCATCATATTTATTAAAATCTTCAATTGAGAAGGAAAAATCTCTGGTGCTAGATGGAAATTCAGAAACAGGTTGATATTTAATAAAATTAATTTGATCAAAGTGCGGCTCTGAGTCTTCGAATATATGGTCAGGTAATTGATCAATTAATATTTCTACATAAAAAATTCTGTCTTTCTTTTTAGTTTTTAGCTCTGATCTATGAATTTCTTCAATGTTGAAGTCTGGTATATCTGAATGATAATTTAATAGTTCACTCAGGTAATCATTGTCTAGTTTCTTAGAAAAATCTAGATAATTGTGTCCTCTCCTCCCGCTTATCACAATCCCTAGTTTTTTTTCATAATTAATTTTATTATCATTAGAATAAATGTCACTAATTTCAAATAATTTTATTGAATCTTTTTGTCTTCTTTCGTTATAAAGAAGGTTATCTAATAATGAATCTTTCAAGCAGGTTCTTAGGTGACTCCTGTTTGAGTCCAATGGATTATCAATAGAAATAGATTTCTCCTTTTTATTTTCTGTAAATGGAAAATTAATGACCTCAGAGAAACCATTTTTAATTAGATAATTTTTTAGTCTGTTACTATTGTCCAAACATTCATCTGCCATTTTTTTGATTTCTAGAAAATTACTTTCTATGTTGTTATAGCCAATAATTCTTGCAATTTCTTCAGCTAAATCATTTTGTGACATAACATCATGCCTATGAGATGGAACTATAATTTCTTTTTCAATAGTAAAACCTAGCTTACTCAAATATGTCAGATATTCTCTTTCTTCTAGATCTATTCCTAAGATTCTTTTAATTCCTTCCACGTCAACTGGGATACGAACTTTCTGAGATTGAATATCTTCAAATGTTTGAATTTTAATACTTTTAATTTCAGTATGGTCTTTTACTATTTGAATAAATCTTCTGAGAACTTTTTCTTGTGCTTCAATATCAACACCTCTTTCAAATTTATGCGCTGCATCAGAAGTAAGATTATATTTAACACTTTTTCCAATAATTGCCTCAGGTTCAAAAAAAGCGCACTCAACCAGTACTTTTTTTGTTTTTGTTGTGCAAGCTGTAGACATTCCCCCCATTACTCCTGCAAGACTAATAATTTTATTGTCTAAAGAAAAAATACTATTTTTGCCAGAAAGATTGATATTATGCCCAAGAAGAGATTTGAAAGACTCATCGCAAATCCTATTTTCAAAAACTAATTCATTACTGATAGTATCTGCATCAAAACAATGAGTAGGCTGACCCAATTCATAAGAAATATAATTAGAAACATCTGTAAAAAAATTTGTTTTTTTATTGCTACTCATGGAAAAGTGGTTTTCGAGGAAGGGTTCATATGTGTTAGGGATTTTTTCAATCTCTATCTCCAAAAAACTAATTTTTGGACAAGCTTGAGTAGATAGATTTTTAAAATTTAAGTTAAGAGGATCTATATCTCCCTCAAAGACTTTGAAGGGTTCTTCTTTTCCAAAAAATATATTAAGGTCTCGCGCTAATCCACTTAATGACAAACAGTCTCCTCGATTTGGAGTAAATTCCATTAGGAACACATTGTCATCAATCTCATGCTCATGACCAAGTTGAAAAAGTTTATCTGATAAGACTTCTATAGATGGTTCTTCAGATAGGAAGTTTAATAAATCTTGATATATGAACTTCATTTAAATTGGCCCAAGAAATCTAAATTTGATTTATAAAAATCTCTTATATCATTTACTCCATATTTAAGCATAGCTATTCTTTCAACGCCAAGACCAAAAGCCAGCCCACTATATTTTTTTGCATCAATGTTACAGTTTTTTAAGACTTTTGGATGAACAATGCCGCAGCCAAGAATTTCAAGCCATTTTCCATTATCAGATAAAATATCTACCTCAGCGGATGGCTCTGTAAAAGGAAAATAAGATGGACGGAATCTAATCTCAATATCTTTTCCAAATAAATTATGAAGGATTTGATGAATAAGATCTTTAAGGTTAGCAAAAGTAACATTTTCATCAACATAAATTCCTTCTACCTGATGAAACATAGGAAGATGAGTTGCATCATCATCTTTTCTATAAACCTTTCCGGCGGAAGTAAATGCTAATGGTGGCTTGGTATTAAGCATACCTCTAATCTGGACTGGAGAAGTATGAGTCCTTAATACACTGCTTTTATTTTCAACATAAAAAGTATCATGCATTTGTCGCGCTGGATGAGACTTTTTAATATTAAGCATATCAAAATTAAACTTCTCACTTTCTATTTCTGGACCATGTATTTCTTTGAAACCAATTTCTGACAAAAGCTTTAAAAGAAAATCTTTTGTTTGACTGATTGGATGAAGGGAGCCCAAACTCTTTTTGATTAAAGGTGGCTCTATTTTGTCCATATTAGACATTGAGCTCTATTTTACAGCAGTTTTAGCAATTTTCTCAAAAGTAGATGCGTCGTTAATGGCTAAGTCAGATAATATTTTTCTATCGATAATAATATTCTTTTTTATTAGCCCATTAATAAGTTTTGAGTACGAAATGCCTAGTTCTCTGGAAGCAGCATTGATTCTTGAAATCCATAAGGATCTGAAAGACCTTTTTTTATTTTTTCTATCTCTAAAAGCATATTGCATTGATTTGATATTAGATTGTTTTGCGGTCTTGTACAGTCTACTCCTTGCACCATAGTGACCTTTTGTAGAGGCAAGAACTTTTTTATGTTTTGCTTTAGCTGTTTTTGCTTTTGTTACTCTTGGCATATTACTTATTAATGAGTCTTGAAGCCATTTTTAGCATTATGCCTTCAAGTTTATTTAATCCTCTATTATGTCTTTTTCTTTTAGTAGATTGTTTTGATAATATATGATTCCTATTAGCCCCTCTGCTTTTAACAGATGAACCAGTCTTTTTAAAACGCTTTGAAGCTCCAGAATGTGTTTTTAATTTGTATCCCATCTTAAATACCAAAAAAATCTAGTTATTCTTCTTTAGAGGTGAAAGAACCATGAGAAGTTGCCTTCCTTCTAGAGAGGCTTCTTGATCTACTTGAGCAATATCAATCAACTCTTCTTTGAGTTTATTTAGTAACTCTAAACCAAGATCACTATTTAGGATCTCCCTTCCTCTAAATCGGACGCTTATTTTAGTCTTATCTCCACCAAGAATAAAGCTTTTAATCTTTTTTAATTTAATATTGTAATCACCAACATCTGTTGATGGCCTAAACTTAATTTCTTTTACAGACCTTCGTTTGACTTTTGATTTGGATGACGAGCTACTCTTTTTCTTTGCAAAAATATGTTTTCCATAATCCATAATCTTGCATACAACTGTTTCCGAGCCACTAGGTGAAACTTGTACTAAATCAAGATTATCCTTTTGAGCCAAATTCAATGCTTCTTCAAGGCCAAAAGATCCTAATTTTTCTCCATCAGTATTTATTAGCATAACCTTATCAGCGGATATCCTTTCATTGAGAGGAACAGAATTTTTTTTCTTGGAAACTATGATTAATTACCTTTAATAAGCTAAGAAGGACTGTTGTCTATAATAATTTTTCACCATATAAGTTCCGGATTCTATAACAAATTGTACTTATTTTAAACAATTTTATGGTTCGAGTATGCTGTGATGCCAAATGTTGTCATTAAGCTTATAAAAATCTCTTTTGTTAAGCCTAGAAGCATTACCCTCCCAAAATTCTATCTCAAAAGGGCTAAATGAGAATCCGCCCCAGTATTGTGGACATATTTTTAAATCTCTATCTTTTTTAATTTTGTTATATTTTTTTATAACTTGATCAAATGATGGTATTGGCGATGACTGATTTGAACTTATAGCCAAAGCATTTTTATCTGTAGATCTATGTTTAAAGTACTCTTGATTATATTCGTCTGAAGTTTTTTGAATTCTCGCCTTCATTCTTATTTGAACATTTATTGATGACCAATAAATTAAGGCGCTGATCTGATTATGAGAAATAAATGCAATTGACTTCGGGGAATTATAATTGGTAAAAAAAATGAATTCATTGTTATTAACGAATTTGAGGTTTACATATCTTGAATCAACCTCTTGCATTTCTTTGTTATAAGATGAAATTGAAATAGCTTCAATGGCTTTTTGACCTGCATCAATAGCTTCGTCATATTTTTTTTTGAAAAGCAGATAAGGTGGTTCTTGATTAATGTTATTAAATTCAATCATTGGTTTAAAATTTTTTTAATTATATATGTCTTTCTTTCAATCAAAAACTTTGAGAACAAAATCCGTAAAAAAATGTTCCAAAAAAGAATTTAACTATTCGGTTTCGAAAGTACGTTTACCTGAATTGTCTTCCATAAACTCATAGCAAATTGTTCGGGATAAACCATCCTCAAGACTAACGGGAGGAACAAAGTTAGTATTGCTAAGAGAGGATGTAAACTGAGTGGTGCTCATAAACTTCTTAACTCGAATACTACTAACAGGAAGAGGTTTACGAATTATAATTGCCACAAAGTCAGCTATATAACCCAGGGCTATCCCAATAAAGCCGGGAAGCCTTAATCCAATATTATTTTTGTCGAATAGGATCTTTCTTGCATTTGAAATCAATGTGTTCATATCAAAATCAGGCTTATCAATATAGTTGAAGATATGGAGGCCTGGATTAAATGACAAGCTATACTCAAGAAAAGAAGCCACATTTTCAACATAGGCCATTGATTTTCTATTTGTACCATCACCAAACATCACAAATCTTTTAAAGGCAATTTGACGAAGTAAATTATAAACATTGCCTCTATTTCCCTCACCAAATATAACTGTTGGCCTTACAATAACGAGAGTTCGGTTTTCAGGATCTTCCGATTGCCATGCCTTATAGACTTGTTCAGCCAAATATTTAGTGCGGCCATAATCATTAAAATAATTAGCTTCTCCGTATTCGTCCGTATTAGCTGGAGCAAATCCATAAATTGCAACAGAACTTGTAAAAATAATTTTGTGGATACCATATTTACTGGCTGCCTCACATATGTTTTTTGCACCTTTAACATTTACATCATCATAGCGACTTAATGGGCGAACATCATCGCGATGAACTGCAGCAAGATTAATAATCGTACTTGCTCCTGCAAGTTGATCAAGCGAGTCAATATCTTCAACGTTGAGATAGGTACTTTTGTCTAATTGATCACTAAGATCAATATCATATTTTTTAGAAACAATATTACTTTTTCTTAAGCGAGCTTTAAGTCTTGAGCCAACGAAGCCTGCTCCGCCGACTATCGCAACTTCATTATTATTCATAATTTGCTTTTCACTCATTTTTTAATATGTTTTATTTTTGATAGCCATAAGTGACGATCGAATACCTAGAGTATAGTCTGATGGCTTAATGCCAAATGCGTAACTAATATTTTTTGAACTCAGTTCAGACCTTGAAGGACGCTTGGCTTGAGTAGGGAATTCTTTTGTGCTTATCGCAATAACATTAGGTTTACTTGCAATAACATCAAGCTTCAAAGCTTCATCAAAAATATTTTGTGCAAACTCAGCCCAGGAGCAACAAAAATTACCAGAAAAATGATAAAGACATGAATGCACTTTTTTTAATTTAAAACTTTCTATGATCACTCTAATCGTTCTAGCTATGTCTTGAGCATAAGTGGGACATCCAACCTGATCTCCTACTATGCGAAGTTCATTGCGCTCAGCGCTCAAACTCATCATTGTTTTAAGAAAGTTATTCCCGTATTCACTAAATACCCAAGCCGTTCTTATAATTATATATTTGCATCCTGAGGACTGTATTGCTATTTCACCCTTTAATTTGCTATCCCCATAAACACATTGAGGGTTAGTTTGATCACTCTCAGTGTAAGGTAGTTCAGAGTTACCATCAAAAACATAATCTGTTGATACATGTATTAAAAAACAATCAAGCTTATCACATATGCTTGCAATATTAGCCACCGCAAGATGGTTTATAAGATCAGCAGTTTGATGCTCTTCCTCAGCCTTATCAACTGCTGTGTAAGCAGTTGCATTAATTACTGCATCAGGATCAATATGTAAAAGCTTAATTTGGGTTGACTCAAAATCGGCAATATCAATTTGTAATCGCGAGGTATACAAAACTTCATGGTCTGTGTGTGATAGCTGATCATATAGACACTGCCCAAGCTGACCTTTGCTACCTAAAACAAGAATTTTCATAGCTCAATATCGACTAACCTTTCAGCGCTAGCATCTTTGTTACTTAAAACAGGTTCAGTAATTGGCCATGGGATATCCAAATCAGGATCATTCCATAAAATACTTCCTTCATCTGATGGATCGTAGTAATCAGTGCATTTATATTCAAAATCAGCATAGTCAGAAATCACCAAAAAACCATGTGCAAAGCCAGGCGGTATCCAAAACTGCCTTTTATTTTCCTCAGAAAGGATTACGCCTTCCCATTGGCCAAAAGTTGGTGAGCCTTTTCGTATATCCAAAGCAACATCATATACCTCACCTCTAGCTACTCTTACCAACTTACCCTGGGGTTTAGTTTTCTGGAAATGTAGTCCACGAAGAACACCCCTTTTTGAGCGAGAATAATTATCTTGAAGAAAAGGTAAGTTTATGTTTGCGAGTTGAGAGTATCTCTCAGCTTGAAATATCTCCATGAAGAAACCTCTATCATCACTAAAAACCTTAGGTTCTATAATTACAGAGTCTTTTAATCTCGTATTTATTACCTTCACTTATAACCATCCGCTAATTTAAACAAATACTTGCCATAGTCAGTATTATTAAGAGTAGCTGCTCGAGTCAAGAGGTCAGACTTAGATAACCAACCGTTATTGAATGCTATTTCTTCCAAACAAGCCACTTTGAGGCCCTGCCGATGTTCCAATGTTTGAACAAACTGCCCTGCGTCCATTAAAGAATCATGAGTTCCAGTGTCCAACCAAGCAAAGCCTCGGCCAAGCAATTCAACGTTTAGATCTCCTCGAGAGAGGTAAGCTATATTGACATCAGTAATCTCCAATTCACCACGATGAGATGGTTCAATAGTCTTAGCAATGCGAACTACATCGTTATCATAAAAATACAGTCCTGTTATTGCATAATTTGATTTAGGAACAGAGGGTTTTTCTTCTATTGATAGAACTTTTCCATTAGATCCAAACTCAATAACACCAAATTGTTCAGGGTTATTAACGTGATATCCAAATACCGTGGCACCGGAGGGTCTTGCTACAGCAGCTTTCAGATTATTTGTAAAGTGTTGCCCATAAAATATATTGTCACCTAAAACTAGAGCAACATTACTGTCTCCTATAAACTCTTCTCCTAAGATAAATGCATGAGCAAGGCCATCAGGGCTTGGTTGAATTTTGTATTTAATTGTGAGTCCGAAGTCATCGCCATCACCTAATAAACGTTGATAGCCTGCAATATCATCTGGAGTTGAAATAACTAAAATTTCTCTAATTCCAGACAGCATAAGCACAGAAATCGGATAATAAATCATTGGCTTGTCGTAAACAGGCAATAACTGTTTAGATATACCCTTAGTGATAGGGTTTAAGCGGGTCCCGGAGCCACCCGCAAGAACAATGCCTTTATATTTATTGCTCATATTTATTCTCCTAATCTTTCAAGACGATAATCACCTGACATTACCCTTTGCCACCAAACAGAGTTATCTAGATACCATTGAACCGTTTTGCGCAAACCAGTTTCAAACGTTTCATCCGGCACCCAGCCAAGATCACGCTCAATTTTTGAGGCATCAATCGCATAACGCATATCATGACCAGGACGATCTTTAACAAAAGTTATTAAATCTTTGTAGTTAATTAGCCCTGAAGGTTTATTGGGTGCAAGCTCTTCAAGCAAATTACATATAGCATCAACTACTTCAAGATTAGTTTTCTCATTATGACCACCAATATTGTAGGTCTCTCCAATTCTCCCTTCAGTTACAACCTTTAATAAAGCTTTTGCATGATCTTCTACATAAAGCCAATCGCGTATCTGCATACCGTCGCCATAAATAGGCAGACTTCTCCCATGAATAGCATTAAGAATAACATGCGGAATTAGCTTTTCAGGAAAATGAAACGGGCCATAATTATTAGAGCAATTACTTACAACGATTGGCAGCCCATAGGTGCGTCCCCAAGAGCGAACTAAGTGATCGGATGCTGCTTTGCTTGCAGAATAAGGTGAAGATGGTGAATAAGCTGTTTGCTCGGTAAAAGGATCTTTACTACGAACTAAATCACCATAAACCTCATCTGTTGAAATATGATGAAAACGAAATTTACTTTTTTTATTTCTCATAAGTTTATCAAAATAATTCCTTGCAACCTCTAATAAAGTATATGTCCCGATAATATTTGTATTAATAAATTTTGCTGGAGAGTCTATTGAACGGTCTACATGGCTCTCAGCCGCTAGATGCATAATTGCATCTGGCTTGTGTTCATTAAAGACTTTCTTGAGAGCACTCGAATCGCATATATTAACCTTCTCAAATGAGTAATTTGGATGGTCGCTGCAACTGGATAGCGAATTTAGGTTTCCCGCATAAGTAAGACAATCAACATTAATCACCTTATATCCTTGATTCATAAGCGCCTCTCTTACGACTGCACTTCCAATAAAACCAGCACCGCCAGTAATCAATAATTTCATAAATTCTTAGCTTGTTTAAGAGAATGGTCTTGATTAAGAGTAAGTTTATTTAGATTACTTCGACCTTTATCTAAAACCCAACCCCACTTATTAAAGTATAAAATCATATTGTATGTATGTATTAAAAACATTTTAAAACTTTTTTTGCTTGCTGCTCCATGTTTATGGATTATTGTAAACTTTGGACAAAATAGTACATCATAAATCTCAGCAATTCGTCTGCTTATATCAATATCTTCAGGATACATAAAAAAACGCTCATCAAACAAGCCCACATCCAATAAAGCACTTGTATTTATAAACATAAATGCTCCTGAGACATAGGGAACTTTAATATCAGTCTCATATCCAAATTTTTCTAGTTGAAAAATGTCATTTGATTTTGTTTTTATGAATTTTGTCAAAAAAGCCCTAAAAAACATATCTTTTGGTGTTGGTAAAAGTTTCCTGCTGCAATAGATAGAGCCATCTTCATAGAACTGCTTTGGAGCCAAAATACCAATATTTTTATTTTTTTTTGCGTACTCAAGCATCAACTCTAGCATTTTAGAATCAAAAATCACGTCAGCATTTAAAACTAAATGATATTCAATATTATCAGCAAGAGATTTTCTTATAGCTATATTATGAGCAGCGCCATATCCTGGATTTGATGGGTTATGTATATAATTAACCTTTTCAAAACTTTTAAGTTGGTTACTTAGTATATCTTTACTAGAGTTATCTATTATAAAAATTGCATTTGATACTTCACTGTCAGAGCATGTTTTAACAGCATTGATGACATCATTGATTGGCGTAAAATATGTAACTATTGATATATTTATCAAACTAGGCCTTTTATTGTTTTTGTTATTTTATATTATCCTATTAATTAAATAATATTTGACTAAAAAATAGTTTGTAATTTTATATATTATAAATTCCTAAGATATCTCAATGTTTCATTACAGCAATATTCTTGAGAGAATTGTTTGCTTAATAAGTTATTTTCTTTCCTTAGGTCATCCGAAATTTTTAAGCATTTAATAATTGCATCCTCAAGCTCACTGTCATGATTAAAAAGACAACCATTAATACCATTCACCACAAGTGCATCATTTGTTGACAGATTCCTCATTACGCAAGGCACCCCAATATATAAAGCTTCCATAACGGCCCTAGGAGTACCTTCAGATAATGAGGGCAAGACAAGAATATCTGATTTAGCAACATAGTTTATAGGAGATTTCTTGAAGCCTAGTATTTTTATGTTTTCATTATCAGTTTCCTTTACCTCGCTAATTAAATTATCTTTTAACGGCCCATCCCCTATAAAAATTAAATTAATATTAAGCCCCTTTTTAAGTAATTTTTTTACAGTTTTTAAGAGCAAGAAAGGCTGCTTTCTCTCACAAATTGAACCAACAAATATTATATTTTTCTTAGGAGAAAGATTTGTAACTTTAGATATATTTTCATAGTCTATTTCATTTAAGAAATTAGGAATGATTTCTACTTTATCATCCTTATTTTTAATCAATTTCATTTTCATCTCTTCGTTTAAAGCAAAATTTGCATCAAAATATTTCAAAATAAAATAGTGTAAATTTGCTAGAATTTCTCCAAGATACCCATAAGTTAAGGAATAATTTATCTTTAGGTCTCCCCTAATGCTGGCTATCTTTTTGCAACTTACTCTTAATAAAAGATTAACAAGATCCGCTGAGAATCCTTGTGAAATAATTGCTATGTTTTTTGAGTCTTCATACTTATTAACTATCTTTTTTATTTTATAAAGCATGTATATGATTGATAAGTTTGAATTACAGCCAAGTTCAAAAATATTTACATTTTTAGATATTTTACAATTAGAGCCAGGACCTTTCTTCAGAGAAATGAGAGTAACACTTACTCCAAGCTCATCTAAACCATTTACTAATCCGATTGCTCCTTTTATCGGTCCTGTAGGGCTTAAGCTTGGGACAATAACTATAATATTTTTCATTTTCTAAATTGATTTGTTTTTTTAGCACTAAGGATATGTGATAATTTTTTTGCTCTTTCATCCCAATTATATTTTTGAATATATTTCTCTCTTGCATTTTTGCCAATCAATGAAGCCATTGATGGATTGTTAATAACTTTTAGAATTGATTCCTCCCAACTTAATACCTCAGAGGGATTTGTTAAGATAGCATTTTCGCCATCTTTCAAAACCTCTCGAAGAACGGGCAGATCTGAGGAAATAATCGGCTTGCCTGTTGCCATATATTCAAACATTTTCATTGGCGACATCCATTTTGAAGTATCAGTTCCTTTCATATCTATGAAGACCTTTTCCTGATATGGCATAAGTAAAATATCACATGCCAGCATTGTATTATGGATTTCAGCATGCCTCAGAAAACCACCAAAATAAATATTTGAACCGGGCTTAATTGCTCGATTTTCAAATTCAGTATTCTGATTTTTTGGTCCATAAATCAAAAATAATGAACTTGGAAATATTTTTGCAATTTCTTCTATAATATCGATTCCTCGTCCAGGTAAAAGAGAACCAAAATACCCTATTTTATATTCATATTTTGATAATAATTCTGGTGGGATATCATTTTTATTTAATTTTGTTGAAAGTCCTGATCGGGCAGCATCATGAAGAATATAAAAATTATCTTGATCAATTTGATATCTTCTTAATAATAATTTTTTGAGGCTATCAGATATTACAACAACTTTTACTTTACTGGATTTAATAATAAATTTTTGTATATATTTTCTAAATCCAGTCTCTACAGTATGAGTTTCATATATAAAGCGGTCGTTTCTTAAAAAGATTATAAAAAATGCTGCATATAAATTTCTTGTAATAATCTGATGATCTCTTAGTGATAGAACAAACCATATAGAGAAGATTGCAATTGTAAGTGTTTCTGCATATCCACCAAGGCTTTTGCATAAAGAAAACTGTATTTTCTTTAAATCTATTGAATAATGTTTTTGTAATCTATTATAAATTTTGGATATCTTCTCATTCGTTGAAGATAGTCCTATGACTCTTACCTCTGAATATATCTTTGACAATGCCTCAGTTTGCAATAATACATGAGTTGAATTAGCTGCTTGTGAAGGAAATGAGGATGGTGAAATATACAGAAGTTTTTTCATGATTTAAGTTTATCCAATGCCAGGAAAGTGATTCACTTTGAACAATTCTTTTTCTGGTAAACCTAAATAACTATAAATTCTAAAAATTGCTGAAAGACGAAAAAATGTATCCCAAGCATTTGACTCATTCCACTTTCTATCAATTGAGGTCCAATGTGTAGAAACTGTCTTATGCTTAAAACGAAATAAATTAAGGCCAATTCTTAAAGAAGAAAGTTTAAGATGAGATGGCTGACTGTGAATATGAGAAACTAGTGAAAGAAGTCTAGGCCAATTATTATGATTCCTCAGAAGTTTAGATTCGCAAAATCCGCCATCTTTATTCTGCTCAGAAATAATTGTCCCAAGGCTTTTATTTAAAATCATATTTTGACCAATATCATCAACGAAATCACTAGTCAAAAGAAAAATTGCATCAAAATCATAACAACCTCCACCTCCAGGATATGGAGAAAAATGTCCAATCTGATCTGCTAGTGTTAAAGTGCTTTTTGCAGCCTGGTTCCATGGCGCCTTGTGGAAAGCTAAATATTCAAAGATTTCGTATTGATGATAACCGTTTTGAAACTGTAGATGATTTATTTTAGGAAAATTGCCCCAGAAGCCGTTATCATTTACAGAATTCAAATTAAATTTGAGCCATTTTTTTATCTCCAAAGACCTATCTTCATCCAATTTTTCTTGAGCATAAATATTTAAAACAGCTAAAAACATAGAATAATTACCGCTTCCGGGCAATCCTAAATTTACTGAACGAGCAATCATTAATTCCTCAACTTTAAGATTTAAGAAAAATTCTAAAATTTTTAAATTTTTTTTACTTAAGGAGCCATTTAAAATATTGAGAGCACTTAAAGTAAAGCAAAAAAGTTGTAGAAATGGTTTATCAAATTTGATATCAATAGTTTTACCTAACTGTATATTATAAAAGTCATATAGATCATCATTAAGATCACTAATTAAGCGAGTCTTGCGAGAGTCTAGCCATAAATTATCTTTCAATAAAGATTTTGTAAAAATAACAAAGCATCTGGCATAGGGTGAACAATCTGACCTTATAAATAACTTATAACCATTTTTAGTTTCAAGCTGGTCTAGGAAATGATTGGCAAGTTCCAATATTTCTTTAATATTCTTCATGTTGCATTTATTGATTTATCATCAGGCATGTATATAAAAAAAAGTTGGATAAAATATAGAAGAGGTAAAGGGCTTGTAGAAAACAAAATGGTGGAATAAAAAAAGAAATCAAAAATAAAAACAAATTGTACAATAGTTAAAATCTTAATCCTTTTTATTGAAGAACGATTTAGATTACTTTTTGTATCTTGATATCGCTTATATAGATGAGTTAACGGCATTAAGACTAAGAAACTATATAAAGTAAAGCTTATTAACCCCCCTTCAATTATATTCATTAAAGCCCCGCTGATTGCTCCTCTAAAACCTAGTTTTTGAAAGATAATATCTTTAGGATTTATATATTCAGAAGGAGTGATGTAACCAAAACCATGGCCAAAAATTTGATAATAAATATTTGAAGAAAAATATAGATCTAAGCCTCTAATCCATAAAATAACTCTACCTAATTGTGTATTTCTATCAAAAATGGCCTGTGCATAATCGCTCTGAAGATCGCCACCATAATCCATCGTAAGATAAGCAATTCCATAATCTATTAAATATTCAATTTGATTACCTGAGGTTTCTATACTGCCTTCTTCGCCGGAAAGACTATCAATATTTGATGTAAAATAACTCAAAAAAAATAACCCTAATAAAAATACGGCACTTGACTTTAATAGGTTTGATAAAGACAGTTTTATAGTGAGAAAGCTAATTAATGAGAAAAATATTATTAAAGGTCCCAAGTAAAAAATAGCGCGCTTTTCATTTAAGATTGCAAATAAAATTAGCATGGTAATAAGTATTATTGCTAATTTAATATTTTTATTAAAAAAGCGTAGTAGCACAATTGGAATCATAATTGCAGGAAACAAAAATCCTAACTGACCAGCATTATGACTCATTGAACCAATTAAGAATCCTTCTTGAATTTCACCTAATATACTAAATTTTAGTATTACAAAAATAAATTGAGTTATCACAAGGGTTACAATAATTTTATCTAGAGTTTTGAAATTTTTATTTTTAAGTATTGAGAATATTTGAGAAGCGGCTATAAAAGAAACGATTAAAAATAAATATTTTTGTGTAACAAGAATCATAAACATGATTGAATTAGAGTAAACAAGAGAAGATATGGCGCTAAAGATTGTCAAAATAATTAATATTAGAAAATATTTTTTAAGCCCATGAGGTAATTTAATTTTTAATCCTTGAGCCAATAGAATTAATATACATAGTGCTGAAATTGATATTTTTTGGAGCATTGCTCCACCTGGTAAAGCTAGAAATCCAATACCAAAGAAAGCTAGGAAAAGATATGTCCATATATATATATTTGAAGTGACTTTCATTTGATTCAATACTTAAAAAATGAATTAAATATCTCCAAAGCTTTTTCAGATGATACATTATTTAATTTGACATTAACCCAACTATTTAAATCTTTTTCTTTAATATATTTGTTTGGGAACATATCACATCTAACATCAATGCTTTTGTATCCCAAATAAGATAGAACAGCCATTCTATGATTTCCTTGAAGCACTACAAATCTTTTTTCTCCATTTTTTTTTATCATCCAAACACCTTGAATAAATGAATTAGGATATTTTGTCGGCTGATAACCATCTTTTTTGATTTTTACATATAATTTAATAATACTTTTGGCTTCATCGATAATGAATTTTTCAGTGCTTGGTCCGCAGAATCTAGAATTTCTTGGGTCTTTTCTCTTTATAGATCTTTGTCGCCCAAACACTCCCCAAGGATAATTGAATAATCTCAATCCATTTCCTTTAGTTGAAACTCCCAAGGCTTCTTCAGTAGTCTTTGGACAAAATTGTTTATGGAACTTTCCAAGTGAACTTTCAATGTAATCAATTTTATTATTTAAAGAATACTCATTTAAAAAATTAATAATAAAATGATTACCATGCTTAGAAAAATTTTCTCCAAATATTGTTACAGCCTCTGAGGGACTAATAGATTTTTGAAATTTTTTCTTACTTAAAAATCTTATAAAATTACCAAAATAAAATCTAGCTACTTTGTAATGAGAAAAAATCTTTAAATAATAATTTGAAGATTGGAAATGCATTAATGGTTATGGTCTATATCCCTACACCTAAGATTTGCTTTTCTAATTTATTTAATCCTGAAGCACTTATATCTGAAAGGGGTAATTTTTGATTTAACTTAGCTGGGAGAGTAAATGCACATGGAGATAAAAACTGAAACATAATCATCAATCTGTCATTTGAGTTGTCTGATAATCGACTGCCGAAATGAAAGCACCTACTTGTGTCACTTAATGAAACTGTTCCCTCTTTACCAATTTGAGGAATCCATTTGTCTTTTGGTATAAGTTTCTCAATCACTTTATCTGGTAAGCATTGTCCCTCATCACTGTAATCGTAATTTAATGTAGCCTTTATTTTTTCAGAGTTTTTTGCATCTATAAGATTCACAGGGCCATCTATTTCAGAAATTTCACTGCAGTTTACAAAAACCTTAACCTGACGAATATCAGCCTGGTCACAATGAAATAATTGACTATTTGAATATTCTGTCTTTTTTCCAGGTGAATACCATCCACCAATATACGATAAAACAGGAATAAATCCACAGTATTTTATTATTGGAAATATTAACTCTTCCTGTAACACAAACTTCAAGAAAGGAGAGTTACTATCTATAAAATAATCATTTAAAACACCAGTATACAATTGATCTTTATCTTTCCAATCAATTGACTCTACGTCGAGATTAGAAAATTCTCTTTTAGTAATGTCAATAATGTCCTGAGTATGCTCTAAATATTTTAAACCGTCCAAAGAACAATATCCTTTACTATCTTTTAGATTAATTCCATAATCATTTTCAAGGATGGATGATGGTATCTTTCTCTTATATAAATCACTTAATCTAATAGTTTTTCTTAATTTATAACCAATGTTTCTCGTAAAAATATCACCATTTTTACTATAACTACCTATTTTGTTATAAATTGAATCGATCATCTTTAGCCCTGAAATTTGCTGCCAGTATATCAAAATACAATAAAATAATTAAATGCGCTCTTACTTTAATAGAATTGGGAGATCATGATCATCATGATTAAAATTAACAGGAAGTAAATTAGAGGAACTTCTATTTTTTTCAATAGTAATTTTTCTACCATTATATTTTATATTTGTTCTTCTAAAGAATTTTAACCTATTCATTTGAAGTGTTTTCTTTACATACTTATTAATATCTTTTTCAGTTATTTTTTTAGCATTTTCTATAATTTTCATAGATTGGGGTCCCTTTACACCCTTTTGAAGAATAATCTCCATTGGAGATTCAGAATATTCAACAGGCCATAAGTCTAATTCTTTAAAGAGCTCAGTCATTGTAAACAAGCTGAGAAAAGATCTTATAAGTCCGATATGAGAAAACTGGCAAAAATTTGCATCATTATAGAACTGGCCAACGCTAAAAAATAAGAAACCATCCGGCCTAAGTTTCATGCTAGCCTTCTTAATAACATCAAAAGGGTTTTCAACAAACTGTAAAACATTAAAGAAAAAAATTAAGTCAAATACTTGATCAGTAGCAAGTAGGTATTTCTCAGCTGAATTGACCTCAATATTTTTCATTACCTCTGATGCAATCTTTGTCCTTTCTTCAGATGGATCAAAACCAAATACCTTATATCCATTATTATGAAAAGGTAGCAATCTTTGACCTATACCGCAGCCAGCATCAAGAATATTCCCATTTTTTTGAACATATTTTTTAAGTTTATTAAAGATATAATTATCTTCAGTTAAGATTTGCTGATCGCTTATCTCATGATTACTTCCGACAAGCCATCGTTTTGCAAAATGATCTGCATACCAGTCCTCTGATAGATTACGAGTTCTTTTAACATACCCACATTCTGGGCATAGCCCTGTAACCAACCCTATAGAATTATTATCATTAACAATTTTTGCTATTTCTTTCATTTGTGAGCCGCAACTATCGCAAACATTATTATCTTTGTACATATCTGGCTTAGTATCTTCAAGCCATAAATGATCACCTTTTTTGAATGTCCATCTTTTTATATGTATTTTCATAAAATGCTCCTGAATACTTTTTACAAATTACTGTCAGTAGGCTCTAAAATGTTTTAATCTTTTTTTAAAAAATTGAAATATCATTTGTTTGTGATCTTGATGAAGTAAAAATATCCAAAATCCTATTAGCATGCATGTAAGTATGGTAACAAAAGATAAAATATTGATAAGAATGTAATTATTTATATTTAAAAAAGATAGTAATATTTCTGATAAAACTATGGAGGAAATTAATATAAATAATGGTTTTGTAATGCAGTCAAACAATAATTTGAAATACGAAACAGAAAAATATCTAGCCGCCTGAAAAGTTATTAAAATTGCTCCTCGGATTATGAATGCTAAAGATATGCCTATTGCCATTCCAGATGTTCCTAACTCAAAACTTGTCATTAAAAAGTAACCGATCAAAATCCCAATAATTGCTCCAATAACTTCACTAATTGCTACTTTCCAATGATTACCAACTGCAATAAGGATTTGTCTTAGAATAAAGCCAGGAACTGCAATAGCTACACCTGAAAATATGATGATAGTATTTCTTGAAATATCAAAAATAGAATTTACCTCTATTTTTGGGCCACTCAACCAAAAATCAAAAATATAAAAAC
This sequence comes from uncultured SAR86 cluster bacterium, assembly GCA_902605165.1. GTDB lineage: Bacteria > Pseudomonadota > Gammaproteobacteria > Magnimaribacterales > D2472 > CACNXK01. The sequence goes on along the minus strand of CACLBJ010000004.1, from coordinate 71,438 downwards.
CCATATAATAGAATCCCAATAGAATTATTAAAGCAAGTAAAAATACATAATTTCCAATTAAAGAATAAATTGCATATAAAGATTCATATTTATTTTCAGCATCCAGTTGGCTGGCAACTGGGGAAAGCAAGGTAGCTCCGATACTTATGAAAGGCATTATTGCAAAGACCACCATAACAGGGAAAGTTAACGAAGCAACTTGCTCATATCCTAACTCCCAACCAACAAGAATTGAACTGGATTGTCTTGCAATTAAAGCTGCTAAAGTAATTACTAATGCTGATCCTCCAACTGAGGTCATATCTTTTATAACTTGTTTAGATATCAGTTTTTTACTTATAGATAAGTCATGATTTAATTTTTTACCTGTTAAGAAGATTATAAGATTAGATATCAGTGGAGGTATATATGTGATTAATGCTAAAACTAAAAAATTTGGATCAAACCAATAAAAACAAAGACAAACAAGAATTAATCTAACTAAAAGTGCCATTGTCTCCCAAAATGCAAGAGTATCAAACTTATGTATTGAGGAAAGCATACCCACTCCTGTTCTGAAAGATAAATTTAAACCAGTGATGCATGTTGTTATTAGTACTAGCCAGAATATTTCTTTATTCATAGTGGGAGGTAAAGAAAATATAGTTTGAAAAATTAAAGCAATTATTGGTGACACAATAATTATCAACAAACCTATTGAAATCAAAAACAAAATAGAGGTAGACAAGTATTGTGAGGCTAAATTTAAATTATTTTTTGCCCTGTAGCGCGAAAGAAATCTTGTTAAGCTAACATTTATTCCTAGTTCTAAGAGATAAATATGCTGTGTCAGTTGTGTAGCTAGTAACCATATACCTATCAACTCCAAACCAAAATGTCTGGTAATTATAGGCACGGTTATTACAACTACTAATATATCAAGAAAACGCTTTACCCATGTCACAACAATATTATTAAGGGTTTGCTCAATTGTTACAGAAGCCATTTAAAAATTTATTGACATATTAATTTATAACAAAACTACTCAATTAACTCTAAACGAGAAAAATAATCATAGCCGCTTTTTAATAAAGTCTTAGTAAAAAGGTTAGATGGAAAAGCTTTATATTTGCTTCCTAGCTTTTTAACTAAATACTCAAAAGTACTTTTCCTTCCATCAATGAGTATAATCTTAGGCAAATCTGATAATTTAAGAATATCAGCATTCACAGCATCCTTTCTTCGAATATTATTTATGCGTAATGATGGACCATCAATAAGCACAAAATCAAAAAACCCATCTATGTCAATATTGTAGTTAACCGTTGTAATCTCTTCGTCAAAATTAAAAGTTCGATCGGCATGAACAAAACGGATATTATCATTAAGATTATTATTTAAAATATTTTTAGTATTATCAATCCAATGCTTGCTTTCATCATAGCTTGTATAAGGAACTTTATTCTGAAAAGAATATTTTGCAAATATTGATGACGAAGATCCACTTCCAAACTCAAGAATGCTTTCAGGACTATTTAGTCTTAAATATTTTTTTAGTTCCCATAACTTATAGCTTTGAAAATCATGCTTTAGACCTCCACCAGCCCTAAAACCTTCTATGATATTATCAATATCTTTGTAGTCATCTAAGAACTGTTTACGATGATTATGATGAGCACTTTTTATGCTTTTTTCTTTTTTATATATCTCATAACGCTTAGATAAGTTTAATTTTGAGTATATTCTTTTAAGCATTATTTTGCGCTGATCAAGGCTATAAGAGCTTTCAAAGATTCTTTCAGTAATCTTATAAAACCAAGAAAAAGTCGGAATCTTTCATTTTGAACACTAATTCCATCTATTTCATATTTTGATGCAACAAGCATTTCACGTTTGCCTCCCTTATTTGGTACTGGATATGTATAGTTCATGCCATAACGTTTAAGAATTTTCTTCAAAGCATCAATGCTTAAAAGCCAGTATTCAGTGCCATAGCTATCAATTTTGTTAATAGGTTGACTAGAAAAAATAGCTGCAGGATTTTTATTGCTGGCAGAATATTCAGCCTTCCACTCAAATATTATTATCCCTTGAAGTTCAGCTAATTTTTGGATAACAGTAATTGGATCAGGCACTCTATGCAAAAAACCTAAACACAAAATAACGTCTGCACTTTCAAGCCCATCTTCATCTTTAAGAAAATTTTTACATTCGTATTTAATCTCATAATCTTGAGCAATTACATCTTTAATAAACTTTGCTTTCTCTATTCTGTGATAGTCTGCATCGATACCATGAACGATAGCACCTCTCTCAGCAAGATTAATTGAGAAAAAGCCTTCATTGCAACCTAAATCGAGTACGCGTTTTCCTGAAATATCGATAGAGTCTAGTATTGGTTCTAATCTTTTTAATTTATTAATATTCTTACCAAAAGAACTAAATTTTCCTGGCCTCGTCTCTGTTCCATCTGGAAGAACAAAATTATGATTCCAGGGTTGAATCTCTGCAAAACTTCTAACTTTTTCTTTAAGATTAGATAAATCACTCATATAAAGTCTGACTCAGTTATTTTTTGGTTGGATGATTATACTATGTTTATTAAAATTACATACTTCAAAATTTTTATCTTCTGATTTTATGTCTGCTATTTCAGTAAGAAGCTTTGTTACTTCCGTATTTGCTAAAGGAGGACATTTTATAAGCTCATATTGAAAGTTACTATTATAAATTTTCCTTGATATTTTCATTTTTAGTAGATTTAATCTAAAAAGGATCTCATTAAGTAGATTCGATAAGAAAGTCGGCCTACTTTTTTTAATTTCTAATTTCTCAATCATATTAATAATTCTAGAAGTTGCATCTTCATGTTGAAAGTTTTGTTCTATATTGTCATTTAGAATTTTTAAGGCTTCATCATTTAAGCTATATTTATTTTTATCATTTTTTAAATAGTTTAAGACACTCTCTTGAGTTTCCATGCAAGAACTAATTGCATTAGGCAAAATTGATTCAACGCTTTTATTTTTAAATGGACGAAAAGAAATAACATCTTTTCCCATTAAAACTGCCTCTATTGCTGTAGTGCATCCATTATGAATTAAGTAATTGGATGCCATGATCCAAGGAATAACATTTCCTGATCTAATAATCTTAATATTATCAGTGTAATCAGATACAAATTCTTTCCATTTATTTAAATTTTCTGATGGGTGAGGTCTAACTATAATTTTCTTTCCAGTTTTTGCAATTTCAACTGATAAGCTCATCATTTTTAGAAAAATACTGTTTTGAAATTCAATTCTATTAAGTTGATATTCTTTTTTTTGTTCAGTATCAAGCCAACCTCTTGACTCAAGCTCTTTTAAAAAATTTTCTTTACCTGAAAAATGATTTGCTGAGCCAAAATTACCATTAATTAGAATAAAATTACCATTTTCTTTCTTAATAAGCTCAGCATCTTTTTCAAAGATTTTCTTTAACTTTGAGCTTAGTATATCAACTCTGCCATTACCAATACTTCTAATTTTGCTTGATTTTTTGAATATAGCTTCCATTATTTCTTGGTGCCTTTTTCCCCAACAAAAAATTAGATCTGAATTATCAAAAATATTCTCATCAACTCTATATTCTTTATAAAACTCTGGAGATAGTCTTACAAGGCCTTCCTCATCTTGAGAGAATACTTTGTGTCCAAAAGATTTGATTTTCTTTGCAAGTTTAGCTGCAGATTTATGAAAACCTATTCCGGAATATATTCCTGATGGCAAATATTTCATCATTGGATTTATGTCATACTTAGGTCCAACTAAAACAGTCCACCCTTTTTGAACCGCTTCATGAGCTAGATAAATCTTCGAATGAAACTCTCGAGTAAAGATTTCAATAGGTAGATATAGAAATTTGTTTGAGTTATTGGATAAAAAAATTTTCATATCTTTGTAAGATAATTTTAAGTAATGTCTTCTATTAAAAGATCTGTTACATACTCTTCAACTTTTACAAGAGACTCATTAGTAAAACCACCTATATGAGGGGTTATTAGTATTCTTTCTCCTGCATTTAAAACTAATTCTTTTAATTTTTTATTAATTGGATCGGGCTCATCCCATAAAACATCCAATGCTGCTCCAGAAATATCTCGGTTTAATAAAGAGTTTACAAGTGCATCTTGATCAATAACTTCACCTCTCGAGGTATTTATTAAAATAGATTCTTTTTTCATTGATTTAATTAATTTTTTATTGATAAATAATTTATTTTCATCGTTATAAGGAATATGAATGCTTACAATATCAGCAGTCTTCATTGAACGCTCAAAATTGCAGGCATACTCTGATGGAATTTTATTTATATCGGTATCATATGCAGATATTTTTGCTCCGAAGGCACTAAAGATTCTCGCGACCTTTTTACCAATTCTTCCGTAACCAATTATTAATATTTTTTTGGAGTAAATTTCATTGCCTTTATATGGATATCTATCCCATACCCCATTTTCTACAGATCTTGTTGCGAGATGAATCTTACGTAAAAGGCCAAGAGTTATTGCAATAGTATGTTCGGCAGTAGCATGAATATCCTCTAAAAATTCAAATTTTTCTTTCAAGGATATTAACTTAATTTGATTTGACTTTATAAATTTTAGATCTAGATGATTAAGACCAGTTGTAGGACATACAATGTGAGTTAATAATGGGAATTTTTCTAAAAAATTTTCATCAATTATTTCATTTAAACGAACAAATAAAACTTTTATATCATTTGGGTCATATTTATTATCTTTAAAAAAAACTTCTCCAAAATTTCTTAATTTTTTAATTGCCTCTTCTGGGAATTCATTTGGTTCATTGATTAAAAACATAGGTGCATATTAACATTCTTAAAGATAGATTTTTGATGGGATTTTAAAAAAAATTAAATAAGTAATTTTTCAGCCATTAGCATATCTTCAGGAGTATCAATATTAATTGATTTAGATTTAGGCATTACATAAATTAAAGGCTTACTTGAAACTAAAGACTGAGCCTCTTTGAAAAAATCTATTTTTGTAATATATATTGCGCCGTTTCTAACTAGAAATGATTCATCCTCTTGCCTTCGTATCCCAGCATTATGAAGTTGATCTGCGGGCTTGCAATATAAACCATCTTGCATATAGATAATTTTTTCATTGATTGTTTGCTCCTCGTAAACCGAAATTAATGAATCAGCTTTATGCGTTTCGTAAGTTTGGATAGATGCGAATATGTCTTCAAATGTTCTTAGAGGTGAAGTGGGTTGCAGTATCACAACATGCTCAAAAAGCTTTCCATTTTCTTCAAAATATTTAATGGCATGATTTACATACTCAATAGATTTAGACTTATCATCAGATAATTCCTTCGGTCTAATAAAAGGCACTTCAGCACCAAATTTAATACTAACTTCTTTGATTTCCTCATTATCTGTCGAAACGATAACTTTTGAGTCTTGAATAATCTTTTTAACTTCTAATGCAGCACTAATTGAATAATATATTAATGGATGCCCATTAATTTCAAATATATTTTTTTTTGGTATTCCTTTTGAACCGCCTCTTGCAGGAATTATAAAGAGATATTTCAATCTTTGTATCCCCAAACGACGAATGAATTTCCATATCCTTCTTCACACATCCATGGATGATCATACTTAGTGTTTTTAGATAGCATTTCTTTAAAATGTCTAACTAAAGCAAGTTCACTTTTTTCTGGCATTAATGAAAATGGGAATTCTATTGAGTGGGATATCATAGGAAGTGGATAGGTACCGCAAGATGAAATGCCAGAAAGGCCCATTTGTTTCATTACTGGTAAATATTTTTCTGACCAACGATCTGATCTATAAACTTCTTCTTTTGATTGACTGTTAGTATCTGTTTTTAGATTACTTTCATACCCCTTTAATAATTCATTAATCCAATTATATTTTTTTTGAACATTATCTTGATACTCAGGAACAATATATGCAATAAATAATCCTCCTTTATCGAGAATACGAACTTGTTCTTTTATTGGAGTAACAATATCTTCAAAATGTTCAAATACTCCTATAGAAAAAACAACATCATAAGAGTTATCTTCAAAGTCCATGTCGTATGCGTCTCCGACTACAAAGTTAGCTTTAAGATCATTTGAAGAATAAATATTTTTTGCAATTTCGATCACATCAGGCGAAAGATCTAACAAAGTACAGTCATAACCAGCATCACTAAAGTATGCTGATAGGCTACCTCGACCGGCACCTACTTCTAAAACTCTTTTACCTTTATTAAATAATTTAGAGCTCATAAAGGTATTAAAAAGCTCCCAATGATTCCTAAATGCTAATTGAATTTGATTAACTGGATCATCTTTTGTCCAATGAATGTAATTAGCCTCGCTTCGAGATTGCCAGTTTTTATTCCATTCTTCATTATCGCCTGTGTACTTGACCATAAGTTTGCCCCAAAAATTTATAAAATTATACAATGCATAGATATTTGAATCTAAAGTGATTAGTTAGACACTTTAATCAACAAATCTTTTTGATTCAGAAAAATGATCTTGCATTAAAATATCCGCAATTTTTTTTCCAGAAAATCCATCACCATATATATTGCTGATTTCATATTTACCATTTTGTATCTGATGATCGATTGCATTCTTTATTTGATTTGAATCCCAGCCGACATACATTACATTATCAGAAGATTGTCTGCCATCTTGTCTTCGACCAATATTTACTGTAGGTACGCCCATAAATGAAGATTCTCTAATTCCAACAGACGAATTACCAACTAAACAATGGCACAAAGATAATAATTTCAGGAATAATTTACTTTCTAGATTTTTAATATATCTTGCATTCTTTAAAACTCCCCGTTCTCTCATAACTCTTATAGCTTTTGAGGTTGCATCAGACCCAGCATCAACATTTGGCCAAAAAATTAAGGGGGGAATGCCAATAGCATCGACTGCTTCTAAAGTTTTTATCATTCGATCATAGCTTTTATCATAACTATCGGTTTCTGGATGCTGCATTACAACGATAAATTTTTTATTTATATCAAATTCTGCACCTACCCCACTTAAACTAACTGCTTCGTTAACATCTTCAATATCTAATTCATTGCTCTCATGAACAATATCTAGAGATGGGCAGCCAGTAATAAATATGTTAGATTCATCTTCTCCCATTCTAATAATTCTTTCTTTACAATCAGAATTTGCAACCAAATGAATATCTGAAAGTTTCGTGACTGCATGACGTACCCTTTCATCAATATTTCCTGTAATCTCTCCACCCTGGATATGAGCTAAGGGAAAGCCACAATAGCTGGCAGCTACTGCTGTGCCTAGAGTTTCGTATCTGTCTGCAATTGTTACAACAATATCAGGAGATATTCTAACAATCGCTCTTGAAGTAGCCTCAATTGTTGATGCTGTAGTTAATGCCATGCCTATTAAGTCATTTCCTTCAACAAAAGTATGAAGTTCTTCAACAACTTCAATCCCATCTTTTCTAATTAAATCTACCACCCTTCCATATCGATCCAATAAAGCTGAGCCAGAAGCCAATACAAGTACTTCGACTTCAGGATTATCATTAAGAGCTAGAATTGCTGTTCTGATTCTTGAATAACTTGGACGAGCTGTAATACAAACTAATACTTTCTTTTTCATTATTTGGTATCCGATACATGAAGATATGTTAATTTTTCATGACATGGTACATCTTGCAGCAATTTTTTGCCTACAAAAAAATCTTTTTCTGAATATGGCAATCCACCCCCTGGCTTTTTATAGCCTATATCTCCTGATTTAATAGTATGTCCAGCTAATAAGCCTTTATTGAAGACTAATGATCGACCAAATGTTTTTTTTATTTCTTTGAGATCATCTAATTGATTAGATTTTTTAACGGAAGATTGGCCCATTTTTGATGCGAAATGAACACATTTTACTAACTCTAAAAAATCTTTTGGATCTAAAGAAGATGAAACATCAGGTCCAAACATTTTCTTATGCATTGTCAGATGAACTTCAATAATAGATGCGCCCATATATGCTGCTATAACAGATGGAGTTATTGTGCCGGAATGGTCTGAAAGACCTATTGGAATAGCGTCATGAAATTCATTTCTCATTTTTTTAAAAACATTTAATCCTACTTCTTCAGGCGGTGTTGGATATATCGTTGTGCAATGAAGAAGAGATACCTGTATATTTTTAGATTCGAACCTCTCAATAAGCTCTTTAGATTTTGAAAAACTACTTAATCCAGAGGATAAAATTACTGGCTTCTTGGTAGCCTCTATATGAGATAACAAATTCTCATTGAATACTTCGCCTGATGCAATTTTCCATGCCTCTATACCGATATCATCTAGCCAAGATACTGCCATGGGTGAGAAAGGTGAGCTTAAAAAAATTAATCCTTTTTCTTCAGCGTGCTCCTTTAGCTTCAGCCACCAGTCTTTAGGAAATGACATGCGTTCCCAATATTCAAAACGGGTATCATCTTGTTGACTAAATTTTATCCTCCAAGGCTCATCAGGAGTGCTTTCTTCTTCAGCTATATGTGTCTGAAACTTTATTGCATCTGCACCACAGTCTGCAGCAATGTCAATGAATGCCATAGCCTGTCCCAAGCTACCATCATGACTTTGAGCAACCTCTGCAATTATGAAAGGTTTATGATTAGGACCTATTTGTTTTTTACCAATCTTCATAATAGATTTATTTTTTTGTATTATGGTTTTAGCTGCTCAAAACTTTAAAAAATTATAATCTTATACAGTTTACTTCTTCAGGAACAACATTCTTCAAATCAAATATGATACCACCTTCATTTATTAGTCCTTTAAAATCATTAATAGTTAACTTTGTATACTGTTCATGAGCCACTGATAGAATAATTGCATCGTATTTTTCTTTTGAGCTCAAGCTAACTAATTTAATATTATGTTCATCTCTTACACTCTCATAATCTGCAAGTGGATCATTAACATCAATGAAACAAGAGTAATCTTCTAATTCTGATATAAGATCCACAACTTTTGTATTCCTTATGTCTGGGCAATTTTCTTTAAAAGTGAGGCCTAAAATTAAAATCTTAGATTTTGCTGGATTAATATTTTTTTTTATCATTTCTTTTATGAGTCGGCTTGCAACATGCTTAGCCATCCCGTCATTAGTTCTTCTTCCAGCTAAAACAAGCTCAGGGTTAAATCCTACTGACAATGCTTTATGAGTAAGATAGTATGGATCAACTCCAATACAATGGCCTCCTACCAAGCCAGGCTTGAATGGAAGAAAATTCCATTTTGTAGCTGCAGCATTTAAAACACCAATAGTTGAAATATCTAATTCATCAAATAACATTGATAATTCATTTATTAATGCAATATTTAAATCTCTTTGAGTATTTTCAATTACTTTAGCCGCTTCTGCTTCTTTTATACTTTGTGCCTTGTGAGTTCCAGCATTTATGATTGAACCATACAAATTATCAACAAAGTCTGCAGCTGCTGGAGATGATCCTGAGGTAATTTTTATGATATCTCTAAGGTGATGAGTTTTATCACCAGGATTAATCCTTTCAGGACTATAGCCAACAAAAAAATCTTTATTAAATCTTAATCCTGAATATTTTTCTAAAATTGGAACGCACTCATCCTCCGTGCACCCAGGAAATACAGTTGATTCATATACAACATAATCACCTTTACTAATATTTTTTCCAATTAACTTTGAGGCACTAATAAGAGGAGATAAATCAGGAGATTTATATTCATCTATTGGAGTTGGAACAGTAACGATATATACATTACTATCACTGATGTCTCTTTCATTAGACGTAAAAGTTAAGTTTTTCGATGATTTTAATTCATCTAAATTCACTTCGTGCGTAGAGTCAATGCCTTTTTTCAATTCATCAATTCTTTTACCATTAACATCAAAGCCTTTAACAAAAAAATATTTTGAAAACTCTACAGCAAGGGGGAGTCCAACATATCCAAGACCAACAATCGTTATTTTTATGTTTTCTTTCATTTATACTTCATAGTATTTTCTGTACCAAATTATAAATTTTTCTATACCATCATTAATTGGTGTTGAGGGTTTATAGTCAAATTCTTTAACTAAATCCTCAACATCAGCATATGTATTTGGTACGTCTCCCTCTTGAAGAGGAAGAAAGTTTTGTTTAGCTTTTATTTCCAAAGTTTTCTCTATCGTCTCAATGAAATCTGAGAGCTTAACTGGGCTGTTGTTACCAATATTATAGACTTTCCATGGAGATTTGCTTGAACCTGGATCTGGATTAACTCCATCCCATGCTGGATTGGGTTTTGCAGGCTTCTCTAATACTCTAATTAAACCTTCCACAATATCATCAATATAAGTGAAATCTCTTAGATGATTACCATGATTATATACATCTATCTGATTTCCTTCCAATATAGCATTTGTAAATTTAAACAGTGCCATATCTGGCCTTCCCCATGGACCATAAACTGTGAAAAAACGCAGTCCTGTTGTAGGTATATTGAACAAACTGCTATATGAATGTGCCATCAGTTCATTCGCCTTTTTTGTGGCAGCATACATACTTATGGGATGATCAACATTGTCATGAACAGAAAAAGGCATTTTTTCATTTGAGCCATATACACTTGAACTGCTTGCATAAACTAAATGCTTTACATTATGAATCTTGCAACACTCTAAGATATTACCAAATCCAATAATATTGCTATCTATATAAGCTTTAGGATTTTCTATAGAGTATCTAACACCAGCTTGAGCAGCAAGGTTAACAACGCCCCATGGTTTCGCAGCATCAAAAATATTATTTAACATAGTCATATCAGAAAGATCTGTTCTGTAATGAGTATAATTTTTATGATCAATGAATCTCTTAAGCCTGGCTTCCTTTAATTGCGGATCGTAATAATGATTATGGTTATCTAATCCATATACTTTTATACCTTTTTCAAGAAGTCTTAAAACCACATAAGATCCAATAAATCCAGCAGAGCCAGTTACGATAATATTTTTCATTATTTTATAAAAAAACTTAAAGCTATTATGCAAGAAGCAACTTGATGGAAATAATTTATATAAATAATATTATTAATTTTCATTAAATAAATCCCTTGTGAAACATTTCATTTTTACATCTAGCAAGCTTTTTGACATTCTATTAGCAACAATAATATCACTTTTAACTTTAAATTTTTCTATATCATTTACTACTGATATTCCTTGATATGATCTATCTTGAATTCCTGGTTCATAAATAATAATTTCAACATCATAATCGATAACCCTACTTATAATTCCTTTAATTGAAGATGATCTGAAATTGTCACTTCCTTCCTTCATTATTAAACGATAAATCCCTACTACACTTGGCTTATATTTAAGAATCTGTTTAGTAATAAAATCTTTACGAGTCGAGTTAGATAATATAATTGCTTCTATTATATTTTGAGGAACCTTATCAAAATTAGCTAAAAGTTGTTTAGTATCTTTCGGCAAACAATAGCCACCATATCCAAAAGATGGATTATTATATCCTTTGCCTATCCTTCTATCTAAGCAAACACCATCTATGATACTTCTAGAATTTAGATTATTTTCAAGTGCATAAGAATCTAGCTCATTAAAAAAGGATACTCTCATTGCTAAATAAGCATTAGCAAAAAGCTTTATAGATTCAGCCTCTTCTGAACCAACAAAAAGAGTCTCTATGTCTTCTTTTAAAGAACAATCTCTCAAAATTTCAACAAATTTTCTGCATAACTCATGATGGCCACCAACAATTATCCTGGAAGGAAAAAGGTTATCTTTCAAAGCATTTCCTTCTCGCAAAAATTCAGGTGAAAAAATAATTCGATCAGTTTTATATTTTTTTTGGAGTTTTTTTGTATGTCCAACCGGAATAGTTGATTTAATTACGATTAAAGCATTTTGATTGATCTCAATAGCATGTGCCACACATGAATCAACAGATTCTGTATTAAAATAATTTTCTTGGGGATCATAATCTGTTGGCGTTGCTATTATTATAAATTCTGAGCTAGAAAAAGCGCTTTTTTTATCTGTTGTTGCCGACAAGCTTAAATCTTTCTCAACTAAAAATGAATCTATTTCTTTGTCTGAAATCGTATTAATCTTTTTGTTAATCTTATCAACTCTCTCCTTGTCAATATCAAGAATTACAACGTCATTTTTTTGAGCGAGCATTACGCCTAATGACATGCCAACGAATCCCGAGCCTACTATAGTTATTCTGTTTTTGATCATATTTGTATGATTTTATTACGAATTATATATTTTTAGATTCACGAAGGTGTTGAAAATATGCAGCAATTAATGATAAAAATCCACCTATCATAGTTATAACTATGCAAATAATACTTCTTACTGGACCAGATTTTCTCTCAGGTGCTAGAGGTGAATCAATTACTTTGAATATATATGATTCATTTGATGAAGCTAACATTAGGGTTTGCATCTGATTTTCTAGAAGGTTTGAAATTCCTTCCTGTATAGACTGCAATTGTGTAAGGTTTTTTGACTCATTTAGATAGCTAATAGAAGCTTGTGCAAGCCTAATATCTTGAGATCTCATGTTTTCATTTATATTAACAATAATTGTTTCAAGTAATTTTTTTGCCATAAATGGTGATTTGTGCTGAATTGATATATTTATGAAAGAAGTTTCTCTATCAACCGATAATGAGAAGATGCTTAAAAATACTTCAAAGGCTTTTTGCTGAGAAATTTTTGTATCATCTACCCATTTGCCAGTATTAACATCATATAAGTTCTTGTCATAAATAATTTTATTATTTAACGAGTCCCATTCCTTAACAGCTATTATGTTTTCAAGACCTATGCTTGGAACGATGAATTCAGAAAAAAATTCATAAGATTGCATTCTTGCGATCGCCTCAGCGCTTTTTGTAGCACTTTCTCTTAGCAAACTTACCCCCGCCAAATTAGCAATTGAAGAATATGAAGAAAGTTTAGTTGATAATGAATCCTCAACAGCTGTAGGCGCTAAAAGACTTTTAGAGGTATAAATATTAGGAAGTGATAATGCGTAAATAACCGAAAAGATTGCAAAAAATAATGTGATAGAAACAACCAATAATTTTTTTTCCAAAAATACTTCAATTATCTGTGAAATATTAATATCGTCATCAATGTCATTTGTTTTATTTATTTGCTCCATAATATTAAATGGGTAAATTAGTCTTCGTTATAATCGGTATATATCTTAATATATTCAATTTTAACATACATAATATTTTCAGAGGTTGTATTGAAAATATTTAATCTATGAAATAAGTGATATTTATATTTATCAGGTAATTATTTTTCCAAAGATTTTAAGTGGTGCCCGAGGCCGGACTTGAACCGGCACGATATTTCTATCGAGGGATTTTAAGTCCCTTGTGTCTACCAATTCCACCACTCGGGCATTTTTCAAAAATTATTCTTTTCATTGAAGCTTTGATTATACGTTTTATATTTATAATAGTTAATTTATATGAACTGCTTTAATGAAGCGATAACCCATAATGCCAACTTTCATTTTTTTATATTTTTAAGAATTTTTTTTGTAACTTATGGAGGCTGAGGCCGGAATCGAACCGGCGTAAACGGATTTGCAGTCCGCTGCATGACCACTCTGCCACCCAGCCATTTTATTTAATTTTACCTTTAGCTCTCAAATTCTTTCTTATCCTCGTTGCACTGATAGACTCAGTATCCGAGTTGAATGATTCTTTTTCTATTGTATATCCTACACCTCGCCCATAAGTTATATTAGTAATATTGGGTACAAGCTGAATAATAAAGTCCTCATTTAATTTATATCCTAATATTTTGAGCTTTTCTGAAATATCTTCTGATATTTCTTTAAATGAAAATGGATTATCATCCTGACCCTTGCCTCCAGAAGAGTCTTGCACATCTCTGACCTGAATTATTACCTGCCCAGTTTTTAATAGCGCTCTTTCAAAAAGTGCAGAATGACCATCATGCCAAGGCTGCCATCTTCCTAAAAGAAGAACTGTTGGTTTCTTTGTATCAAACATTTCTAATTAACTCTGCTATTTCTGAAGGACTATATTGATTCCACTTAGAAATCTTTAAATTAAAATTTTCTGGCTCTTCAAAGATCTTATCTGTATCTTTAAAGTTGCTCTCCTTAACTGTATCCATCCAAATACAATAATCAGCATCAAATATTTTTCTTGAACTTTTTTTTGGGCATATAAAATCACAAATTACTTTTCTTCCATTTTGCTTCTCAAAATCGGCTATTGCTCTCATCCTAGAGCTCTGCCTCATTCGCCCTTCATCTGTGAAATCCCAATCATTAGCCATCTCTCTTAGATTATCTGCGTTGTACCAAGCACATGATAATTCTTTTTGTAAAAGTTTTGATAGAAATGTTTTGCCGCTTCCTGATAAACCCATTATTAAAATCTTCATTATATGCCTAGCTTCACGAGATCTTTTTGATTTACTATTCCAACTAATTCACCATCCTGCATTACAGCTAAACATCCTATCTTTTTTTTAGCCATTATATTCAAACAATCGGACGCTAAATCATCAGGACTTACGGAAAGAAAGCTTTTACTCATAATGTCTTGAGCAGTCATATCGAAAAAGTAATTTGATTTATCTATAGCTCTTCTTATATCTCCATCAGTTATTAAACCAATAATTTTATCATCGTGATCCTTGACAAATGTCACACCCATGCCTTTCTCAGAAATAATCTTTATAACATCTTTTGTGAGCTCGTCACGATTAATGATTGGCATTTCATCTCCTGAAACCATTACATCTTTTGATGAAAGAAGTAATCTTTTTCCCAAAGTACCTCCAGGATGAGACTTTGCAAAATCTTCAGGTTTAAAATCTTTTTTATTCATTAACGAAATTGCCAATGCATCTCCCCAAACAAGAGTTGCAGTAGCGCTTGAAGTTGGAGCAAGATCAAGAGGGCAGGCTTCTTTTTCAACTTTTATTAACTGATGGTAGTCAGAAATCTTAGCAAGAGTTGATTCATCATTTCCTGATACGCCTATTACAGAGCAGCCTAAATTTTTTATAATTGGTATTGTTTTTAGAAGATCATCTGTCTCACCTGAATAGCTTATTGCAACAACTATATCATCGTTCTGAATCATCCCTAGATCTCCATGAAAGGCTTCAGTGGAATGCATAAAGAAAGAGCTAGTTCCAGTGCTTGATAAAGTTGCAGAAATCTTTTTACTAATATGTCCTGACTTTCCAATTCCTGTAAAAATTAGTCGGCCTTTACACTTGTAAATAATATCTATGATTTCTTCAAAGTTTTCATCAATGTAGTCTTTTAAACCAATTAGAGCCTCTACTTCATCGTCAATAACTTGCCTAGCTATATCTATTATTTTTTTATCTTTGCTCATTTCTTAAAAGTTGAAATTGTATATTGAAAACCTGTCTGAATTGTAACTAAAAGGGCGATTATAAGAATAATATCCGCAAAGAAAAGAACCATCATATTATTAATTGTTAGACCGAAAAGATACATCAATATCGACAACATCTGTATTGCAGTTTTTATCTTTGCTAAAAAAGTCACTCTTGTTTTATCAGATTGGTTATTTCTAGAGTTGATATCTCTTAAAGCAGCTACCCAAATTTCTCTTGAAATAATAGCAGCTGAAATAAAGCCAATTAAAAAACTATCAAGGTTTATGCTTAAACCAATTAGAACAAACACAATTAATAATTTATCAGCTATAGGATCTAGAATTTCCCCCAATACGGATTCGGAGTTCGTTTTTCTTGCAAGATAGCCATCAAGAAAGTCAGAAAAAGATGCAATAAAAAATAAAAATAAAGCTACAGCGTAGTTACTTTCTAAATATAAAATCAAATAAATTAATATTGCGCATAAGATTCTTGAAAGAGTTATGACGTTAAGTATTTTAGTAATCATAATTTTTGTTTAATTTCTAATGCCATTGTCTCATTTATATTTTTGATAGTCATTAGATCATCCTTTGAAGCATCTTTTATACCTCTTAGACTCTTAAACTCCTTAAGTAAAGCTTTTTTAGTTATTGGTCCAATACCCTTAACAGAATCCAATACAGAATATTTATTTGATTTTCGTATTTTTTTTCTTGATGCAGTTATAGCAAATCTATGAGATTCATCTCTTGCCTCATTTAAAAGCTTAAAAGACTCCGAATGAGGATCTATTTCTAAAATACCTTTATTTGTATATATAGTTTCAGTAGCCCTTACTCTTCCCATGCCCTTGGCAATTCCTAAAACTATAATTTTCTCCATGCCAAAATTCTTGAGTATTTTGTTTGTAAAATTTAATTGGGTTCTTCCCCCATCTATTAAAATCAAGTCAGGTTTTTGATCCTCATAGTATTTTAATCTCCTTGAAATTACATGCTCCATTGATGCAATATCATTACCAGCCATATCATTTGGAATATTGAATAGTCTGTAATCTTTTTTTGAAGGTCCGCTCTCTGCAAATACCACACATGATCCAACCCCTTGTTTCATATATTGATGACTTATATCGAATGCATCTATTCTTTCAATTTTTTTAGTTCCTAGCTTCTTAGAAAGTTCCTGATATGCAAAAGCATATTTTTCTTTTTTACTTAAATGATTTCGGATTATTTGTGCAGCATTATTTTTTGCAAGTGAGACTATAGGCTTGATAAAAGAATTTCTTGTTTTTGGAAAAACTATTTTTTCAGAAATATTATCTCTAATACATTTTTTTATAAGAATTAGCTCATATGATGGCGATGCAAAGAATATTTTCTTTGGTAAATTAGCTTTACTTGAGTAGAAATTAAAAACTGCTAACTCATAAAGATTGTTTTTGGTTTCAAGAAAAGCATCCTTAACTAAATGAGTTTTTGTTCCTCGTATTTTTCCATCTCTTATAGTTACTATACATATTCCAGCATAATTATTTACCTTTTCAACTGAGAAAATATCAGCGTCAATCCCATTAGGAGTAATGGCTTGTTTTTCATTAATGATTTCAACTTGATTTATCCTATTTCTTATTTCTGCTGCCTTTTCATAGTTAAGTTCATCAGAAGCTATCTTCATAGCTTTTTTTAAATTAGAAACCATGTTTCTTTTTGAAGAAGTAAGATAATCCTTAGATTTTTCGATATCCTCCATATATTCTTCTTTTGTTATATATTTAGTACAAGGCGCGCTGCATCTTTTCATCTGAAACTCAATACATGGCCTGGTTCTTGATTTAAAAGTTGTATCAGAGCAATTTCTTACCCTAAATATTTTCTGGATATCTTTTATTGAGTTTTTAACAGCTTGAGAGCTTATAAAGGGGCCAATATAGTTTTTATTAACAGAACCCTTTGTTCTTTTTAGATAAACTCCTGGGAATTCTTGATCAAGAGAAAAAAATATATATGGATATGTTTTATCATCTCTTAAAAGAATATTAAATTTTGGTTTATTCTCTTTAATGAGATTCTGCTCAAGCAACAGCGCTTCAACTTCATTATTAGTTATAAAAACTTCAATGTGGTCAGTGAGTCTTCGTATTTGATTTGTTTTTCTATCCTTTAGAGACTTTCCAAAATAAGATGAGGTTCTTTTTTTAAGATTTTTTGCTTTTCCAATGTAGATTAGTTCTTTATTAGAAAAAAACTTATAGACGCCTGGCGATTCAGGAATATGTTTAATTTTATCTTTCAAATCTTACAATTGCTTTTTGGTATTAATTTTACCTAATTCGACACCCCATTGGTCAAATGCATTTGTATTCCAAAAAATACTATTGAAGATAGTTTTATTTTCCCATAGAGATAATAGCTGCCCTATTGAATAAGGAGATAAATCTTTAAGCTCAATTTTGGTAGCTCCAGAAGTATTTGTTTTTTTATGAATGTCTGTTTCTTGCTCATTCCCTTGAACTAAGGATTCAATTTGTGCAACCATCTGTTTGTAGTTAAGCTTATTGGACTGAGAGCAAATAAAATATTTATTTGATTGCTTTGTTCCTTGAAACACATGTTGGAAGAATGAGTGTTGTGATTCAGGGCCATAACCACCCCAAATAATTGATCCAGTTTGATAATCAACTTTATTGTTGCTTGAATTAATGCTTTTTCCATTTGATTCCATTTCAACCTGTTGTGCAAACCTTATAAAATTTCTAAGTTTATAGTCATAGTTCGCTACAAGGGTTGTTTCTACGTTTAATAAATTGTTATAAATAATATCTTGAACCGAAAGCTGGAAAGCTGGATTATCTTCTGGGCTTTTTAAGCATGCGTTATCCATTTCCTTGCCGCCCTGCAAAAAATCTTTATATCCCCTCTCTCCCTCTAATAAACATAAAACTAGATTTATTGGGCTCCAAATTGAAAATCTTCCTCCTGTTGAGGAGTCGAAAGAGATAATATTTTCTTCATAAACACCAAAATCTAAGGCTACAGATTTGTTTGCTGTAATTGCAAAAGTATTATGATAAAAATTATTACCGCAAACCTCCTTGTATGATGATAGTGTTTCTAACGTCCCAAAAGACTTTGAAGCGATAACTAGAGCATCATCTTCTTGTATTTGGATACTAGAATATTCATCAGGATCGCTTCCTGTTATGAAGATGATTTCTAAATCATTCTCATTAAAAATATCATTCATTAACGATGGCCCAAGATTCGATCCACCGATACTAAAAATAATAACTCTTTTAAAATTTCTTCTGATTTTTTTTGCTATAGATAAGATATTCCTCTGGTCTTCTACAAAGTTTTTTTTATTTCCTTTTTTATATTCAAAATGAGTTACTGATTTTTTTTCTGTAAAGTTAGCTATTTCTCCAATAACAATATTGTTAAATTTTTGAATTACTTCCTTTACTGCAGCATATTTATAAAACATCTTCCTTGTATCATTATTAATTGGATGAGACATCTGATCTATGGAAATTACATCAGTTGATAATTGATTGTCACTAAATTGAGAGTCACCTTTTTCTCTTAAGCTTTCAATAAATGAGTTAAATTTCATAAGAAAAGCTCCAAAGCTTTTCTTGGGTTCTCTGATTTAGTTATAGGTCTTCCAACAACAATAAAATCAGCACCCTTTTTATAGGCTTCGAAAGGACTCATCACTCTTTTCTGATCATCATCTAAAATATCATTTCTTATGCCAGGAACAACCTTAAGTTTATTAAAGTTATTTAGTTTATCGAGTTCATTTGGGGAACAAACTACTCCATCAATATTCGTGCTAGAAGCAATAGATATTAAATTATTAAAATAAGTATCGAATTCTGTATGAGTTATTTCAAAAATATCGTCTCCAGATAGGCTTGTAAGTATGCTAACTCCAAGAATTTTTACATCCCCTTTTTCTGAAGAGGCTGCTTCAAGCATATCTTTACCGCCATTAAGATGAATTGTAGTAAGAGCAACATTAAAATTGGAAATCTTTCTAATAGAATTTGCCACTGTATTGGGAATATCATGTAGCTTAAGATCAAGGAAGATTTCAAATCCCTTTTCTGAAATTAAGTCTAATACTTTCCACCCTTCCGAGATAAAAAGCTCTAATCCAACTTTTACTAAGCACTTTTGCGGATCTAAATTTTCTAAAAAATTTAATGCTAACTCAGCACTATCAAAATCAAGAGCGACTATTAATTTCTTTTTCATAATATCTTTGTCAGCTTTTTTGAGGGTTTAAAATGTATAGTTTCGGTCTCTCCAAGATATGAGACCTCTTTTGTCTTAGGGTTCACAAATTTTCTAGGTCTTACATACTTCTTAGAAAATGTTCCAAATCCTCTTATCTCTACTTTTTCGTCCATGGCAACAGCTTCAACTATTTGATTAATAATAAGATCTATTGAAAGTTTTATTTGGTTATTGGAAATTTGAGGAAGTTGTTTTTGAATATATGCTTCTATATCGGATCTATTAAGCTTATTTGATTTCTTATTCACTCAATTTAAGAGAAATTCTCTCTCTATCAGAATCAATTCCAAAAATAACGCATGTAATTTTATCGCCTTTCGAGAATTTTTCTAAAGCTTCCTTGGCATTATCTTCCTCAGAAATATCTGAAAGATGAATTAAACCATCTATGTTGCCTTCAAGGCCAACAAAAATACCAAAATCAGTGATAGATTTGATTTCTCCTTCAACATTGTCACCAAGATTATATTTATTATCAAATTCAACCCAGGGGTTTGGTTTGGTTTGCTTTAACCCTAAAGATATTCTTCTTTTTTCTCTATCAATTTCTAAAATCATTACTTTAATTTTTTCAGCTTGAGAAACAACTTTTGAAGGATGTATATTTTTTGACGTCCAGTCTAGCTCTGATAAGTGAATCAAGCCTTCGATTCCTTGTTCAAGCTCTGCAAAGCAACCATAATCTGTAACATTGCTAACCACTGCCTCATAAATACCGCCTGAACTATATTTGGAGTCAATCTCTTCCCAAGGATCATTTAGTATTTGTTTTAAACCAAGAGATACTCTTAACTTTTCTTTATCAAAACTTAACACTTTAACTTCGATCTCTTCACCTAAATTAAGTGAATCTGCTGGATTGATAACTCTTGACCATGAAATATCTGTTATGTGCAGTAATCCATCAAGTCCACCAAGATCAATAAATGCGCCGTAGTCAGTGATATTTTTGACTATTCCTTTAACTATTTGCCCCTCTTCTAAATTTTTAAGCAGCTCTAACTTCTCAGCAGAATTAGCTTCTTCTAGAACAGCTTTTCTTGATAGAACAACGTTATTTCTTTTGTAATCTAGCTTAATAACCTTGAAGTCTTGAATAGTGTTTTCAATGTTAGGAGCTTCTTTTAGTGGTCTAGTGTCTACTAGTGATCCTGGTAAGAATGCTTTAACTACATCCACCTCAACTGCGAAACCACCTTTGACTCGATTTAATATTTTACCAGTTACAAATTCACCAGTTTCTAGAGCGTGTTCAAGATTTTTCCAAGTAGATATTTTTCTTGCTTTCTCTCGTGAGATTCTTGTCTCACCGTAGCCATCTTCAACGGCTTCTAAAGCAACTTCGATTTGATCACCAACCTCAATATTTAACTGGCCATCATTTGTTCTAAATTCATCAATTGAAATCACACCCTCAGATTTGAGACCAACATGAACTGTGACCCAGTTTTTATCTATATCCAAAACAACGCCGGAGACTATTGATCCAGGCTGCATTTCAAGACTTGCAATGCTTTCGTCTAAAAGGTCTGCAAAAGATTCACTCATAAAATATTCCTTTCTTTAATATGTTGAAGAGCCTCGGCTAATATAGATTCCTGATTTAAATTTGTAGAATCTAATAATATAGAATCTTCTGTTTTAATCAGTGGAGACAATTCTCTTGTTCTATCTTTTTTGTCTCTTTCAACAATATCATTTATTAGGTCGTGCATATTAACTTCTTGTCCCCTTTTCTGCAACTCTAAATACCTTCTTTTTGCTCTCACTTCAGGAGCTGCATCAAGGAAAAATTTAAAATTTGCATTAGGAAAAACTACACTCCCCATATCTCTTCCATCTGCAATAAGATTACTTGTTTCTGAAAAGAATCTTTGAATAGGAAGAAGTATTTCCCTTGTTGATGGCAAAGAGCTTATTTTCGATGCCTGAATGGCTGTCTCTTCAGTTCTTAGATGCCCTGAGATATCTTCATTTTCAAATAGGACTTGAATGCTGTTATCAGCGATATTAAAGCTGATCTTCCTTAAATTTTGTTCAATTAATTTCTGATCATTTTCGCTTATTGAGAAATATGCAAAAGCCCTATATAAAGCCCCACTATCTAGTATTTTCCAATTCAATCTTTCTGCCAATAAGATTGCTAAAGTACCTTTTCCTGATGCTGAAGGTCCGTCAATAGTTATTACCTTATTCATATTGTTTTTATATCTGCCCCTAAAGACGAGAAGGTTTCAAAAAAGCTTGGAAAGGATGTATCAATATTTTTGCAATCATTTACATGCACTTCTGAATCAAATCTTAATCCAGCAATTAAAAAACTCATAGCGATTCTGTGATCACCAAAAGATTCAATATTGACTTCTTTTGAGATATTTAGATCTCTATTTCCCATAATTACAATACTGTCATCTGATGATTTATAACTTACGCCTAACTTATTTAATCCCTCTTCAATAGCCATAAGCCTATCAGATTCTTTAAATCTCAACTCACCAGCACCAGTTATAGATGTTTCACCCTCAGCAAAGCTTGCCGCAATAGATAAAATCGGAATTTCATCAATAATTTTAGGAATAGACTCCTCATCAATACTTATCCCAGTTAAAGTAGAAGAAGAAACTTCAATATCTGCCACCTTTTCACCACAACAAATTGAATGGTTTTTAATATTAATATTTGAGCCCATTTTTATGAGGATTTCTAATAATGTGAATCTTGTCTCATTAATTCCAACATTCTTAATTGTAATTGAACTATCTTTAGTTATTAGTGCAGCCACTATTAAAAATGATGCTGAGGAAAAATCTCCAACCACTGAATAATCTTTTGCTTCGAGTTTATTATTAGTATCAAGAATGATATCTTGCATGCCTTCATATTTTTTTGTAGTTATATTTGCTCCAAAATATTTAAGCATCCTTTCGGTATGGTCTCTAGAAACTTTATTCTCATGTAAAGTTAACTTCATATTTGATGAAATAGCCGCTAACAGAAGACATGATTTAAGTTGAGCGCTGGCAATTGGCATTTCATATAGGAATTCTTTTACCAGCTGGCTCTTATTAAAAGTTAATGGGGCACAGCCTTTGTTAGATTCGATCTTGGCACCCATTTCATTTAAAGGTTTTATTATCCTGTTCATTGGACGCTTACTTAAAGAATCATCGCCTGTGAGTTCGGCATCTATTTCTTGTCCAGCAATCAAACCTGAAATTAATCTAAATCCTGTTCCAGAGTTACCTAAATTGCAAGAAACTTTTTGATCAGAAATATTCTTCCTAGAATTCTTAACCGAAACTATGTCATTGTCGATTTCAATTTCATGACCTAAATTTCTTAAAGCGACAATGGTAGACAAAGGATCTTCAGCAAATAGAAACCCGCTTATTTGAATATCTTCATCAAGTAAAGAGCCAATTATCACAGATCTCTGTGAAATAGACTTATCTCCCGGACAGGTAACTGTACCTTGTAAATTATTCGATTTTTTTGAGGATGCTTTCACAATTTTTGTTTTTTGTTTCTTATTTCAGCTAGTAATTCTTTGAGAGTTTCAGGGTCTTTAAACAAATCAATAATTCTATATAGATTATTGATGAAAATTTCTGAGCCAACTTTTAAATTTTTTGAATTTGATGAAAAAATATCTGCCCACAGATCAGGATTAGATTCTGCAATTCTCAAGAATTCTTTTAAGCCTCCAGCTGAATATTTAGAAATATCTACCTCGTCATCTATTGAAAGCATTGTTGTGTATGCAATTAAATGCGGTAAATGACTGGTAAACATTAAAAATCTTTCATGATCATCAAGTGACATATTGATAATATTTGATCCAATAGAAGACCAAATCTTTTCTATTTCATGAGTCTGATTTTCTTGAAGATCGTTTACATTAACTCTTATGACATTTTTTTGATTAAACAAATTTGGGGACGCATTTTCATAACCTGAATTATGTGAGCCCGAAATTGGGTGCGTAAATATAATATTTTTTATGCCCTCTGATTCGACAAAGTCATTTATTGAGGATAAGGAGCTTGCTAGAGATACAAAAAGGGTTTTTTCATCTATAGCTTTCAAAAATTTTAAGTTTTCAATTGTTTTATCAATAGGTGAACAAAGCATGATCAATGACAGATCTTCTATTTGGAGAATTGTCTCTATTTGATCAACAGCTTTATCAATTGATTTATCATTTAATGCATTTTCAAGGCTTAATTGATCTGGATCATAAGCATGGATACGATATTCAAGCTCACTCTCTTTTATGGCTTTTGCAAGAGAACCACCAATTAAACCTAAACCTAAAATTAAAATACTCTTCATGAATGCATAGGGTATGATCCAAGAACTTTCACAAAGCTGCTCACATCTTTTACTTTTTTTATAACTAGTTGCATTTCTTTTTCATCGATATGTCCTTCACTATCAATAAAGAAATCATGAGAGCCTCTATCTGATCTTGAGGGCCTGGTTTCAATTCTAAAAAGATTTATATTGTGTTCATTAAATGGCTTGAGTATTTCTAAAAGAGCTCCGGGTTTATTTTCAGTCCTAATCAAAAAACTAGACTTATTTTTTTTAGCAGTTTCTGGTTCAAAATTCCCTATTACAAGAAATCTAGTTTGATTGTCTTGAAAATCCTGAATTGATCTTGCAAGACAATGTAATTGATATTTTTCTATGGCTAAATCACTGACAATCGCAACACAGTTATCATTATTACTTACAAACTTTGCTGCTTCTGCTGTGCTATTCATTGGAACTTGGCTAATATCTCCAAAATTTTTATCAACCCATTTTGAGCACTGTCCAAGGGCTTGTGGATGAGAAACTACTTTCTTGATTTGAGAAAATTCAATATCTTTTTTACCCGCAAGATGATGTTCAATATTAACGATAGTCTCTCCGCAAATTTGAACATTGAAGTCTGATAAGCAATTAAGGGTTGTGTTTATTACTCCTTGAGAGGAGTTCTCAAAAGGAACTATGCCAAAATTTGTAGCTCCCACCTCAACGCTCTTGAATATTCCCTCAATTGTGCTTTCTGACTGTGAGGTAATAGAGCTTCCAAAATGATCTTTTTTAGCAGAATCTGAAAAACTCCCCTCAGGACCTAGATATGATATTGATAGTTCGCCTTCAATCGAAAGACATGCAGAAATAATTTCTTTAAAGATATTTCTTAAATTATTAATTTTTAGCGGCCCCTCATTTCTTTGAGTTAGCCTATCAATTATTTCTTTCTCCCTTTCTGGTTTATAAAAAATTCCATCGAAATCAGGAGATTCTTTTTTAATTTCGCCTATTTTGGAAGCATGAATAGCTCTTGATTGAATTAAATCAAGTATTTTGAGATCGATTTCATCTATTTTATCTCTTAGCTCTTTTACTTTATTTCCCATTCCCATTATAGCTTCTCTCAAAATCACTCATGAAAGAAACTAAATCCTCCACAGCTTCAAACGGAGTAGCATTATATATACTTGCGCGCATACCTCCAACTGATCTGTGACCCTTTAAATTTAAGAGGCCATTCATTTCTGACTTTTCTAGAAATGAAGAGTCAGCATTTTTATCATTAAGAAGGAAAGGAACATTCATCATTGATCTATGTTCTTTCTCAACTGGATTTGAGTAAAAAGAAGAAGAATCTATAAAGTCATATAGGAACTTTGCTTTTTTTTCATTTTCTTTTTGAATGCCTTTTACTCCACCTTTTTTTAAAAGCCATTTAAATACTTTGCCTGCAAGATACCATGCAAAAGTAGGTGGAGTGTTCAACATGGAGCCTGCCTGACTATTTTTTTTATAGCTAAGAATATCAGGAATATCTTCATTAGCTTTCTCTAAAAAATCTTTTTTTATGATCACTAAAGTTAATCCAGCAGGGCCAATATTCTTTTGAGCACCTGCATATACAAGGTCAAGATTATTAAAATTAACTTCTTCACTTAGTATGCATGAGGACATATCACAAATAACAGGTATCTCAGATGAGATTGGATCTCGTATTACAAGCCCCTGTATTGTTTCATTCATAACATAATGAAAATAAATACTATCTGGATCTACTTTCCATTCTTGAATATTAGGCACAAATGTAAAGTTTGATTCCTCTGATGACGCGACAACATTAACTGATGCATATTTTGATGCAGCCTTAATAGCCTTTTTTGACCATAACCCAGTATTTAGATAGCTAACAATAGAACTCTTTTTGGTGAAGTTTAGTGGAACAGATGTAAATTGAAGAGTTGCTCCGCCTTGCAGAAAAAGAACTTCATGGTCGTCTCCAATATTTAAAAGAGCTTTTATGTCTCTCATTGACGAAGCTGCGACTTCAGCAAATAAATTAGACCTATGACTCACTTCCATTACTGAAGAACCAGAGAGGTTCCACTCCAAGAGTTCATTTTTTGCATCTCTTAATACTTCTTCAGGAATTGCTGCAGGACCAGCACAAAAATTCCACTTCCTCATTCTTCCTCTTCTTCAGGATCTATCCTTACACATTCAAGGATTTTCTCACCCTCCTTTGGAGAAATTATTTTTACGCCTTGAGTATTTCTGCTAATAGTTGGTATTTGTTCTGCAGAGGTTCTAATCATCGTGCCTTTATCACTTATAAGCATTATTCCGTCATTATTATCAACGAGAGTTGATGCAACCATTAGTCCATTTCTTTCGCTGGTTTTGATAGAAATTACACCCTGACCTCCCCGATTATGTGTTGGGAAATCATCAACTGATGTCTTTTTACCAAACCCATTCTCAGAAACACATAGAATTTCTTTTTCATTATTTGCAACCATTAAAGAGATAATCTGTTGATCTTTTTTGATACGCATTCCCCTAACGCCTCTAGCTGTTCTGCCCATTGGCCTTACTTTCTTCTCTGAAAATCTTATTAACTTTCCAGCTGAGGAAGCCAAAAGTATTTCATCATCTCCATTTGTAATTGCTGAACCAATAAGCTCATCATCAGAGTCTAAATTAATTGCTTTAATGCCTGATTTATATTTCTTTGCAAAAAAACTTAGTTGTGTTTTTTTAGTTGTTCCCTTTTTAGTTGCCATGAAAACATATCTATCCTCTGAAAACTCATCAACAGGTAAAATATCACTAACCTTTTCGTCATCATCTAGATTAAGCATGTTCACAAGAGGTCTTCCTTTTGATGTTCTGCTTGCAACAGGAACTTCATAAACCTTTAACCAGTAAACCTTGCCCTTTGTTGTAAAACAAAGCATTTGTGCATGACTGCTTAATACATAAAGATTTTGAATAACATCTTCTTCTTTAACGGAGGCAGCGGCTTTGCCCTGACCCCCTCTTCTTTGTTCTCTATATTCTTCAAGTGGTTGAGTTTTTGCGTATCCTGTCCTTGATATTGTTAGTACTCTTGTTTCCTCTGGTATTAAATCTTCATTTGAAATATCTTGTCTGGTGTCATTTATATCTGTTCTTCTGTCATCACCATAAGTTTCTTTTATTTCATTAAGCTCATCTTCTATTACTTTTTGAAGAACGCCTTTATCGTCAACGATTTCTTGAAGCGAAGTAATCTTTTTAATTAAGGAACTAAATTCACTTGATAGATTATCTTGTTCAAGCCCTGTTAGTCTCCCAAGCCTTAATTCAAGAATGGCTTTTGCTTGATCGTTAGAAAGTTTATAAGATTTTCCTGTTAGCCCAACATTATTTGCTAGACCCTTTGGTTTGCATGCATCTTTTCCGACTTTCTTGAGAATTGCTTCTACAGGACCAGCTTTCCATTTCTTTTTGACTAATTCTTGAGCTGCTATCTTTGGATCCTTTGATTTTTTAATAATCTTTATGATTTCATCAATGTTAGCAATGGCAACCATCAAACCTTCTACAATATGACCTCTTTCTTTAGCCTTCCTGAGCTCGAATTTTGTTCTTTTTAAAACAACGTCTTTTCTATGTTTTAGGAATTCTTGAAGAATTTCTTTTAGGTTCAGTACTCTTGGTTGACCATCAACTAAGACGGTAAAATTTATTCCAAATGATTGTTCAAGCTGAGTTTGTGCAAAAAGATTATTTTCTAAAACCTCAACGGACTCTCCCTTCTTTACATCGATAACTATTCTTAGCCCATCTTTATCGCTTTCATCTCTAATTTCACTAATTCCATCAATCTTTTTCTCTTTGACAAGTTCTGCAATTTTTTCAAGTGTCCTAGCTTTATTTACCATAAAAGGTATTTCATAGATAACAAGAGATTTCTTTCCAGTTTTGCTTTCCTCTACTTTTGATTTAGATCTGACATAAATTATTCCTCTTCCAGTTTTATATGCCTCGTAGATACCCATTTTCCCGTCAATAATACCCCCAGTTGGGAAATCAGGACCGCTAATTGAGTCAATGATCTGATCAATAGATAGTTTTGGGTTCTCAAGTAGCTTTAGGGAACCATTTATAACTTCAGTAAGATTATGCGGAGGAACATTTGTAGCCATCCCCACTGCTATTCCTGAGGATCCATTAATTAAAAGATTTGGTATTTTAGTTGGCATTACATCAGGCATTTGTTCAGAGCCATCATAATTTTCTGAGTATGAAACCGTTTCTTTTTCTAAATCTGCCAGAATCTCATCAGAGATTTTTTGCATTCTTACTTCTGTATACCTCATAGCTGCTGGAGGGTCACCATCTATAGAGCCAAAGTTACCCTGACCCTGTATTAGGGTATATCTCATTGAGAAATCTTGAGCCATCCTAACAATTGCATCATATGCTGCAGTATCTCCATGAGGATGATATTTACCAATAACATCGCCAACAACTCTGGCTGATTTTTTATAGGGCTTGTTGTAGTTATTCTTTAAATCATGCATCGCATAAAGAATCCTTCTATGAACGGGTTTTAAACCATCTCTAACATCAGGAAGTGCCCTTCCATGAATGACGCTCATTGCATAGCTGAGATATGATTGTTTTAATTCGTCCTCAATATTTATAGGAAGAATTTCTTTAGCAAAATCCATTTATTTTTTTGTAAAAATGATGTGTTTTTATCTTATAAATTAAGCTAATATTTTATCATGAATAAGGCTTTATTTTATTGATTTTATGAATGATTCAGCCTTTATTTTTTTGAGCAAAATCCACCCATTCATCAAGAATTGATGATGAAGAGTTTCTTTTAAAATTTCCACCAATTCCAAATAAGAATTGAATACCTTCTTCAGTCATTTCAGGTATATTCTCCTTGTTTCTGTCACCTCCATTAGCAAAAATAATTTCATCATTAGGGAACATATTTTTTATTGATTTAAGAGCATTGATACAGCTGCCTAAATCATCGTCTTCAAAATCAATTACTTGGTCAACACAGATAACATTTTCAAGAATAATTTTTCTTTCTTCAAAAGTCATAAATTCTTTACCTTTTTTTTTGATAAGCCATTCGTCGCTATTGAGAGCAACAATTAATCTATCACCAAATTTTTTTGCCTCCAGTAGGTACATGATGTGACCTGAGTGGATCGGATCAAAGCCACCACTTACTACGACAACTTTCATTTTTTAATCTTTAAATTCAGATACAAGTCCGCTTATTGATTCTTTTGCGTCACCAAAAAGCATTCTTGTATTTTCTTTAAAAAATAATGGATTCTGGACACCTGCAAATCCTGAAGACATTGATCGCTTAAGAACAAATACTGTTCTTGCATTTGCAACTTCGAGGATTGGCATCCCATAAATTGGACTTCCTGGCTCTTCAGTTGCAGATGGATTAACTACATCATTGGCTCCAATAACGATTGCAACATCCACTGTATCCATCATTGGATTTACATCATCTGGTTCGGCGAGGAGATCATATGAAACATTAGCTTCAGCAAGCAGTACGTTCATATGACCTGGCATCCTTCCAGCAACTGGATGAATGCCATACTTTACATCAGTACCATTTTCATCAAGAAGTTCGCCCAGCTCTCTGACAACGTGTTGTGCTTGAGCAACTGCCATACCATATCCGGGAACTATTAAAACTGATGAGGCATTTTCAAGAATCAAGAAAGCATCCTCGGCATTGATTGGTTTAACCTCGCCTTGCTCAGAGCTTGAAGAGGTGCCAGAGGCAGCATATCCAACAAATAAAATATTTCCTATGGTTCTATTCATAGCTTTTGCCATGATAATGGTCAAGATTAAGCCACTTGCACCAACTAGCGAGCCAGCAACTATTAAAACATTATTGACAAGAATCAAGCCAGCGAATGCAGCAGCAATTCCAGAAAGAGAATTAAGCAATGATATTACAACTGGCATGTCTCCTCCTCCAATTGGAAGAACAAAACCTACTCCTCCTAGCATCACTAGTGCAAGGTATATATAAAAAATTGTTTCAAAATTTAACGGCAAGCTTCCAATCATTGGCAAGACAAGCATTGCTAATATTGAAATTAAAGATATATAGAAGATTGAAATAAATAAATTTGTAAGCAAATGGCCTTTACCAATTTTAAGCCTCTCTGAAAGCTTCCCAAAAGCAATCAAGCTACCTGAGAAAGTTACTCCTCCAATATAAATTGTTAGTATTACTAAAAGATATTGAAAAAGATTATCATTTGAATTGCTCATTTCGGACCAAGCAATGAAGAAGGTTGCTAATCCCCCAAAGCCGTTGAAAAGAGCAACCATCTCTGGAATAGAGGTCATTTTAACTCTGATTGCAATTACTGAGCCAATAAAGGCTCCTAGCATAATTCCACCCAGGACAACAAAGGGATTAACAATATTAATAGCTGTAACGATAATCGCTACAAACATACCAATAGCCGAAATAACGTTACCTCTTTGAGCTGTTGCCTCTTTTCCAAGCATCTTGATACCTGTTATGAACAATATCGCAGCAAGTATGTAAGCGATGTTTTGAGCAAGTGTTATATCAAAATTTTCCATATTATTTCTTTTTGAACATACTCAGCATCCTATTAGTGACCAAGTAGCCACCAAAAACATTAATCGATGCAAAAGTAATAGCTAAAAATGCAATTACTGTTTGAAGAAAAGTATCTTGTGTCAGGGTCAATGCTCCAACAAGCGCAATTCCTGAGATAGCATTAGCACCAGACATTAATGGTGTATGAAGAGTGCTTGGAACTTTTGAAATTAATTCAAGACCAAGATAAATGGAAAGAATAAGAACAAATCCTAGCAAAATATATATTTCCATTACTTAAACCTCTCATTTTTCACTTCACCATCAAAAACTAAAACACTGTTAGAAATGATTTCATCTTCAAAATCAAATCTAATTTTTTTGCTTTCCTGATCATAAAATTCTAAAAGCCAGTTATTAAAGTTATTTGATAAAGCATAGGATGCATGTCCAGCAACTTTTGATGCAAGGTTAGATATTCCAACAATCTTTACTCCATCAACCTCGACAATCTCATCAACCTTCGAACCTTCAACGTTTCCACCAGACTCAACAGCCATATCTAAAATTACACTTCCTCTTTTCATTTTTTTTATGGTGGTATTATCAATTATTCGTGGAGCAGGCCTTCCAAAAAGTTGAGCAGTGGTTATAACAATATCTGATCTTTCACAAACTTTTGATTGTAGTTCTTTTTGTTTGGCCAACTGCTCATCAGTCAATTCCTTTGCATACCCTTGACTAGTCTCACCTGTCACACCTAAATCTATTTTTACAAACTTTGCTCCCAATGACTGAACCTGTTCCTCTACAACATCTCTTGTATCAAATGCCTCTACTCTTGCTCCAAGTCTTTTTGCTGTAGCTATTGCTTGGAGTCCAGCTACACCAACTCCAATAACAAAGACTCTTGCAGGTTTAAGAGTTCCTGCAGCTGTCATCATCATTGGCATTGCGCTTGATAATAAAGATGATGACTCTATTACAGCAACATAACCAGCTAAGTTTGCTTGGGAACTGAGAACATCCATTTTCTGAGCACGCGTAATTCTTGGTACAAACTCCATTGATACTAAATTTACATTTGAATCGCACAAACTTTTCAACAGTTCTTGATTATCAAATGGGTTCACCATTCCCATTAAAGTCTTACCACCAGCAATTAGTCTTACTTCATGATCATCAATTGGGCCTGGAGTTAAAATTATTTCAGCATCGGAAAAGCAGGTTTCCCTACTTACTGATTTTGCTCCTAAATCTATAAAATTCTTATCATCTGCATGTATTCCACCACCAATACCACTCTCAAAAATAATTTCTATTCCTTTTGAAATTAGATTTTTAATAGTTTCAGGATGTAAAACAGATCTTTTGTCTGATGCATCTTTTGATTTTATGGCTGAAATGATCAATTTGAACTCTTTTTTTATCTTTTTGATATTATTAACAAAAATAATGTGTTTTGATTATAAACTCAATATTAGTCTTAATAAAATTAGTTTTTAGTTTTTTAGAAATGGATAAAAATATAGATCAAAATGAAGTAAACAAGTTTGCTGAACTTGCTGATAAATGGTGGGATTCTTCTGGAGAATTCAAGCCTCTTCACAATATAAATCCAGTACGATCTCAATATATTTCCTCCAAAATAGATTTAAAAGGGAAAAAGGTTTTAGATGTTGGATGTGGTGGTGGTTTGTTGGCCGAAGCACTTTATGACATGGGTGCAGAGGTCGACGGAATCGATGCTGCTGGTCCTGGCATTGAGGTTGCTAAGATTCATGCAAAAAGAGAGGATAAGCAAATTAATTATGCAACAGCTCAAGCTGAAGATTTTTGCATTAAAAAAGAGGGTCACTATGACGTGGTTACTTGTTTAGAAGTTTTAGAACATGTTCCAAGTCCAGCCTCTTTGGTTGAAGCATGTTCAAAAATGCTCAAAGAGGATGGTCTTTTATTTCTTTCCACGATAAACAGAAATCCTAGATCATGGATAACAGCAATTGTGGGAGCTGAGTATATTTTTAATATTCTCCCAAAAGGAACTCATGAATTTGAGAAATTTATAAAACCATCTGAGCTTGGTGAATATATGGAAAATGCTTCAGTAAGACTTATAGAAGCCAAAGGCATGTTCTATAATCCTGTTACGCATCATGTAAGCCTAAACAATGATTTGGGAGTTAATTACATGATGTATGGAGTCAATGAGTAAAATAGAAGCAGTATTATTTGATCTAGATGGCACTTTGCTTGATTCTTTCCCTGACTTTTTAGCATCTCTGGAAAACGTAAATATTAAAAGTTCATCAAAAAAAATTGATGAGAGTATTGTTAGAGAAAATGTGTCTGATGGAAGCTCAAAACTTCTTAAACTTGTCTTTAATATAGATAAAGATGATAAAAATTTTGATGATTACAAAAGAAACTTCTTAAACGAATATGAGAAGAATATTTTAATGTATGGGAACTTATTTCTTGGAGTGTCTGACTTACTAAACTTTTTATTAGATAAAAAAATTCCATATGGAATAGTGACTAATAAGCCAAGAAAATATACTGAAATTATTCTTAAAAAATCAAGCTTACTCAGACAGTCTAAAGTAGTTATTTGTTGCGATGATGGTTTTAAATCAAAGCCTAATCCGGAAGGAATTAATCATGCATGTAATATTCTTGGAGTCCCAAATTCAAAATGTATTTATATTGGAGATCATGATAATGATTTAAATGCTTCATTGGCTGCAGGTACAATTTCGGGTGTATGCACTTTTGGCTATGGATTTAAGAAAGGATTGGTTGTTGATGGTGCAGTGAGCTTTGAATCACCAGCACAAATCTTAGATTTTATAAAAAGAAATGTCTGAATTTGTTAAGGGAAAGAATATTATGATTACCGGAGCAACAAGTGGTATTGGTCTTGAGCTCGTGAAATCATTTTCATCGAAAGGTGCCAATATAATTATGCTTGGAAAAGATGAAGATAAGCTTGATGAACTCTATGATGAGATTTCAACACATGATGGGAAAAACTTAATTATAAAATCTGATCTAAGAGAGTTAGATGAGAAAGGTGCAATCCATATCTCAGATGAGATAAAGAAATATTATGAGAATATTGAGGGTTTAATTCATAATGCAGCTATTTTAGGGAATCTTACAAGGATTGAAGATTATCAATCTAAAACTTGGGATGATGTTTTACAGGTTAATCTGACCTCTTCATTTTTAATCACAAAGCATTTATTACAGTTAGTATCTTCTTCTAATGAAGCAAGGATTATTTTTGTTTCTTCAAGTGTTTCAAATATTGGAAAGGCATTCTGGGGTGCATATTCCGTATCAAAATTTGCACAAAGGGGTTTAGCTGAGATCCTAAGCGAAGAGACTGAGGTGAATAAAAATATAAAAGTTTTTAGTTTTGATCCTGGAGCAACAAAAACAAAAATGCGTTTTGCAGCAAGGCCCTCTGAAGATCAGGATTCTATTAAAACTCCTAAAGATTTAATTCACTGTTTTGAATGGTTTTTTTCAGATAAAAGTGCTCTATCTGAAAATGTTCATTTTAAATACTCAGATTTTCATCTTCCAAAAGACGCCACATAAATAAGCTTAGATAGGAATTATATGGACTGAATTGTTTATAAAATTTTTCCTCAATTTTTTCTTTAGGAAATGCAATTTTATGTGCATATATAATACCTAGATCCGTTAATGGCATTACATCTGAATCTCCTAAATAAAATATCCTTGACATATCCACGGTCCATTTACCAATTCCCTTAATAGATAGGAGAAGATTTGAAAAATCCTCGGCTGATTTAGTCTTTAATTTTCTTCTGTTAGAGCTTGTAATTTCTTCATTGTAGATAATGCCAATCATGTAGTCTGCTTTCCTAGCTGAGAGACCTGCACCCTTCAATCTTTTTTGAAGATTTTGTGTTGGGTTCTTGGGTAGCTTACCCTCTAAAATTTTTGCAACTCTTGCCCATATTGCATCTGCGGCCTTTGTAGAGATTTGTTGTCCAACGATTATCTTGCATAAATGATGATCAAATTTGAGTTTCGAAAGCTTTATTTTAAGCGGGCCAATATTTCTTATGTGCCTATGAAGCTCATCAAATTTGTATTTCTTAGTTAATATAAGAAGAGTTTTGTAAGCCTGATCACTTTCCATAGGAATACATTTTTTCTAAATCTTTGGATTTTAACTCTGCCCAGCCCCCTTCTTTTAATCCTTTTGGAAGAAAGATTGGTCCAAATCTAACTCTCTTAAGTCTGCTCACTTGCAGCCCTTGAGATTCAAATATTTTTCGTATTTCTCTGTTACGGCCTGTTAGCAGACAAACTGTATACCATCTATTTGAGTTTGTTTTATCCCCAACAATAATATCGCTTAATCGTAGTAGCTGATTGTCTATCTTTATTCCTCTTAACATATTTTCTTTGATCTCTTCATCAAAGCGACCTCGCGCCCTGACAAGATACTCTCTATCAAATAAATTACTTGGATGAGAAATAAATTCAGAAAGCTTTCCATCATTGGTGAAGAAAATTAAGCCCGATGAGTTTGCGTCTAATCTACCCACTGTAATTAAGTTTTTTTCATTATCAATATTGGGAAGTAAATCGTATATCGATTTCAAATTACCCTCAGTCTTTTTAGAACAAATAACTCCCGTTGGTTTATTCAGAACAAACAGTCGAGTTTGAACATCTATAAATTCAACTTTTTTACTGTCTATCCTAATTTCATCATCAGAGTTCACCAAGCAACCAAGTTTTGCTATCTCGCCGTTCACAGTAACTTTTCCTGAGCTAATAATCTCTTCACATCCTCTTCTTGAACCATAGCCTGCTCTTGCAAGTATTTTTTGCAACCGGGTTTTTTTCATAAGTGATTAACCAGCCTCTAGATTAATCTCTGCATTATCAGTGATTTCTTCTGGAGATATTTCTTCTTTTTCAGGCAATGTTGGCAAGTCTGAGATTTTCTTAATATTAAGATCATTCAAAAAAGTTTTTGTAGTTACCAGCAATGCTGGTCTTCCAGGTGTTTCTTTATATCCTGAAATTTTTACCCAATCTCTTTCAAGCAAATTTCTTATAATATTTGTACTAACCTGGACTCCTCTTATTTCTTCAATTTCACCCCGAGTTACAGGCTGCTTGTAGGCTATTATTGATATAGTTTCCATCAAAGATTTAGATAATCTGTTGTTCTCTGTCCACAATGAAGATAAAAGATGAGTAAAATCTTTTTTAATCTGTAACCTAAAGCCTGAGGCGACTTCAGATAACTCTATGGAAGATTCTGCATATCTTTCTTCAAGATTATTTAATCCGACTTTTATTTCAGCTAAATCAACTTTTATACCTTCATTTTCAAGCATTGACCTAATTTCAGATAATCGCAATGGTCTTCCTGAAGCAAACAATAAAGATTCGATAAAATTTTCAATATTCTTATTCATTTACTGCGTTAAGTACTTTTGATTTGATATAAATTTCTTCATTGTTATTTTGGATTAAGTCTACACATCCATCTTTGGCGAGCTCAAGTGAAGCTAAGAATGAAACCACTACACCTATTTTGCCTTCTGATTTCTGGAGGGTCTTATAAAAACCAATTAAATTCTTTTTTGAAAGAATTGATAATATAAACTGAATTCTATCCTGCGTTGAAAGCTCCTCAAAAGCTATTTGGTGGCTTTTATCTAGTTTTGGTCTTGATAAAACTTCAACCATGCTTGATTTGAGCCTTGCTAAATTAAAGTCAATTACATTTGTCTTTTTTTCAACTTTAGGCATACCTACACTTGCTAAGTAAAAGTCTCTATTTACTCTATCAATATTTGCAAGCTCTTCTGAAACAGTTTTGAAAACTTGGTACTCTTGAAGTCTTCTTATTAAATCGAGCCTTGGGTCAGCTTCGTCATCTTCTTCTTTAACTTTTGGCAGAAGCATTCTAGATTTAATTTCAGCTAATGTAGCCGCCATAACCAAATATTCTGCGGCTAGCTCAAAGTCTAAAGACTCCATAAGGTTTATGTAATCTATGTATTGATCTGTAATCTTAGATACTTCAAGATCAAGAATGTTTATGTTTTGTTTCTTTATAAGGTATAACAATAAGTCCATTGGGCCAGTAAAAGTTTCTAGGCAAATCTCCAAAGCTTGTGGAGGAATAAAAAGATCCTCTGGCATTTCTGGAAGTGGAACGCCGTTAACAATGCCTAATTCTCTCTGTTTTGGTTGGAAAGTGCTCATAAACACTACATAGTGTAATTGTGGAAAGTCTTAAATACAATATATTGTGTTTAGACAAAATAACAGTTTTTATGATTTGATTGCACTGCAATAAAAAAAATCTAAATATTTAATATTAAGCTTTCAATTGATTTGCATCATAGTTATATTTGTAAACTTAATTTAAATAGTGATCAAAAAAATGAATTACTCAACAGACAATACCCGAATCATTAACAAGGTAGATTTAGTTACTCCTGATGATGTGATCTCAAAATATCCCCTTACTGATGAGATATCTAAACTGGTATATGGAACTAGAAATGAGGTAAGTCAGATACTACATGGTAAAGATGACAGATTGATAGCAGTAGTTGGTCCCTGTTCAATTCATGATCCAAATTCTGCTGAAGAATATGCAAAACTTTTAATTGATGAGAAGCAAAAGTATGAAGAAGATATTCTTTTGATTATGAGAGTCTACTTTGAGAAACCAAGAACAAGCATTGGCTGGAAAGGTCTTATAAATGATCCTGATATGGACAATACTTTTGATGCTAATAAAGGGCTTTTCCTAGCAAGATCTATACTTCATAAAATTTCTGAGCTTGGCCTTCCTGTTGGTACTGAGTTTCTTGATCCAATTTCTCCGCAGTTTGTAGCTGATTTAGTTTCATGGGGCGCTATTGGAGCCAGAACTGCTGAAAGTCAGATTCATCGAGAACTGGCATCAGGACTTTCATGTCCAATTGGCTTCAAAAATGGAACAACGGGTGATCTAAATCCAGCTATTTATGGTATTAAAGCTTCAAATCATTCTCATGTATTTTTTTCAAATACTAAGGAGGGAATGGTTTCCATTTATAAAACATCTGGAAACTCTGATACACATATTATTCTCAGAGGTGGAACTAAACCAAACCTTTACCCTGACGATATAAGAGAAACTATTGATGCACTTAATGAAGCGGAAACAAATGATTCAATCATGATTGATGTAAGCCATGGCAATAGTCAAAAAGTCTTTAAAAGGCAGCTTGAGAATATTAGCGTTGTGTCAAAGCAAATATCTGATGGTATGAATGAAATAAGAGGAGTAATGATAGAAAGTCACTTAACAGAAGGTAATCAGAAGATTGGTGATGATTTAGAGTATGGAAAAAGTATTACAGATGCATGCATTAACTTTGAAGATACAAAACAATGTCTTTCAGAGCTATCCTCAGCTGTTCAAGCTAGGAGATCAAAAAGCTAGGTGAAGTCAAATGATCTTTCTTTTTCAAAAGATGTTGCAGATACTATTGGTGTAGAAGCTGCAATTATTCTTAAATTCATTGAAGATAATAAAATTACTTCAAATTCATTAGAAGATATTTCAGAAATTATCTTAGAGAAATTCTCTTTTATGGAAGAAAAAAAAATAATTAGCAGCATTGAAAAGATTGCTGGTCTTGGACTGATTAAAATAAATTTTAATAAATATAAGAAGGTTAATCTTAAGTTACCCCATAGATTGGGATCAAATAAATCAAACATAATGAATTCCAACTGGGAACCTTCAAGTGAGGCTATTGAAGTGCTTGAGCTTGGAGGAATTGACATAGATTTTGCTTCTTTGAAGCTAAAAGAATTTAGGATTTATTGGAAAGAAAAGAAAGTTCATAAAGATAACTGGAACTCTGTTTTTATAAACTATATAAGAAAAGAATGGGTGCAATTTAATTCAAAAAATAAAGGCATGCCTTACACCATGGCTGACGATTGGATGCCAAGCAGTTCAGCTCTTGATATCCTTGAATTATCAGAAATCAAAAAAGATACTGCACTTAGTTATCTTGGTGAATTTATTCTTTTTTGGAAAGATAATGGCGCTGCGCTAAAAACATGGAACGTTAAATTTGTTGATTTTGTAAAAAGAAAAGAGATTGGGAGTTATAATACTAAAAATGAGCCAGGGAAATTCACCAAAACATTCAAAGAAAGAAAAAGTGACCAGTCTTGGGCAGAAGAAATCGAGTAAAAAAAAGCTTGCTCAAGATTTCATAAATCTTATTGATGATTTATTCCTAAAACTTGAGATGTCGTATCATTATCAGTTCTATAAAGTCTTTGGAGATGATGAAAGACTTAAAGAAGGTAAAAAGCTTTGGGCTATGAGTCTTAAAAGATTTGAAAATCATCATATCAAGGATGCAATTCTAAAAGTTGTTGCTAAGAATGATTTTTTACCAACATTATCTGATTTCATTAAATGTTGTGAGGAAGCAAAGCTATCAGATTTTCATGAACCAAATGATAACTTAGATGAAAATTTTGATAGATTTGACCTCAAGACACTTGAAAAATTAAGAAAAAAACACCAAATCTAACTCACGAAAAGTGTAATTTGATTTACGTCAAGTATACTTTACACAACATTGCTATAAATTTATGAATCAAAACGTAAGAATCTCCCTCTACATAGTTATTCCAATTATCTTCTGGATGCTTTCAGGAATATTTGTTGAAGAAAAAGATCCTGTTCCTGTTGAAGATAGTAATGCTGCTTCAATAGAAATAAGAACGAGCACCCCTACTATGTTTAGTCCATCAATAAAACTAAAAGCCACAAGTAACTCAGAAAGAAGGGTGGCTGTAAAAGCTAAAACGACTGGAGAAGTTGTGGAGATTGGAGCAAAAGAAGGAGATTTTATTAAAAAAGATTCTCTTCTTTGCAAGCTTGGTATTGTTGAGCTGAACAGGACTGAGGTTAAGTCTCCATTTAGTGGATATATTGAATCTATTGTTAAGCCTGGGAACTTTCTTGATAGAGGTCAAGTTTGTGCAACAATTATTGATTTAGATCCAATTAAATTTATTGCTGAAATCCCAGAAATAAGAATCGCAGATGTAAAAGTTGGACAAAAAGTCTTAATTGAATTAATCACTGGAGAAAAAATTGAGGGCAAACTTTCCTTTGTATCTAAAAGTGCTTCCCCTCAAACAAAAACATTCAGAGTGGAGAGTGAAATTAACAATCCGATTGGGGTCATCAAAGATGGAGTTACCTCAACAATAACAATACAAACTGATGAAATTTTGTCTCACAAGATTTCACCATCAATTCTTGATCTCGATGATTCAGGAAATATTGGAGTGAAAGTTCTTGATTCAGAAAATATTATTAGGTTTGTCCCAATATTTATTGTTGAAGATCTTGAGGAGGGATTGTGGATTTCCGGTATTCCCCAAACTGTTAATTTAGTTGTGAAAGGACATGGATTTGTCGAAGATGGCCAAATGATTTTAGATAACAAATCAAATTAATATGACCAGCATTATAGATTTTGCCCTTTCAAAAGCAAAGACTACTATTGTAATTGCAGTACTTGTCCTTCTAGCAGGATCATATGCGAGACAAGAAATACAAGTTTCATCAAGCCCTAATATACAACTTCCTTTTATAAGTGTTTCAGTTTTTCTTGAGGGTGCATCTCCAGAGGATGGCTCACGATTGATAGCTAGACCTCTTGAAAATAATTTAAGAAGTGTTGAAGGTGTAAAAAATATCAGCTCTTATAGCACTCTAGGCATCACGAGAATGATAGTTGAATTTGAAATTCAACATAATATGAATGAAGCCATAATTGATATTCAACAATCGATAGAAGAAGTTAAATCAGAGCTTCCTTTAGGTGCTGAGGATCCTCAAATACAAGAATATTCAGAAAGAAGTTTTCCAGCGATGACAATAAGTCTCCAAGGTGATGGCTCTCTTAGGCAAAAGATCTACTTTGCTGAAGAAATGAAGGATATGCTTGAATCAATTGATGGAATCTATGAAGCAAATCTTGTTGCAGCACCAGATGAAGTTTTAGAAGGAGTTATTGATAAATCGAAGATGGAAGCCTATGGGGTTACTCTTGATGATCTCTATAACTCTATAAGCAATAACAATATTGTGATCCCAGGAGGAAGGCAGGACACAGGTCTTGGAAGTTTTAATGTTGAGGTGCCAAGCGTTTTGGAAACACCTAGGGATGTTTACAGCATTCCCGTTAAAGTTACAAAGGATGCAGTTGTAACCTTTGGAGATATTGCTACTGTAAAAAGAACATTTAAGGATTTCAACGAATATGCCCGAATCAATGGTAAAGACACTGTTGCATTAGATATATTCCTTAGAGATGGAGCAAATGCCCTTGATACAAAAAGTTCTATTTCTGGCGTCCTAGAAGATCTTAAAAAAAGTCTTCCACCAAACCTTGATATTTTAATTACAGATGATGAGACTGTTATCACTGAGCAAATGGTTTCAGAGCTTGAGGGAAATATTTTAGGTGCAATTATTCTAATTATGATAGTAGTTGTAGCTTCAATGGGATTAAGAGTTGGATTACTGGTTGGTTTATCTATACCGTTTTGCTTTTTATTCACTTTCATAGTTCTAGTCAGTATGGGTTATGAGTTAAATTTTTTGGTGATGTTTGGATTATTGCTCTCAATGGGAATGCTTATTGATGGCTCAATAGTAGTTACAGAATATGCTGATAGAAAAATTAGTGAGGGCTTAACAAGATTTGAAGCCTACAGACTGGGTGCAAAAAGAATGTTTTATCCAATTCTAGCCTCAACTGGAACAACTTTAGCAGCCTTTATCCCATTAATATTCTGGCCTGGATACACAGGACAGTTCATGAAATATCTTCCAATGACGGTTTTCTTCGTACTCTGCGCTTCTTTTTTCTATGCAATGATTGTTACTCCGGTAATTGGGACATATTTTGGTCAGCATAAATCAGTTTTAAGCTCAAAAGATTCAGTGGACAAAACTGGTCAAGTTATTTTTGATACAATTTCAGAGTTCTATTCAAAGAGAATAAAGTTCTTTATTAAAAATCCAATAGAGACTATGGTTGCCTGTATTTCAGTTATAGCGCTAATTGTTACAACATATAACTTTTATGGTAAAGGAACAGAATACTTTGCAACTATAGATCCACTTGAAGCAAAAATATCTATACGCGGAAGAGGTAATTTTTCTTCCTTAGAAAAAAAAGACATCATTGAATCTATCGAAGAAAGATTATTAGAGATTGACGAATTAAAAAGTATTTATTTAAAAGCTGGTGCTGATTGGTTTGACTCTGGAAGCGATAAAATTGGAAGTGGTTTCGTTGAGGTTGTTCCTCCATCAGATAGAGAAATTAGCGGACTTGAAGCAATTAGTCTAATTACCAAAGTAACGCAAGATATACCCGGTGTAGTTGTGGAAGCTGAGCCAGATATGGGCGGTCCACAATTCGGTGCTCCAATAATGCTTGGTATTTATGGAGATACTGAAGAAAGTGTTACTTATGCTGCGAAAGAAATTGAAAATCATATGCGCACTGAAATAAATGGCATAACCAATATTTTTTCATCGAGAGCTTATCCAGCTGTTGAGTGGAGTGTTGAAGTAGATAATCAAAAAGCTGCTCAGCTTGGAGTAAGTGTTTTTAACGTAGGTGCTCTTGTTCAGATGCTTACTTCAGGATTTAAGGTTGGAGAATTTACTCCAGATGATTCAAAAGATGCAATTGAAATAAGAGCAAGATTTCAACCTCAAGATAGAACTATAACTGGAATTAATAATCTTAAGGTACAAACACAAAATGGATTGGTTCCCGTAAGTAGCTTTATCTCTTTGAAGCCACAACAATATAAAGAGAATGTTTCTCGAAGGAATGGATATTTTTATCATGAAATTTATGCCTCTAACGTTCCAGGAGTTTTAGTAAATGAAAAGGTAGAAGAACTTGATAGTTGGCTTTCAAGTCAAGATTTTGGTGGCGACATAAAATACGGCTTCCAGGGTCAAGCTGAAGAAACTGAGGAAGTTAATGAATTTTTGGGGGTTGCTGGAGGCACTGCAATCTTCGTAATGCTATTAATGCTTCTTACTCAATTTAATAGCTTCTATCAATCTCTCTTAATCTTGTCTGCTGTTGTAATGTCTTTTGTTGGAGTGCTACTAGGGCTTTTAATTACTAATAAGCCATTTAGCTCGACGATGACTGGGATTTCAATAGTTACTCTTGCTGGTATTGTTGTTAATAATAATATTGTATTAATTGATACTTTTAACAGACTTAAAAGTGATATGCCTCATGAAGAAATTACCAAGATTATTAAAATAGCATGTATGCAAAGATTAAGACCCATCCTTCTAACAACAACTACGACAATACTCGGACTTCTTCCACTAGCTCTTGGCTTAAGTATAGATATTATTGGAAGAGATATTTCGGTCGGAAGTAGAGTTGTTGACTGGTGGTCGAATCTTGCTCAATCAATTGTTTTTGGCCTGAGTTTTAGTACTTTACTTACGTTAATCTTCACTCCTGCAGCATTATCAATACCTCCAAAGATCAAAAAATTCTTGGAAAAAAGAGAGCAGCTTCAAATTAACCCACAGTAATAATTTTTAGTTACAATATGGTATGAGTAATTCAAAGAATAACTTCGAGTCCTCGCTGAAGAAGCTTGAAAAAATTGTTGCTAAGCTCGAGGAAGGTAACATTGACCTCGATGATTCAATAAAATCATTTGAAGAAGGAGTCATGCTTGTCAAAGAGTGTCAAAAGCAATTATCTGAAGCAGAATTAAAAGTTGAGAAGCTCTTAGATAGTGGTGATTCTGAACTTTTAGAAGATTAATTTAAATTATGTTTCCTGAAATCCTTACAGAGGCTAGGTTACTAGTCTTAGAAAGAATAGCCAGCCTTGTAAAGACTGAATCAAAAGTTTCGAATTCAATGTTATATACCTCAACAGCTGAAAGCAAAATGATTAGATCCGCCCTCCTTATTGCAGCAAGTAAAAAAAATGCTGCCCTGACTAAATCATCTGCTATTAATTTAGCTACTAGTATTGAATTACTTCACAGTTATTCATTAATTCATGACGATTTGCCATCTATGGATAACGACAATATAAGAAGGGGTAAAGATTCTAACCACATAAAGTATGGAGAAGCGATAGCGATATTGTCCGGAGATGCATTACAGACATTAGCTTTTGAAGTAATAACAAATGATTGTGATCTAAATAGCGATTTAAAAGTTTCTGCTATTTCTCTTTTAACCGATGCATGTGGCTATAAGGGCATGGTGCTCGGTCAAGAACTTGATATAACTGCTGATCCAATTCATGCAGATGAAGAATTTATTAAGAAAATGCATTATCTAAAAACAGGAAAATTAATAGAGATATCATTAGTTTTAGGCTTCCTTGGGTGGGAAAGATTCTCTAAAGATAAGGATCTTATTTATAAACTCGGAAGATCTATTGGAATTGGATTCCAAATAGTTGATGATTACTTAGATGAATTTGGTAATCAAAGTGAAATTGGTAAGCCAATAGGTTCGGATTTAAAAAATAAAAAGATTAATATTCTTAGTATCCTCAATGAGGAAGAATGTTCGAAGTTAATCAGTGAAAATCATACTGAATCAGTTGAGATTGCTAAAAAAATCTTTGATAAAGAAAATGATAAAGATATTTTTAAAATAATAGATTATATTTATCAGCGGAAAATGTAATGAAAATATTTAATGAAATACCTAAGGAAGTTCCTTCTACTGAGCTACTTGATAAAATTAATTATCCAGAAGATCTTAAAGAGCTTTCGCCTCATGATCTAAAA
Organism: uncultured SAR86 cluster bacterium; assembly: GCA_902605165.1. Taxonomy (GTDB): domain Bacteria; phylum Pseudomonadota; class Gammaproteobacteria; order Magnimaribacterales; family D2472; genus CACNXK01. The sequence continues at coordinate 26,820 of CACLBJ010000004.1, read as the reverse complement.
ACTTTAGCTGATGAATTAAGAGAGTTTTTGCTCTACTCAGTTGGAAAAAGTGGTGGGCATCTTGGAGCAGGTCTTGGCGTTGTTGAGTTAACGGTTGTTTTACATTATCTTTATGATGCTCCATCAGATAATATTATTTGGGACGTTGGTCACCAAGCTTATCCTCATAAGATATTAACAGGTAGGAAAAATCAAATTAATTCAATAAGATCAAAAGATGGCTTAGCTCCCTTTCCATCCAGAAATGAAAGCAATTTTGATGCCTTTGGGGCTGGGCATTCAAGCACGTCTATAAGTTCAGCAATCGGTATGGCTATTGCCAACAAATTAAATGAAGGAGAGAAAAAAACAGTTGCTGTTATTGGCGACGGTGCAATGACTGCTGGAATGGCTTTCGAGGCAATGCAACATGCTGGAGGCGCAAAGCCAGATATGCTGATAATTTTAAATGATAATGACATGTCAATCTCTGAGAATGTTGGAGGGCTGAATAATTACTTCTCTAGAATATGGGCATCCAAACTTTATAAAGGAATTAAAAGTAATGGTAAAAAGTTTTTAAAAAATATCCCTGCTGCCCATCATTTAGCTCGCACTGTTGAGACTCATATGAAAACAATGGTAGCGCCAGGTGCTATTTTTGAGGAGCTTGGACTAAATTATATTGGGCCAATTGATGGTCATAATATTGATCAACTTTTGAATGTAATTGGGAATTTAAAGAATTTTGAGGGACCACAGTTCCTTCACATAATTACAAAAAAAGGTGCTGGATATGATTTAGCTGAAGAGGACAGAATTAAATATCATGCAATATCTAAAAGCAATACCTCAAAAAGTATAGGAAAAACAAAACCAAAATATCAAGATATATTCAGTGACTGGATACTAGACATGGCTAAAGAAAACGATGATCTTGTTGCAATAACTCCAGCTATGAGGGAGGGATCAGGATTAGTCGGATTTAGTAAAGAGTTTCCTGAAAGATACTTTGATGTTGCAATAGCAGAACAGCATGCTGTTACTTTGTCTGCTGGATTGGCATGTGAGAGAAAAAAGCCAGTCGTAGCAATTTATTCTACCTTTCTTCAAAGAGCCTATGATCAACTCATTCATGATGTAGCACTTCAAAACTTAGATGTAACTTTTGCAATTGATAGAGCTGGATTAGTTGGTGAGGATGGGCCTACTCACTCGGGAAACTACGACCTAGTTTACCTAAGGTGCATACCTAATATGATCGTGATGACCCCATCTGATGAAAATGAAACCAGAAAACTTTTAACAACTGGTTTTTTTCATAATGGCCCTGCCTCAATAAGATATCCAAGAGGATCTGGCCCTAATGTTGATGTTGAAAATGATCTTACGCCAGTTGAAATCGGCAAAGGAAGATTGATTAAAGAAAGATCAAAAGATTTAATTATCATCAATTTTGGAGCTTTGCTTGATCAAGCAAAAGAAGTTGCAAATACTTTAAGTCTTACTCTAATTGATATGCGTTTTGTTAAACCTCTTGATGAAGATATTCTCAAGAAATATTTGTCTAAGGCACAAGCATTTGTTTCAATTGAAGATGGATCGATTGCTGGTGGTGCTGGAAGTGCTGTTCAAGAATTTTGTTCAGATAATAATATAGACATTAAATCTAAGCTTTTTGGAATACCTGATGTGTTTATTGAACATCAATCCAGAGAGGAAATGATTGAAGAATCTGGCTTAAAAGCTTCTAAAATAATAAAAGAGATAGAGGAATTAAGATTAGTAAAGTAATTATTCCTGCTAAAACATCATCTATTACTATTCCAAAACCATTCTTAAATGTTTGATCAAAATAACTTATTGGAAATGGTTTCAAAATATCAAAGACTCTAAATAAAAGTAAAGCCAGAATTGCAATTATCGTTCTTTCGAACTGAGTGTCAGCAAAATAGATAGCGGGCATCAATGCAATCCACATTCCTACAAGCTCATCAATCACAATTGATTTATCATCTTTTTCTTCAAAATCTTTTGAAATGTATTCACAAACCCAAATCGCTAATAAAAATGCCAAAGAGGTCAAGATGATCATATTTAGATAGTGAGATAAAAAAATAAATAAGAACCATGCAAAAATAGAGCCAAATGTTCCAGGCGCAAATCTTATTAGTCCAATTCCACCCAATGAGGCGATGAAATAAAATGGATTTTTTAATGTTTTTTTATCATTCATTATTAACAATTCTAACAATATTTCTTGCTATTGAAGGTGCTGTAGTCCATTTCCCTCCAAAAAGACTCAATAGATTCTTATCTTTTTGTATATGAAAATCCCTTGATGATAAGTGAAAATCTTTAACTTTTGATTTAATGAGCGGCCTAACTCCTGCATAACTATCGATTATTTCATCTTTACTAATGGGTCTATCAATATAAATATTAATACTTTCTAAAAGGTAATTAACCTCTGAATCTAATGCTTGCTTATCTTCAGGTGTGCTCACTCTCTGTTCAGTTGTTCCAAGAAGAAGATTATCTTTGTATGGAAGAGCAAATATATATCTTTGTTTTTTTTGATCCCTGAACATAAGACCATTCTTAATTCTCCTTTTAATTACCAGGTGACTTCCTTTTATGTAATCAATGGTTTTATTCGTATCGATCTTATTTTGTTTGAGAAATGAAGATATCCAAGGCCCGGTTGCAATAATTATTTTTTCATATTGTTTTTCTTCAATGAACCCTTCCGACCTAATACTTTTTATTTCATGGTTCTCATAGAAATTTACGCCATTACTTTTACATCTTTTTATAATTTCTTCGCCCACACTTTCTTGCATCAATCCATCAAAAAAGGATATGCCTGCTGCAATATCATTTTTTATACCAAAAGATAAGAGATCTTCTTGCTTGTAAAGCCTGCCAGTTTTAATATTTGAACGGCCAGCGAATGTCTCATAGATTTTTATGCCAACAAAAAACTTAAGAATTTCAGAGGAAAATCTTCTTTTGGAAAGAACTATGATTTCTTGAAGCTTTGTTTCATCTGGAAAATTCTCAAGCCACCATTTTCTATCATTTATTCCATTCTTTACTTCATGAAATTGCAAATTTTCTAAGTATCTTATGCCTCCATGTATTAGTTTTGTTGTCTTAGAGCTGGTCTCACTCAAAAGTGTTTTCTTTTCGTATAAATCAACTTTGTGCCCCTCTAGAGATAAAAAATATGCAGAGATTAGTCCTGTTATACCGCCGCCGACAATACCAATTCTTTTACTCAAATGGATCCCATCCATTTTTTTCAAATGTTACTTCAGAGCCATCCTTTTTAACTATGAGATCTAAATTCTGTATTATTTTTCCAATAAAGAAGAATCCTTGGCTTCTTAACTGATCATCAAGATGACTCGGTGCTGTAAAACAGAGCTGATAATCATCTCCATGAGTTAAGTCTTTTTGGTCATAAAGAATGGGAATATTTTCATAACATAATTCTGCACCTACATTTGACTGTTTGCAGATATCACCTAAATCTTTAATTAGTCCATCTGATATATCAATACATGAAGTTGCAAAACCTGAAATCTCCTTAGCCTTTTGGAATTGTGGTTTTGGTCTAAGATATTCATTGCAATATATTGAATCTTTTTTGTTAAGCCAATCATTTAGTCCTTGTTTTGCTTTTCCTAATTGGCCTGTTACATAAATAGAGTCTCCAAGTTTTGCGCCACTTCTAGGTATTGGTTTTTTAAACGGGTATCCAAAAACATTTACTGAAATATTTAATTCTCCCTTTGTTACATCTCCACCAACAAGGTCAATACTAAATTCATCTAAAGTTTCCTTGATGCCGTTAGAGAATTTCTCATACCATGAAATTTCCTCAATATCGGAGGTCAGTGCAATAGAAATAAAAGAAGGAAAAGAGCCCATTCCTGCCAAATCACTCAACGCTGTAGTTATAGACCTGTAAGCAATATCCTCGGGTCTCATGCTTTCATGGAAGTGAACCCCTATTTTTGAAATATCAACGGAATGGACTAACTGTCTGCCTTGGGTATCTATTACAGCAGCATCATCTCCTGAACCTAATAGAATAGAATCTTCATGATAAGACTTATCAACCAGATGTTGAAAGCATTTAAGAATGTCAGATTCGGATATCAAGAAGGATATCTTTCAAACAATCCACTTGCTCCCATACCGCCACCAATACACATAGTTACAACACCAAATTGCTTATCATGAGAGTGAAGCTGTCTAACTATATGCCCTACTTGTCTTGAGCCAGTCATACCAAATGGATGGCCTATAGATATTGACCCTCCATCAAGGTTAAGTTTTTCCATTGGAATACCTAGCTTATCTCTGCAATAGACTACTTGAACTGCAAAGGCTTCATTAAGCTCCCAAATATCTATATCGTTTATTGAAAGATTATAGTTATTTAAAAGTTTTGGAACGGAGAAAACGGGACCTATACCCATTTCATCTGGCTCACATCCCATAGTTGTAAAACCTCTAAAATAAGCTAACGGCTTAAGACCAAGTTCAAGTGCTTTTTCTTCTGACATTACCAAGGTAACAGAAGCACCATCTGATAATTGTGAAGAATTTCCAGCTGTAACTGATCCATTTTCTGGATCAAAGACTGGCTTTAAAGAAGCCAATCCATCAAGCGTTGTCTCTGGTCTATTACACTCATCTTTTTCTACACAATAATCAATTTCTTTTGAGTCCCCAGTTTCTTTATTCATAAGAAGCATCTTTGTTTCCATTGGAATAATTTCATCATCATATGCTCCAGATTGCTGGGCTGCTGCTGTCCTCATTTGACTTTCAAGCGCATACTCATCTTGAGCCTCTCTAGATACGTTATATCTTTTTGCAACCACTTCAGCTGTCATTCCCATTGGGTAATATATTCCTGGAGACTTCTCAGCAAGTCTTTCATTAACAAAATTATCCATATTTTGTTTTCCTTGCATCATAGAAATTGTTTCTGCCCCTCCAGCAATAACTGTGTCATAGCAACCAGCCATAATTTGAGATGCCGCCATGGATATTGACTGCATTCCAGAAGAACAATATCTGTTTATAGTTGTGCCTCCAGCAGTAATAGGTAGATTAGAGAGAACCGCAGCATTTCTTCCAACATTATGTCCCTGAGCACCCTCAGGATTTCCACACCCCATTATGATATCTTCAACAGCTTCTGGAGGTAAGTTGGGATTCCTCTCCAATGTTGCATTTATAATATGTGCCAACATTTCATCAGGCCTAGTCATGTTAAATCCACCTCTAAATGACTTAGCTAGTCCTGTTCTGACACTATCCACTATTACAGCTGTTTTCATAATTTACTCCAAAATTTACTTTGTTATTCTAATCTATCATCCTGCTCTCTTAAAGCTTTATACCACTTAGGAATTATATCGATATTATTTTCTTTAGCTTTCTTAACAAGATAAGGAATGCTAACTGGGCTAAAAGGTAGAACTACAAGCACACCCATGCCCAGGCTTTTAAGTATTTCTGCAAGCTGTTTGTTAGCATCTTCTAAATCTTGTTCCGAAGCCTCGCCCTCAAGATATTTTAGATATAAATCTAACATTTTTGTGTTTTGTACATTTTCTTCTAAAAATGCATCTTTAAGCTTCAATAGATATTTCTTATACTTGATCATTAAGAATTAATTTAAATATTTATTATATGACAAGAAAAGAGAGAGCATTGATAGTTAAAAAGATTTTAGGTAAAAAATATCCTAACCCACCTATTCCTCTTAATCATTTTGATAACTTTTCTTTTTTGATAGCAGTTTTACTTTCAGCCCAATGCACTGATGAAAGAGTGAATCAGGTAACGCCTAAGTTATTTAAATTAGCAAAAAGTCCTCTTGAAATGTCAAAACTATCTGAAAAGAAAATATATTCTATTATCAAGCCATGTGGCCTAGGTCCCAAAAAATCAAAGGCCATAAAACAGTTATCAAAAATATTAGTTAAAGAACATAACAGCATAGTTCCCAAAAGCTTTCATGAGTTAGAAAAATTACCTGGAGTTGGGCACAAAACTGCTTCTGTTTTGATGAGTCAGGCTTTTGGAGAACCTGCTTTTCCTGTAGATACTCATGTTCACAGATTAGCTCAAAGATGGGGACTTACTTCAGGAAAGAATGTAGTGCAAACAGAAAAAGATTTAAAGAAAGTTTTCCCGCCTGAAGAATGGAATGATTTACATTTGCAGTTCATTTTTTGGGGAAGAGAATATTGTCAGGCTAGAGAATGCTTTGGATTAGAGTGTAAAATATGCAAACAAACATTCCCAAAAAGAAAAAAAACTTTTATCCACAAAAAACCTTAGTTCATTTAAAATATATAATAATTACATGCGGTAACAAAGCTTGATGCTTTGATTATGAATGAACATATGTCATAAAGCATTGCATCAGTTACCCGTAATTAAGGAGAAATTTAAATAATGTCTTTGCTTGATAAGAAATCTAATATTAAAACTGATGCAATCTTTTCTAACAAAAAAGATATAGAACTTTATGATGCTGAGCTTTGGGAATCCTTCCAAAAGGAAATGGTCAGACAAGAAGAGCATATTGAACTCATAGCCTCAGAAAATTATGCAAGCGAAAGAGTCTTACAAGCTCAAGGTTCAGTATTAACAAATAAGTATGCTGAGGGGTATCCTGACAAAAGATATTATGGAGGTTGTGAGTTTGTTGATATTGCTGAAAAATTAGCAATAGATAGAGCTAAAGAACTTTTTAGTGCAGATTATGCAAATGTGCAGCCTCATTCTGGTTCATCTGCAAATGCTGCCGCATATTTAGCATTACTTGAACCAAATGACACAATCCTTGGAATGAGTCTCGATCATGGAGGACATCTCACTCATGGATCAAAAGTAAATTTTTCAGGAAGAAACTATAAGTCTTTTCAATACGGACTAAATTCTGAAACACATGACATTGATTATGATCAAGTTCGCGATTTAGCAAAAAAGCATAATCCAAAACTTATAATCGCTGGTTTTTCTGCTTTCTCGGGTTTAGTTGATTGGAGTAAGTTTAGAGAAATAGCAGATGAGGTTAATGCTTATTTCTTAGTAGATATGGCACATATATCTGGACTTGTTGCAGCAGGAATGTATCCTTCTCCAGTTCCATTTGCAGATGTCGTGACATCCACAACACATAAAACGTTAAGAGGACCAAGATCTGGGATTATTCTTGCAAAAGAAAATGAGGAAATACAAAAAAAATTAAACTCTGCAGTTTTCCCTGGCTCACAAGGAGGTCCTTTGATGCATGTTGTTGCAGCAAAAGCAGTTTGTTTTAAAGAAGCTCTTGAACCTGAATTTAAAACTTATATGTCTCAAGTTATTAGTAATGCTAAAACTATGGCGAAGACTATTATTGGAAGAGGAGTCGATATAGTAAAAGGTGGTACTGAAAATCATATGATACTTGTCGACCTGAGAAATAAAGGGATAACAGGAAAAGATTCTGAATATAAGCTTGGTTTAGCTAATATCACAGTTAACAAGAATACTGTTCCTAATGATCCACAGTCTCCATTTGTCACATCAGGAATAAGGCTTGGAACACCTGCAGTTACAACAAGAGGCTTTAAGGAGGATGAAATTATTCAAATTTCAAACTGGATCTGCGATATAGTCCTTGATTTAGATAATGAGCAAAAAATTGAGGAAATTAAAAATAAAGCTTTGTCTTTATGCAAAGAGTTCCCGGTTTATAAGTAATGTATTGCCCTTTTTGCCAAGCAGAAGATACAAAAGTTATTGATTCAAGAATATTTGCAGATGGTTCTCAAATAAGAAGAAGAAGAAAATGCGATGTATGTAATGCAAGATTTACTACATTTGAGATTGCTGACCTTGCGCTTCCAAAAATTATTAAGAATGATGGTAAGCGACAAGAGTTTAATGGATCAAAACTGAAAAAAGGGATGCTAAGGGCTTTAGAGAAAAGACCTCTTTCTTCTGAAAAAACAGATGCCCTCTTTTCAAAGATCTTAAGTGACATAAGAGTGCTTGGAGAAAGAGAGATTCACTCTGAAAAAATAGGAGAAATTATGATGAATGCCCTCAAAGATGTTGATCAAGTTGCATATGTCAGATTTGCTTCTGTTTATAGAGATTTCCAAGATATCAATGATTTTTCAGATGAAATAAAGTCACTAAGTAAAGAAGATAAGAAAAAGTCTAAAAAGAAATAATGCATGAAATTTTTTTAAAAAGGGCTATTGATCTTGCCCATAAAGGAAAATATTTAACTAAACCTAATCCTATGGTTGGTTGCGTTATAGTTAAAGATAATGAAGTAATTGCAGAGGGGCATCATATGAAATATGGCTCCAATCATGCAGAAATAAATGCGCTTGAGGATCTGCATAATAATAATAATATTTCCGAAGCAGAATTAAGACAGCTCACTTTGTACTGCACGCTTGAACCTTGCTGTCATCATGGGAAAACTGGACCTTGTACAGATGCAATAATTAAGTCTGGTATTAGGAAGGTTGTCATCGGCATCAAAGATCCAAACCCAAAGGTTTCGGGATCTGGTATTAAGCAATTGGAGGATAATGGTATTGAGGTCTTATCTGGTTTTTTTGAAGAGGAATTAATTAAGCTTAATAAACATTTCTTTTTCAAAAATACTTATAACAGACCCTTCATAGCAGTTAAGATTGCTTCCTCCGCAGATGGAATGTCTCACAGAAAAGATAATACATTTACTTGGATCACCTCTGAAGAATCAAGAGAAGATGTGCAAATTGTAAGAGCAGAGTTTGATGCAATCCTTACTGGCGGCAATACACTCAGAAATGATAATCCTAGGATGAATGCCAGAGTTGATTTCGAAGTTAATCAGCCTCAAAAGATACTTTTAACCTCTCAAGAAATTAATAAAGATTCAAATTTCTTCAAAAGTGGGGATGTAATAATTAATCGCTCATCTGATTTAAATAAAGTAATTGCAGAGTTATCAAATACAGAAATAAATTCGATTTTAGTTGAAGCAGGTCCAAATTTGGTAAATGCCTTTCTGGATAAGTGTTTAGTTGATGAAATAATTATATATAAGTCTAATATTACATTAGGAGATGAAGGAGTTTCTTGGTTTGAAAATAAAACTATAGAAAGCTTGGGTTTTGATTTAAAATCCTCTCTTAAAATTAATGGCGACAGTAAAGAAACTTATTTAAAAAGATCATGAATACAACAAAAGAAATCATTGATGACCTAAAAGAAGGGAAAATGGTCATTATCGTCGATGATGAAGATAGAGAGAATGAGGGTGACCTAGTTTGTGCAGCAGATAAAGTTGATTCAGATATTGTAAACTTTATGGCAAAGCATGGAAGGGGCTTAATTTGTCTAACTCTTACCAAGGAAAAGTGCTCTGTTCTGGGTCTAAAACAAATGACTGATTCTAATGAATCTAACAATAAAACTGCTTTCACTGTCTCCATAGAAGCAAAAGAAGGCATTACTACAGGAATTTCTGCCCAAGATAGAGCAACAACTATTCTTGCAGCTGTTAAAACAGATGCAACTAAAAAAGACATCGCTCAACCTGGCCATGTTTTTCCGCTGCAAGCAATGGATGGTGGTGTTCTAGCAAGGGCTGGCCATACCGAAGCTTCTTGCGATCTTGCACAGCTTGCAGGATATTCTCCATCAGGCGTTATATGTGAAATCATGAATGATGATGGCTCAATGGCAAGAAGGGATGATCTTTTTGAATTCGCTAAAAAACATAATTTAAAGATTGGCACTATTGCTGATTTAATTGATTTTAGGCTGACAACTGAAGCAACAGTAAAGGAGGTTGAAAAAAGATCTGTTAAAACAGACTTTGGAGAATTTGAGTTAAGGATTTGGGAAGATATGCTAGAAAAAAATTTCCATTTTTCCTTATCGAAAGGTGATATACAAAATGTAGATGCTCCATTAGTCAGAGTTCAAACACAAAGCGTTTTACAAGATACATTAGCTATTAATGATCTTGGAAAGAAATGGTCTGTTAGGAATTCCCTAGAAAAGATATCAAAATCAGAGGCTGGTGTGTTTGTTTTAATAAATCATAGAGATGCTAGTAGTTATTGGCTCTCTTTGCTTGAAGGTAAAGAGCTAACTAAAAAAAGCAGGCGAGTTATTGGAGCTGGGTCTCAGATTTTAAGAGACCTAGGGCTAACAAAAATCAAAGTTTTAGGTACCCCAACCCAATATAACAATATTTCTGGATTTAACATTGAAATAGTAGGTTTTGAAAATGACTAAAAATAATGAAATCTTAATTATCTATACCAGCTGGTATAAAGATTATATTAGTGAGATGACAGATGCGGCTTTGGAAAGATTGGAATCTGAGGATTGCATGATTAGATCTTTTAAAGCTCCTGGATCACTGGAAATTCCAGCCTTAGCCAAATCAAAAATTACTTCCAAAACCAAAGGAATTCTTGCTGTAGGAATTGTCATTAGAGGAGAGACATCTCATTATGATTTAGTTAGCAATGAAACTTTTAGATCATTGGGACAGCTAGCTCTGGATTACCCTGATATTTCAATCATAAATGGCGTAATTTGTGCAGATAACAAAGATCAGCTTGAGAAAAGATACATCACAACAACAACAAACAATACCAATGCATTGATAGCTCTAATTAATGAAAAATCTAGCAAAACATAAGTTAGCTGTTAAAACTAGAGAAGTCTTAGTTCAAGCATTCTATCAGCACTTATTTGAAAAAACTTCTTCTACAGAAATATTAGACCAATTTAAAAAAGAGCATCGATCTGAAAAAGTAGATTTTAAAAGATTTAAGTTTTGCTTGGATGTACTTATTAAAAATAATGAAATTATTGAAGAAACTATCTCTAAAAAAATGAAAATTAAAGATAATGAAATCGAGCTTATTGATAAAGCAATCTTATGTCTTGGGATAATTGAAATGGATAAACAAATAGCACCAAGAAGTGTTGTTATTGATGAATGCATAAGATTAACAAGAAAGTTTTCTAATCCAGAATCTTATAAATTTATAAATGCGAGTTTAGATAAAATCTAAAAATGAATGCTTTGCTCCCTCGAAGGTCCGACAGAAATTATACTCACTTTACAATTAACAGATTCCTCAATAAATTTTATATAGTCCTTTAATTGTTTTGGTAGTTCATCATATGAGCTACATTGACTAGTATCCTCTTGCCATCCTTCAAATTTCTTATAAATTGGTAAGTCCTTATCATCATAGGCTATACAAACATTTATATTTTCAAAAGTATCTAGCACATCGGCTTTGGTCATGCATAAACTGTTGACAGAGTTTATAAAAATAGCTTTCTTTAGAGCAACAAGATCAAGCCATCCACATCTTCTTGGTCTGCCGGTAGTTGCTCCAAATTCATTACCTCGTTTAGCTATTTCCTCTCCATCCTTATCAAAAAGCTCCGTCATAAATGGTCCTTCTCCAACTCTTGTTGCATATGCTTTAACAATTCCGATTACATTATTAATGTGTTTTGGTCCTATTCCAAGACCTGATGAGACCCCGCCTATTGTAGTGCTTGATGAAGTAACATAGGGATAGGTTCCATGATCAATATCAAGGAAGGTCCCTTGTGCACCCTCAAACAAAACTTCTTTTCCTTCTTCAGACCAATTCATTAGCAAGTCTGTTGTATTAACTGAGAAAGCTTCAGCAAAGTTTTTAAAAGATAGGAGATTGTTATAGATCTCTTCTTCGGAAAAAGGTTCTGCATCATAAAAATGTTCCAACAATTTATTATGAATCTTAATTAATCTTGAAACTTTTTTTCTTAACAAAGTCTCATCTTGTAAGTCGCCAAATCTTATCGCTCTTCGTCCAACCTTATCTTCATAGGCTGGTCCAATTCCTCTTCCAGTTGTACCAATAAATTCATCTTTATCTCTTACTTGATCAATCTTTATATGACTAGGAAGAATTAATGGGCAGTTTTCACTAATATATAAACGATTACGAACTTCAACACCAAATTCTTCCAATCCTTCAATTTCTTTTTTTATAGCTTCTAGAGATAGGACTACTCCATTTCCTATAAGACATTTAACATTTTTATGAAGGACGCCTGAAGGTATTAAATGAAGGACAGTTTGAACCCCATCTACTTTTATTGTATGGCCAGCGTTATGACCGCCCTGGAATCTGCATACTGCATAAGCACTTTCACTTAAGGCATCAACAATTTTTCCTTTTCCTTCGTCCCCCCATTGCAGACCAAGGATAAGGGTATTATTAGGCATTTTATTTTTCTTCGCCGGAAGAATCTTTGAAATATTTTAGGATCTCTTGATTTGAATCTATCAGCATAACATCTGATTTATTATTAAATGCATCTGGCAGAAGCTCCATAGTTCTTATGAACTCATACCATTCTGGATCCTGATTATGAGCCTCAGCATAAATTGCAGCTGCAGTAGCCTCGCCCTCTCCTCTTAATTGCTGGGATAGCTTATTTGCTTCAGCCAGGATGATTATTCTATCTTTGTCGGCAGAAGCAGTGATTTCTCTTGAAAGCTCTTTCCCTTCTGATCTTAACTCTTCTGCCAGTCTATTTCTTTCAGTTCTCATTCTTTCATATACAGAATTGCTTAACTCAGGCGGAAGATCTATTCTTTTAACCCTAAAATCAATGACCTCAATGCCAAGATCAACAACAGATGTGGCTAAATTATCTCTCATTATTCTCATTAATTCATCACGCTCGCCGGAGACAACTTCAGTAACGCTTCTCTTACCAAACTGGTTCTTTAATTCGAATTCAGTTCTTTGTCCCAGCAGGTTATTTAGGTTATTAAAGCTTCCACCAGTGGCTTTATAAAAAAGGAGGACATCACTAATTTTATATTTAACAAATGAATCAACCAACAAGTATTTACTTTCATTTGTAAGGATTCTATCAGGATCCTCATCCAATGATCTAAGCCTAGCATCGAACTTTTTCACTTCCTGAATAATAGGCACTTTAAAATGAAAACCTACACCTACATCTTCTCTAACTGTTTCTCCAAACTGAAGAACAATTGCTTTTTCACGCTCATCAACAATAAAAAAGCTATTAAATAAAATTAATACAGCAAGTAGAGAAAATAAAATAGTTGAATTCTTAAAAGACATACTTAATCCTCATCCTCATCCTGTGTTTGTTGCAAAATATCACCTAAAGGAAGAAGTGTAATGTTGCTTCCATCATTTACGTCAATCATTATTTTTGTTGAATCTGAATAAACTTTTTTCATAGCATCGAGATGAATTCTTTTTCTGACTACTTCAGGATTCTTTTTATACTCTTCATAAACTTCATTGAACCTTACAGCTTCACCTTCAGCTGTAAGAGTTACTTGTTCTTTATATGCTTCCGCAGCTTTGATAGTTGCCTCAGCCTGACCTCTTGCTTCAGGAACAATTGTAAGAGCATATCTTTCAGCCTCATTTTGAAGCCTAATTTTATCTTCTCTGGCAGCAACCACATCATCGAAAGCAGCTTTCACAGCAACAGGCGGATCAGTTTTTTCAATGTTAACTTGCTGCACAATTAATCCAGCTTCATAAATATCTAAATATTCTTGAAGCCTATCACCGACATCCTGAGCGATCTTTTCTCTTCCAACTGTAAGAGTTTGTTCTAGTGAATTGTCACCAACAACAAATCTCAATGCACTCTCCGTAGCCTTTCTGAGACTTGCTTCTGGATCTCTAACATTGAGTACGAAGTCTTTGATATTACTTATTCTGTATTGAACTGAAACTGTAACATCAACTAAATTCTCGTCTTGAGTAAGCATATTTGCTGTTTGGGAATATCTTCTTGTAAGGGCTACATCTTCTTTAAATCTTTGATCTATTCCAAATAACATAAAGTTAAGACCTTCTGTTGTCTCTTTATGGTACTCACCAAGTCTTAATATAACTACCCTTTCCCCAGGCTGAACTGTATAGATGGATGCAGATAGATACACAACTGCAAATATAAAAAATCCGTACCCAAGAAATCTACTTGGTGAAAAATTAAATCCGCCACCTGATGAAGAGCCTTTTCCTCCTCCAGACTTACCGCCTAAGATGGAAGAAAATCTCTTTAGAAGATCATCAAAATCTTGATCATTTCCATTGGAGCGGTTGCCCCAAGGGTCTTTGTTATCCTGATTATCCCAATTCATAATGCTTATTATATATGTTTAACATTAATATATGGATGAAAGAAGATAATTAAACAAATTATTTTAAAAAATTTGCTCTTCTAAGTATTTTTCAATTTCAACAGCTGAATTAATATCAAAAGTTTTTGAGAAATTAAAACTTCTCATCCAAGTAATCTGTCTTTTTACCAATTGTCTTGTGGAGATGACGCATTTCTCTTCAAGCTCACTGGCATCTAATTCTCCATTAATTACTTGAATTGCCTCTTTGTAATTAATTGAATTTAAAGCTGGATGATTTTTTGGGATATTTTTTAATTTAATTATTTCTTGAGCTTCTTTAATTAGACCCATGTTGATCATTTCTACTATTCTTTCTCGTATCCTTGCTTGAAGAATCTCTCTATCACTTGGAAAAATACCTATATTTATAAAATCAAATTCTTCAAAGATATTCTCTGTAGTTTCTTTCTTGAAATCAGAAATCCTCTTACCTGATATTTTGAAAACCTCTAAAGCTCTAATTATTCTCTGTTTATCATTTTCTTTGATAGTTTTAGCTGATTCTGGGTCTATTTTTTTTAAATCATTAAATAGCTTATCCACCCCCCTGGTATCAAGCTCTTGTTGAAGCTCGTTCCTGATAGCTTCATTTCCTTCTGGTATATCATTTAATCCTTTAAATAAGGCATTGAAGTACATCATTGTTCCGCCAACAAGCATAGGAATCCTATTATTTGAGTGCGCTTGTATGACAAGTCTATGGGCCTGATCGTAAAAATCCTTTACTGAAAAAATATTTTCTGGGTCAGCGCTATCTACTAAGTGATGTTCGTATTTTCCAAGGATTTCTTGCGGAGGCTTAGCAGATCCAATATTAAATCTTTTATAAATTTGAACTGAGTCTACACCTATGATTGAAATTTGAAATTTTTTAATTAAATGGACTGCGGTTGAAGTTTTATTGCATGCAGTTGGTCCAATCAGGGTAATTATTTTCTTTTTAATCTTGCTGTTCTGCAATTTAATAACTAGCTCTGATCAATGAAAGTTGGCGCATGGTTGCTCCAATATTCTTTTCAACAACTGTATTTGCATTTCGAATCATACCTTCTCTAAAGTCATCTTGATTCTTATAGGTTTTGCAAAAAAGTTCAAATATGTCCAATGGTGTTTTTACAATGTGTGTTGCCTTAGCACTGATAAAAGATTCAACAATACTTTTAAAATTAAAATAGTTTTCTCCCAATATAAATGGGCACTGTGCTATTGCAGGCTCAATTATATTATGGCCTCCTCTATTTACTAAGCTTCCTCCAACAAAGGCTAGCTGAGCGTCTGCATATAAAGCAGGAAGAATTCCAAGCGATTTAACTATTAAAATATCCGCTGAAATCTCCTCTTCATTTTCATATATTGACTTTGATCCCATTTTAAGGAAAAGGGCTTTAATTTTATTTGCCCGCTCAGGATGGCGAGGAACAACAACTAATCTAACTGATGGAAAATCTTTTTTTATCAAGTTAAAAGAGTCCAAAATAATTTTATCCTCTCCTTCATGGGTGGAAGCAGCGAGAAAATATGGATGCTCTAAAAACTTCTTAAAACTAAGTGATTCTAACTTGCTTAAATCAAATCCTTGATCAAACTTAACTGAGCCAGTGACGTGAATATTTTTGCAGCCAAGCTGGTGGTAGTAATTCTTATCTTTATCTCCTTGAGCCATAACAAGATCAAGATTAGAGAAGACTTTTTTAAAAAAGATATTAAGCTTCATATATTTTTTAAAACTCTTTTTAGATAATCTTCCATTGCAAACAATAGATGGTATCTCCATTGCCTTGCATAAATGAATAGAGTTTGGCCAAATTTCTGTCTCAAAGAAGATAGCTGCCTTAGGTTGCACTTTATTTAGAAAGAGCAAAGTAAAAAAATAAAAATCCCATGGTGCATATGCAATATCAACTCGCTTATTATCAAAAAAAAGTTGATTTGCTTTTTTAAATCCTGTTCCAGTTGTTGTAGTAAGAATGACTTTATGATCCTTTGAAAGCTTTCTAACTAGATCACTCGAAGAAATTACTTCTCCTAAACTTACTGAGTGAAACCATATTGATTCAAGACCAGGCTCCATAGAAGTTGATAAGAAACCAAACCTATTATTTAGATTCCTTATATAACTTGAATCTCCAATTGCTTTGAAAAAGATCCTGGTAATAAATATTGGGGTTAAAACAAGAAAAATGAGATTATAGATAAAGATAAGCATAGTTTATTACTCTGGTTAGTATAATAACTGCGTAACAGGATTTAAATGAAATTTATCAATCAAAAGATAGTCATATTTTTTTGGAAGCTAATTGTTGCTTTCCCAATAAACTTTCAAAATGTTTTAGCAAATATTTTATTCACCCTTTTAAAAAACCCTAATCTTAAAAGAAATATTTTCAGTAGAAAAAATATTGATGCTGCGTTTCCTAACTTGAATGAGCAAGAAAAAAGAAATCTTTTTAATAAAAATCTCAAGTCGATGGTTCATGGAATATTTGATACAGGTAAAGCGTGGTTTTGGAATGATTCAAAGATAAATTCTTTAATTAAATATGAAATATTTGGTTTAAATAAGCTTACTGCAACTAAGGGCAACCTTCTAATTTTTAAACACTCTCATCACTTAGAACTGGACTCAAGAATACTCGGAATGCATTGTGAGCTTTACGGGGTAGAAAGAGTGCATAACTCAGCCTTCATGCAGAAAGTACAAAGCATGGGAAGATTGAAAGGGCTTAATGCTCTCGCTGATAAAAATTCACCAATTACATTCATTAAATGGCTCAAGAAAAATAAAACTGTTCTTTATGCCATTGATCAAGATTATGGCTTGAAGAATAGTTCGAATATAGATTTTTTTGGTATTAAAACAGCTACTACAAATGCTCCTATCAAAATTGTAGATGCAACTAAATGCAAGGTTTTATTTTTAAATTCATACTATGAATCAGACAAACTAATTCTTTCTGTTGAAGAGATAAAAATCTCAGATTCAAAATCGATGATTCAAGATATCTCTTCACATGTCGAGGCTAGAATTAGAGAGAAGCCATCAGAATATTTATGGCAACACAGAAGATTCAAATCAACTATGGGAAAAGAAAGTTTTTATGAGCGCTAAATTAGATATGTTTAATAATATAAAAGGTTTTCTTCACCCGGACGAGGGAAAATACCTTTATGAACTCTCTTCTAGAGAATGCAGAGAGAGATTTGCTGTCGAGATTGGCTCCTATTGCGGCAAATCTGCTTGCTATATAGGTTTAGCTTGTAAAGAAAATGATACAAAGTTATTTTCCATTGATCATCATAGAGGATCGGAAGAGCAGCAATTTGGTGAAGAGTATTTTGATGAAGAGATCTATGATTATGAAAATAAAAGAGTTGATACATATCCTCTTTTTATGAGAAATATAAAAAAATTTGATCTCATTGATACTGTTATTCCAGTTATTGATAATTCTGTGGAAGCATCTAAAAGAATTGAAGATGATTTAGGCCTTGTTTTTATTGATGGAAGTCACACCTTTGAGTCAGCAAGAAATGATTATTTTTCATGGAGAGATAAAATAGCGACTGGTGGTATCTTAGCAATTCATGATATTTATGACTCAGAATTAGAGGGAGGCCAAGCCCCTAAAGAAATTTATGAAAAAGCATTAGTTGAAGACTTTGAGCTAATAGATAGAGTACACAGTTTAGTTGCTCTTAGAAAGCTAGGCTAAGAATACATTTCTTTTTTGTGAGATCCCAAATACACAATCTGCAGCAATGATAACTGCAGCATTGGTCCAAGTTGAAAACTCATCAGGCCATAAAATATCCAATTTATATTGATAGCCAGTTGGGAATATTCCCCTGTTGTCTTGGAATCTCATTATTTCTTTTAAAATCTTTTTAGCATCTTCTTTTCTGTTCATTCTTACCAAGCTAATTATAAATTCTGATGATTCCGCAAAAGTTACCCATGGTTCCTCAATAACACATTTAATTCCTAATTCTTCTTTGTAAAAATTACTCATAGCCTTACTAATAAGTCCATCGTCTCCGATACCACATAAAAAAGGATAATAGTTATCCATAGAAAACCTTTTCCTGCTAATACCATCACGATCAAATTTCTTTGAATTAATTTTTTCTTGATTCAACAGTATTTTTTCATGGTTAGAATCTAAATCTAAAATATCAGCAATGTTTTCATATGTTTTTAATGAGATATGAACTGAACATGAAGCGGTTATTAGAGAATTATCAGAAAATCCATCTTTATCTTTTGCCCAAAATAAGAATCCATCTGAATCTGCAAAGGCTAAGGTTGAATTATATATAGCCTGAATTTCTTTTTTGTACTTAAGTAAGTAATCAATATTATTATCAATTAAAAATTTTTGGTACAGAGGAAGAAAAACATATGACGCATGATGGCTTTCGAAATGGTCCTTAGTAACTTTTTCATTGATAAATTCAGGTGCGATTTCTCCTTCAGCATTTAAATTTTTGAAGAACCATTCAATGCCCTTATTAAATGCATCCCACTCTTCATATATTGCAAGAGCTATTAAGCACTCACAGTGATCCCAAGGATCACATTTGCCTCTGTGGTCCCAGTTTATTGATCCACTCTTATTTTGATTCTCAATTATCCAATCCTTAGCAGGAACTAATTGATGTTTGATCATTTTCATAACTTCTTAAAATAAAAAGAAGTACTTTTCCCTAGAAATGGATTAAGAATATTATCCAAGACTCTTAACATCATGGGATTTTTCAAAATTTGTATCTCTAATATCTTTTTATAAATTTTCACAAGAAAATTACTGTCTTGTGATGACCAAAATAGACATCTAAGCCACCAATATGGACTATGCAAAGCATGATACTTTTCAGTTCTCTCTAAGTTATAACCCTTTTCTTCAACCTTCTCTTGAAGCACACTTTTTCTAAATATTCTTACATGGCCACCTGGCATATTTTGATAATCTTTTGAGAGTAGCCAACAAATCTTTTCGGGAAAATAAGATGGAACGCTTATAAGCAAATTGCCACCAGGCTTAAGAAGTCTTGTTAACTCCTTTAGAGTTGCATCGACATCAGCAACATGCTCTAAAACCTCAGAGCAAATTATTGTCTCGAAAGCATTATCACTAAAGGGTAAGTTATATACAGAGCCCTGAAGGAATGTTGATTCTTTATTGGAAATCGAACTAAATAAAGTTAAGTTTGTTTTCCCTTCTTGAAGCGAATCAGAGTCTAAATCAACTCCAACACAAGTGATATTAGGAAACTGGTCCATGAAACCAAAAACATGTCTACCTGGACCGCATCCAGCATCAAGCATAAAGGAATCTTTTTTTGGACTAATGTTATTAAAATTAAATGTTAGCATGA
The DNA here is from genome assembly GCA_902605165.1 of uncultured SAR86 cluster bacterium. Lineage (GTDB taxonomy): Bacteria > Pseudomonadota > Gammaproteobacteria > Magnimaribacterales > D2472 > CACNXK01. The sequence continues at coordinate 7,169 of CACLBJ010000004.1, read as the reverse complement.
ATTAAATTTTTCTATTGTCTCTAAAAATTGTTCTTCGTAATCTAATGCAATTTTCTGCCAATTAAAAGTTTCATTTGCATATAGAGATCCCTTTTTAGCTAGATCATTATAAAAAGATCTGTTTAGATAAAAATTTTCAATGCAATCTCTCAGGGCAACTGAATTACCAGGCTCATATAACTGTCCAAAGTCTTGAACAATTTCTGGAAGTGCAGAGGAATTCGATGAAATAATTGGTGTTCCACATGCCATAGCCTCAGCAGCAGGAAAACCAAAACCTTCATACAAAGAGCTAATAATTGCAAGAGAGCTAGATTGATATTCATATGCAACTTCTTCTTTTGAAAGATTTGTTTTAAAGGAAATATGATTGGTGAGATTGAGTTGTCTAATAACCCTCTCCGTGTGGCCGTTCTCTCTGGGATTTCCAACAACTGAAAGTTTTGTCTTTGGATACTTATCTAAAATTAATGAAATAGCTTTAAGGGTGGTGTCTAAACCTTTTAAAGGAATGTCAGCACTTGCCACAGTTACAATTTTAAATTTTTCTCTCTCCAATCCATCATTTTTCTTAAAAACTTTAAGATCTAGTCCATTAGGAATAACATTGATTCTCTTTGGATCAATCTTAAAATCGCGTGCAATATCTTTCTTTGAGTTTAAAGAGACTGTAATAATCTTTTTAAGTTTAGGTGCTACTTTTTTGTTCATTTTAAGAAATGAATACCATCTTTTTTTAAAAAATCTTTGAATATAGCCATTTGAATAAATAAGATCATATTTAAAATCTTTCGTTATAGGATGATGAATTATTTCAACAAAAGGATAATTTTTTTGAATTTCCAACATCCCTGAACTTAAAGACTGATTATCTATAACGATGTCATAATCTTTTTTTTGTGAGAGATATTTCTTCACCCTTTCTCCGAAAGAGTACATCTCTGGGAAACCACCTATTAGCGTTTTAAAAAAATCATAATAATCAAGGGAGTCTTTATTTTTTTTGTTCCAAAGCTTAAAGGCTCTATCTCTAAAATTAAATGTTTCAAATAAATTTAAACCTTCCAATTTTATTAATTTGATTCCTGGATCGAGAATTGGCATCGGAGGCCCTGAAATTATGTCTATCTTATGTCCCCTTTTTAAAAGAGCATTTGAAAGTTCTTTCACAAAAATACCTTGGCCGCCCGAGAAAGGTGCGCTCCTATAACTTAGTAGTGCAATCTTTAATTTATGCAAAATATTATTCGATGTATGTCAGCCAGTTTCTTGAGTTATCGTCAGTTCCAAGGACTGCATTCTCATAATTTGTTTGTATTTCTTTTGTAATTGATCCAACAGTTCCATTAGAGATGATCTTTCCATCGATCTTTGTAATTGGGGTAACTTCTACTGCTGTACCAGTGAAAAATGCCTCATCACATTCAATAATGTGCTCGTATGACCAGTCTCCCTCTTCAACTTTATGACCAAGACCTTTTGCAATCTCTATAACCGATTGTCTAGTTATTCCATTTAAACAATTCTTTGTTGTTGGCGTCATAATTAGGCCATCTTTTAAAAAGAAAATATTTTCCCCACTGCCCTCTGAAATATAACCATCATTATCAAGAATTAATGCCTCATCAGCACCTTTAGCAACCGCGTCTTGCAAAGCAACAATTGAATTTACATATGTTCCAGTTATCTTATAATTTGACCAATTCGGGTTCTTATATTGTTTATATGGAGACTTAACAACAGAAATTCCTTTCTGTTTTGATTCAGGGTCCATATAAGAGGGCCATTCCCATGCAGCGATAATTACATTTACTGATAAATCTTCTGCTCTTAACCCAAGTGATTCATTTCCCAAGTAAATAATTGGTCTGATATAAGCCTCATCAAAATTATTTTTAATCAACACAGTCTTTTGAGCTTCAATAATTTCTGCAGTAGAATATGGAATATCTATATTTACTATCTTTGCGGCCTCAAAAAGTCTTTCTGTATGCTCTTTTACCCTGAAAATTGCTGGTCCATTATCTGTATTGTATGCTCGCACTCCCTCGAAAACACCAACACCATAATGGAGGGTATGCGTCAAAGAATGAACATTACATTCATCCCATGAGACTAGGTCTCCATTTTTCCAAATCTTTTTATTTTTGTAAGTTAAATCAAACACTATGTTGTATTTATAATTAATAAGATCGAAGGTATTATGACAAACAAGCTATCAAATCAAAAGCAAATGCCAGAACTTATAAAATCAATATTTAGGGAATATGACATAAGAGGTATTTTCCCAGATGAGCTGAATGAAGATTCGATTGCGAAAATTGCTAAATCCATAGCTCACAAATGTCATAAAGAATCAGTTGATGAAGTTGTAATTGCTCGAGACGGAAGATTATCTGGCCCATCTCTTTTGCAGTCTCTCCAAGAATCTTTAAATAAGCATGGAATTAATACTATAAATATAGGACTTGCTACAAGCCCTCTTCTCTACTATGCAGCAAAAAAACAAGCTTCTAAGTCTGGAATTATGATTACAGGGAGCCACAATCCAAAAAACTATAATGGAATTAAGCTTGTTATAGATGATAAACCAGTATCTGGTACTGAAATATTTGAGCTTTCTAAAACAGATATATCCTTGGAAAACTCAAATGGTAAAAATCGATTTTTAGATATAAGAGATGAATATATAACTGAGGTTAAAAGTAGCTTTAATTTTAAAAAACTTAAAGTAGTGGTGGATTGTGGAAATGGTGCAGCTGGAATTATTGCTCCCGACTTATTAAGAGCAGTCGGCTGCGAGGTGATCGATATATTCTGTGATGTCGATGGAAGTTTCCCAAATCATCATCCGGATCCAGGAAAAGAAAAGAATTTAGTTGATCTTATTGAAAAGGTAAAAGAGGTCTCTGCAGATGTTGGAGTTGCTTTTGATGGTGATGGAGATAGGCTTGGAGCAGTAACTTCATCAGGAAGATTAATCTATCCCGATCAAATGATGATGTTATTCTCAAAAAAAATACTTTCAAATGGAGGAGGCAAAACTATTATTTTTGATGTTAAGTGCTCAGACTTTCTTCCTCAAATAATTAAGGAAAATGATGGAATTCCATTTATGAGTCCTACTGGACATTTCCATATTAAAAATAATATAAAAAAACATAATGCCGAACTGGGAGGTGAAATGAGTGGTCATATTTTCTTTAATGATATTTGGCATGGTTTTGATGATGGTCATTATTCTGCAATAAGACTTTTAGACATCATGAATGAAACAGGATCATCACTAGATGATTTATTGGATAGCCTTCCTGTTTCTTATTCAACTCCAGAATTAAATATAGATGTTCCTGAAGAGAGTAAGTTTAAAATAATTGATGACTTTATTAAAAATGCATCAATTGATGGAGAAAAAGATTTCACTGATGGTCTTCGGGCTTCGTTTGAAAATGGTTGGGCTCTTTTAAGAGCTTCAAATACGACTCCTAAACTCGTCTTAAGATTTGAAGCAGATAGTCAAGAATCGCTAGAAAAGATTCAAAATAACTTTTTAGAAGAGTTAAAAAAATTCTTACCAAATGAAGATATTAATTTAGAATAATATAAATGCCAAAAGAAAATAGGAAACAAATCATTCTTCAATCACTAGCAAGTCTTCTTGAAGAAAGAAATCTTTCTAAAGTTACAACTGCTCTCTTGGCAGAAAAATCTTCAATTACAGAAGCTGCTTTATATAGACATTTCCCAAGCAAAAGATCTATTTATTTAGAATTGTTTTCATTTTGTGATGAAACAATAATTTCAAAGTCTGCTGAAATTAAGAAAAGTAAAGATAACGCCGAACAAAATGCAAAAAACCTATTTATGTTTTGTATATTGTTTATTGAAAAGAATAAGGGTTTTGCAAGACTTCTATCAAGAGAGGCTTTAAGTGCAAACGAACAAAATGTAGTTGACGCTACTAACCAGTTCTATGAAAGACTGGAACTAAACTTTAAACAAATATTACAAAAAGACTCAGATTCGCTAGTATCGCAACCAGGAATATCATCTCATTTATTAATTACTTCACTTGAAGGTACAATCTCAAGATATATAAGATCTAAGTTTAAAGAGAAGCCAAGCTCATATATTGAAAATATTTGGACACTATTAGAAATATCTCTTTTTAAATAAGCTTACAAATCTTCGCTTAAAAAAAGCTCGAAATAACTTTCGTCTTCTGCAGACTTGCTAAGGTCTCCAGTCTTTTTATTTATTCTTACATAAGAAATGCCATCTGGAAGAGTAAATTCATCCACATCAATCTTTTTGAAAGCAGAGTTCATATAATCTACCCAGATTGGTAATGCTGTTGTAGAACCAAACTCATTATCACCAAGCGATTCGAAATCATCATTCCCAACCCAAACAGTTGTTACAACATTTGAGTTGAAACCACTAAACCATGTACTTACAGCATCGTTTGTAGTTCCTGTCTTACCAGCAAAATCTTTTCTATCTAAATATCTTGTAAGCCTTCCATTTGATCCCCTTTGGGAAGCTTCTTTTAGAATATCTTTCACCATAAATGCAACTCTTGGATCAATAACAGGATCTGATTTATTGAGAGGTGGTAGAAGAAAATATGGCTTTGATGCATCTAGCTGAACTGTGTTTAGCCATGGAAAAGCGGAAATGCTGGAAATATTTACAACATCTATTTCTGAGTGATCGAAAATGATATCTCCATTCTTATCCTTGATCTGACTTACATAATGAATATCGGAAATCATTCCATCGTTTGCAAATACACTAAAGCCTCTAGCAACCTCTGCGGGAGAAAAATTACCTGATCCTAAAGCTAAGCTAAGATCTTGAGGCAGTCTCTCTGAGCCAAAACCAAAATTATCAATAGTTTCAGATGATTTCTTTACACCGATTTCTCTTAAAAGTTTTATTGAAACAATATTTATTGATTGAACAAGCGCTTCCCTAAGAGTTGTTAAACCATAAAATTTGCCTGAATAATTCTCAGGTCTCCAAAAAGTTTCAAGATTATCATCTTCAAAAATAATTGGAGCATCATTAATTAAAGATGATGGGTTATAACCTCCGCTGAAAGCTGATGCATAAATGAAAGGCTTAAAAACTGATCCTGATTGAGGATAAGACTGTCTTACTCTATCAAATTGGGAATTATTAAACACTGAACCGCCCACATATGAAAGCACCTCACCAGTCTTTGGATTGAAGGAAATTAAAGATGACTGTGCTTGAGGTACTTGATCTAACTTGACTTGATCATTTTCTACAAAGAGATAAACCAGATCTCCAACATCCAATAAATCCGAGAATCCTTTTGGAGCTGATCCCCTCCTATTCTCATCTATAAATTCTCTAGCCCAAGAATAACTTTCATCCCATTGAATGGTTTCAAAATTAAATTGCTCGTCAATAGCTGTAAATCCTGAATCCCAGACTTCTATAACGATAGCTCTTTGATGGGATTGAATAGATGGATTCTCTTCAAAAATATCACGAAGTAAATCCTCTGATATATTTTGGTAATTAATTGGATCAGATTGGATTACATAATCTTGAGATAATAAAAAATTAAAATTTTCGCTTTCTAAAGATTTAAAGAATTCATCACCTAATCTATCAATATAATTATTCTTTTCTCGCCAACCATGCCTTTTATCATACTCAAATAGCCTTTTTGTTATTGCTTCATTTGCACTTTCTTGAAGCTCAGAGTCAACAGTTGTATAAACAGACCAGCCTTCCTCATATGCTCTAATGCCATATCTGTTAATTACTTCAAATCTTGCGAGTTCTGCAAGATGGCTAGCTTCAAGATCATAGTTATTGATGGATATAGGAAGGTTTATTTCACTATTTATTGCAGTCTGATAGTCTTGCTCAGAGATAAAGTCTAAAATTTTCATTCTGTATAAAACCCAATTTCTTCTAGCTTTAGTTCTATCTGGATTCCTAATCGGGTTTACTCTTGATGGAAGTTGAGCAAGAGAGGCGATTAAAGCTGATTCAGCTACCGTCAACTCTCTAACTGATTTTCCAAAATAAGTATTAGCAGCTGCCTCAATCCCATAAGATCTATTGCCTAAAAAGATTGTATTTACATATATCTCAAATATCTCTTCCTTTGAAAATGCACTTTCAAGGTGAAATGCTAAAAAGATTTCTTTAATCTTTCTCCTTACTTTTTTTTCTCGAGTTAAAAGATAGTTTCTTACAACTTGCATTGTAATTGTTCCACCACCAGTTGCATCAAGGCCTACTCTTATATATTGAGAAAAAGCTCTTATCAAGCTTGGATACGAAACACCTCTATGCTCAAAAAAGCCGTCATCTTCTGCAGCTAGGAATGCATTCTTCAAATCTTCAGGTATTTCTTCAAAGCTTAATGGTCTTCTTTTCTTTTCTCCGAACTCTCCAATTAATTTCTCATCGGATGTATATATTTTTAGAGGTATTTGAAGTTTTGATTGATCAACATTGTCTACCCTTGGGAGTTCAGGTAATAAATAAAGGTAAGTTGAGAGAATTATTATGCCAATAAAAGTAGCAACAAAAATTGCAACTTTCAGGAATAATTCTAAAAGCCTACTAACCATAATATTAATATTTTATATGTTTAGGTGCTAAAATTCGCAGCTTAGTGAAAAATCTTTTATGAATATTTATATTGTTGGGCCCATGGGATCAGGTAAATCTACTGTTGGTAAAATAGTTGCTCGCTCACTTTTTTTAGATTTCCTAGACTCCGATGAGGAGATAGAAAAGACAACAGGTGCCAGTATTGATTGGATTTTTGATCTTGAAGGAGAAGATGGGTTTAGAAAAAGAGAGACGGCTGAGCTGGAAAAAATAGTTCAACTAAACTCTCACGTTGTTGCTACTGGTGGTGGAATTATTCTATCTGATCACAATAGAAATCTTCTGAGTGCAAGAGGTATTGTTATCTACCTAGAAACTCCTATAAAAACTCAGGTTGAAAGAACAAGTAAAGATAAAGATAGGCCCCTGTTAAAAGATGGAGATCCCGAATCAATACTTACAAAACTCAATGCTGAACGAGAGCACCTATATAAAGAAGTATCAGATCATGCAATTCAAACGAGTGATAAATCTAGTCAAGAAGTTGCTGATAAAATAATAAATAT
>CACLBJ010000003.1 GCA_902605165.1 uncultured SAR86 cluster bacterium | reverse complement strand
GATGATAAGAGATACTTAGATTCGATAGTAAAAAAAATAATTAGTTTTGGTTTTGAAATTATTGCAACCAAAGGAACTGCAAAATATATTAGAAAATTAGGTTTTGATGTACAGGAGATTAATAAGGTTGCTGAAGGAAGACCACACATAGTTGATGAACTTGTTAATGATCATGTTTGTCTTGTCATTAACACAACTCAAGGAAGGCAATCTATAAAAGATTCTGCATCTATTAGACAGACAGCTTTGAGAAAAAAGATTTTGTTTACAACAACTATGTTCGGAGCAGATGCTTTGGTTAAGGCGCTTGAAAAGAAAGAAGAGGATTGGGAGTTTAGATCTTTACAAGAAATTAACTAATCAACACAAATTGATATAATTAACTCATGACTAGGGTACCAATTACTAAAGAGGGAGAAATAATCCTTAAAGAAAGATTAACAAAGTTAAAATTTGTTGATAGGCCAAAGATTTCAGAGGCTATAGCTGAGGCTAGAGCGCATGGAGATTTAAAAGAAAATGCAGAATACCATGCAGCTAAAGAGCAACAGGGATTAACTGAGGCTAAAATTAACGAACTTGAGCATGCATTAGCAAATGCGCAAGTAATTGATGTTAAAGAACTTCCTAAAACTGGAAAAGTTGTTTTCGGAGCAACTATTAAGCTTTATAACTTAGATACCGATGAGTCAATTTCTTATCGAATTGTCGGAAACCTTGAATCTGATCCAGCAAATGGCATGATTTCAGTTGATACACCAATTGGAAGGGGTTTAATAGGTAAGTCTACTGGAGATGAAGTAAGTATCGAAACACCATCTGGAAAGCTTAATTTTGAAATAGAGGAAGTAGAGCATATTTAATTCATGCATGCTGATAATTGGGCTCAAAAAGCAAAATCTTTAGGATACAGATCAAGAGCTGTATTTAAGTTAATTCAAATAATTGAAAAAATAAAACAAATTAAAAATCCAAACCTTATCTTAGATATTGGAGCTGCTCCAGGTGGGTGGTCTCATTATTTAGCAAATAAATACCCAAGAGCTGAAATATTTGCTATAGATATTCTAGAAATGGAAGAGATTAAAGGAGTAAAGTTCATACAGGAGGATTTAAGGAATATTGAACAAATAGATCAATTGAGTGATTTAAAAAATAAATTTAATCTTGTGATTTCTGATTTAGCCCCAAATTTAAGTGGTATAAGTAGTATTGATGAAGAAAATATAATTGAACTTAATTTGCTAACTTTAAAGGGAGCAATAAGATTTTTAGATAGTAACGGAATATTTATTGTTAAAACCTTCCAAAACTCTAATTTGAAGAAATTTAGAAAAGAAATGGAAAAAGATTTAAAAATAGTTCAAACTGCAAAACCTGCTGCTTCCAAGAAGCAGTCAAAAGAGATATATTTATACGGTATTAAGTAATTATGAATGATTTTTTAAAAAATATTTTTGTATGGCTTGTCTTGGGCTCCATTATCTTTTTAGTATTTAATAATGTTGAACCTACAGCTCCAAGAGAAACTATATCTTACAGTCAATTTAAACAAGAAGTTTTATCAGACAGAGTATCAGAAGTAACCTATAAGGGTGACCAAATGACAATCTTTGGCCAAAGATTGGATGGTACCAAGTTCAAAACCAATCATCCTATATATAAGTCTGATCCTGCCTTAGATGCAGCGCTACAAGATAATGGTGTAATCACTTCATATGAAGAGGTTCAACAACCTTCAATTTGGTCGCAATTGTTAGTTGGAGCATTTCCAATAATACTCTTACTTGCGATATTTTTCTTTTTCATGAGGCAAATGCAGGGAAGCATGTCAGGAAGAGGCGGACCTATGTCTTTTGGAAAAAGTAAAGCTAAGTTAATGGAGGGCGGTAAGGTTAAGACTACTTTTAAAGACGTAGCTGGATGCGAGGAGGCAAAACAAGATGTACAAGAACTCGTCGATTATCTTAAAGACCCAACGAGATTCCAAAAAGTTGGTGGAAAAATACCAAGGGGTGTTTTAATGGTTGGTCCTCCTGGAACTGGTAAAACTCTTCTTGCTAGAGCTACTGCAGGTGAGGCTAGAGTGCCTTTCTTTAGCATTTCAGGTTCGGATTTTGTTGAAATGTTTGTTGGTGTTGGTGCATCAAGAGTAAGGGATATGTTTGATCAAGCAAAAAAGAACTCTCCATGCATTGTTTTTATTGATGAAATTGATGCTGTTGGTAGGCATAGAGGAGCAGGTCTTGGTGGAGGACATGATGAAAGAGAGCAGACCCTAAATCAGCTTCTTGTCGAAATGGATGGCTTTGAGGCTAATGACGGAATTATTATAGTTGCAGCAACAAACAGGCCAGATGTTCTTGATCCAGCACTATTGAGACCAGGAAGATTTGATAGACAGGTTGTCGTAGATATGCCCGACATTAGAGGCAGAGAACAAATATTAAAAGTTCACGTCCGAAAAGTCCCTCTCGACAAAAATGTTGACCTCAGAGCGATTGCCAGAGGAACACCGGGATTCTCAGGTGCGGACTTAGCTAATCTTATTAATGAAGCAGCCTTATTTGCAGCAAGATATGGTGACAATAAAGTTGAGCAATCTCACTTAGATCTTGCTAAAGACAAAATAATGATGGGTCCTGAAAGAAAATCAATGATTTTGACTGAGGAACAAAAACGCTTAACTGCATATCACGAAGCAGGGCATGCTATTGTTGGAAGAATAGTTCCTGAACATGATCCAGTCTATAAAGTAACTATTATTCCTCGAGGAAGAGCTTTAGGAGTTACTATGTTCCTTCCTGAAGATGATAAATATATGCAAAGTAAAGAGTATCTTTTGAGCAGAATATGCACACTTTATGGAGGAAGAATAGCTGAACAACTTATTAATGGAGAGAGAAATATCACCACTGGAGCATCAAATGATATTGAAGTTGCCACAGGAATTGCTACTAACATGGTTACTAAATGGGGGCTATCTGATAAGGTTGGACCTCTAAAGTTTGGAGAAGATGATTCAAGTCCATTTTTGGGCAGATCCGCATCTCAATCATCAAAGACTTATAGTGATGAGACCTCAAAACTTATAGATAGTGAGATAAAAGACATAATTAACTCTTGTTACGAGAGAGCTGAAACTATTTTGAAGGATAATATGGACAAACTTCATACAATGGCTGATGCACTTTTGAAATATGAGACAATCGATCAGCATCAAATTGATGACATCATGAGTGGCGCCGAGCCAAGAGAGCCTAGTGATTGGAATAATGATGACGAGGCTCCCAAAAAGAGTAAAAAAGAATCTTCAATAAAAGGACCAGCAGAAGAGTTATAATAGACTTATGAATCTTAAATTTGGTACCGACGGAATTAGGGGACCTGTCGAAACTAAAGTGACTCCTGAAGCGTGCCTGCATATTGGCCATGCTGCCGGTATTGTATTTAAAGAGCTTGGCTGGGATACAGTACTAATTGGAAAAGACACCAGGGTTTCAGGTTACATGCTTGAAGCAGCACTTCAAGCAGGGTTTTTGTCTGTAGGGATGAATGTAAGGCTTCTAGGTCCATTACCAACGCCAGGCGTTGCGTACTTAACTAAATCTTTTAGAAATCAGTGTGGCGTTGTAATAAGCGCGTCTCATAATGATTATCAAGATAATGGAATTAAGATCTTTGATAATAGTGGCGTAAAAATCGATAGAAAAATTGAGATGATGATCGAAAATATTTTAGGTGAGGAAATTACCTCATTACCATCAGTAGAAATTGGAAAAGCCAAAAGGTTTGATGAATCCGGACCAAGATACGTTGAATTTTGTAAATCAACGGTTCCTGATGAGATTAGTTTCACTGACTTAAGAATTGTTCTTGATTGCGCAAATGGAGCATCTTATAAGGTTTCTCCAGACGTTTTTCGTGAGTTAGGAGCTGAGACAATAGTTGTTGGTGATCAGCCTGATGGATTCAATATCAATAAAGATTGTGGTTCAACAAATCCTGAACTTGTTCAGAAACTTGTTAAAGAACATAGAGCTGACTTTGGAGTGTCACTAGATGGTGATGCTGATAGAGTTACCATCGTAGATAGAGAATCAAATATTTTAGATGGCGATGACATTCTCTACATATTAGGTTTTGCCAATCCAAATAGACTAGGTCCATGGTCAGGCATAGTTGGTACTCAAATGTCGAATGTTGGATTAGAAAATGGCCTTAAAAAGCTTGGATATTCATTTAAAAGAGCGGATGTTGGCGATAAATATGTTTCAGATTTATTATCAAAAGAGGGTTGGCTTCTTGGGGGAGAACCTTCCGGGCATATCATTTGCAGAGACCTTGTTAGCACTGGTGATGGAACTATAGCAGCGCTAAAAACAATTAGTTCACTAGTAATGCTTGAGAAAGACCCAAAAGATGTTCTTTCTAATTACAATAAAATTCCTCAAATAAACGAATCCATAAGCGTTATAAATAAAGATATAGTAAGTGATGCCGAAGTAAAAACAGCAATAAATGATATCAAGTCAGATTTAACAGTTAATAGAATTCTTGTCAGGCCATCAGGGACTGAAAATAAGATTAGAATAATGATTGAATCTGAAAATAAAAAAACAGCTAAAAAATATTCAAATGATCTCATTAAGTTATTTGAGTCTAAAGTCCTATAAGATACCTTCAATAAAATGTCACATCCTCTAGTTATTGCAAATTGGAAAATGAATATACCCTCTGGAGGCATATCAGGCTGGATTCAAAATGAGATGATATCAAGTAATGATGAAGTAGATTTTGAAAACAAATCTTCCTACTTTAAGTTCATGGGAATTGCTCCGCCAACTTCCCATTTAACAGAGCTAAGAAATCTATTTAATTTTGGATTTCTTGGAGTACAAGATATCTCTAAATATTATGATGGTGCTAAAACAGGTGATATAAGTGCTGATATGGTAATTGAAAAAGGTTGCTCATTTTCGATTTTAGGTCATTCAGAAAGGAGAGAGTTTTATAATGAAACAAATAGCATTGTTTCAGAAAAGTTACGAGTATGTCTCGAGAAAGATATTATGCCTGTTGTTTGTATAGGTGAATCTCTAGAGATTTATAATGCAGGTAAAACTCTTGATATTCTGGAGATCCAACTAAAAGAAATATTCACATCAATATCTACTAAAAAGACTGCTGTAATAGCTTACGAGCCAGTTTGGGCTATTGGTTCAGGAAAAACTCCGACTACCGATGAGGTTAATAATATACACCAACACATTAAAGATATAGTACAATCCATCGCTAATATTGAAGCTGTAAATGTAATTTATGGTGGAAGTGTTAATTGTGATAACGCTAAAAGTTTTTTTCAACAAACAAATATTGATGGGGCTTTGATAGGTGGAGCTTCCTTGGATGGAAAAGATTTTTTAGGTATTTATAATGATTTTATGGAGACTTTATAAAAGATGATCTTATTTGTTCAAATTCTGTGTATCATCCTAGCAGTTTTACTTGTAGTTCTTGTAATACTTCAGCAGGGTAAAGGTTCTGATCTTGGGTCAGCATTTGGTGGAGGATCTTCCAACTCAATGTTTGGAGCCCTTGGGCCGTCAAACCTTCTCGGAAGATTGACATGGATTGTTGGTTCACTTTTCTTAATTCTTGCAATGACTCAGGCTGTTCTCCTAAAAAACCTTAACTCGCAAGATAACTTAAGCTTCCCGGAACAGGAAATAGTCATAGAAGAAATAGACGAGTTAGATTCACTACCAACAGAATAAACGTGGTGCCGAAGGCGGGACTTGAACCCGCACGAGCATTAGCTCACTACCCCCTCAAGATAGCGTGTCTACCAATTCCACCACTTCGGCTTTAAAAAAAATATATCATAACTCAAAATATTTATATAAAAAAAATTTGATATGCCTTGACCAACTGGCTATCATTTCTATAAACTTCACTTTCGCTGCGTTGCGGGGTGGAGCAGTCTGGTAGCTCGTCGGGCTCATAACCCGAAGGTCGTTGGTTCAAATCCAGCCCCCGCTACCAGTCAAAAATTAGAATTTTTGGTGGGGCATATGCCCTGTTTTTGTATATGGAATATGGAAAAAGAAAAAATAAAAGAAATTATTGAACCTATTGTTAAAGATCATGGGTGTGATTTTTGGGGCCTGGAGGTCTCTCAAGGTAAGAATATTCCTACTTTAAGAGTCTTTATAGATGCCATAAATGGAGCAACTATAGATGATTGTGAGAATATTTCTAGAGATTTAAATCTTGAACTTTCACTTGATTCAGACTTTATAGAAGATTATGTTCTTGAAGTATCAACTCCTGGCCTTGATAGAAAATTCTTTTATAGCTATCAATTGAATGATTTTGTAGGGAAAACTTTAAAGATAAAGTTGAAAGAGAAGATTAATGATAAAAAAACATTTAAAGCGATTTTGAAGTCAGTTGAAAATGATTCTCTTGAGCTAGGTTTAGGAAAAGAAGAATTAACTATCGACTTTGGAATAATAGATATGTGCAAATTAATGCCAAATTACAAAGAAATTTTGAGGGAAAAAAATGGAAGGTAAAGAAATTTTAGCTGTTGTAGATTCTGTCTCCTCAGAGAAGGGTCTTGAAAAAGATGTCATTTTTGTTGCTATGGAGTTAGCAATTGCATCTGCTTCACAAAGACATTTTCATGAGGATGCTCAACTTCTTGTTGAAGTAGATAGAGAATCTGGAGAATTTATCACAAAAAGAAAGTGGGAAGTACTTGATGAAAATGATGAAGAGTTTCATAGGGAATCTCATATATCACCATCTGAATCTTCCATGGAAATTGGAGAACTTTATTCTGAGCAGGTTGATAATGTTACGTTTGGTAGGATTGAGACTCAAGCAGCTAGACAGGTTATGCTTCAAAAAGTAAGAGAGGCTGAAAAGGAGCTTGTCGTGTCAAAATTTATGTCAAGTGACAATAATTTGGTATCTGGATTTGTTAAAAGGGTGACAAGAGATAACATCATTGTAGACTTAGGTCAGGATGCTGAAGCTATCCTTCCCAGAGATCAGATTTTACCTGGAGAAATTTTTAAAATTAACGACAGAGTTAGAGCTGTTTTACAAATAAAAGATATTGAAGGTAGAGGCCTTCAATTGATGTTAAGCAGGATTTGTACAGAAATTGTTACAGAGCTTTTTAGGATAGAAGTTCCTGAAGTTAATGAAGATATTATTGAAATAAGAGGAGTAGCAAGGGATCCAGGAGCTAGATCAAAAATAGCTGTTAAAACTAATGATGGAAGGATTGATCCTGTGGGTGCCTGCGTTGGAATGAGAGGATCAAGAGTTCAGGCGGTCTCTGGAGAACTTGGTAATGAAAGAATAGATATTGTCATTTATGATGATAATCCTGCTCAATTAGTAATTAATTCTTTAGCGCCAGCCAAGATTGAGTCAATAGTTTTAGATGAAACATCTAAATCTATGGAGATTGCTGTTAACCAAGAAAATCTTGCATTAGCAATTGGAGCCAGAGGTCAAAACATCAGATTAGCATCAAAACTTTCGGGGTGGGACTTAAATATTATAAGTAGCGAAGAAGCAGAAGCTAAAGAGAAGGTAGATGAGACTGAATTTCTTGGAAAGCTTGTAGCCAGTCTTGAAATAAGTGAAGAATCTGCAGAATCAATTATTGAATTAGGATTGGGGAATTTCGATGAAATTGCATATGCTTCAAAGAAAAAGCTTTCAAATATCTTTGAGAGTGAAGAAGAAATTCAGAGAGTAAAGAGTGCTGCAGAAGACGCAGCTCTTCTTGAGGCAATGAGCGAAGTTGAGCAGGATGAACAAGATCAAGAGTCATTAACTGATCTTGAGCTAACTGAAGATCAGGTGAATGCTCTGAATAAATCTGGTATCAAAAACAAAGATGATTTAGCTGAACTTGCTACAGATGAGTTAATCGAAATAATTGATATTTCTGAGGAAATAGCTTCAGAAATGATTATGAAAGCAAGGGAACACTGGTTTAAATAAAAGATGGCTCAAGCGACTGTTAAAGATTTTGCAAAGACTCTAAAGATTTCTGAGGAAGTATTACTTAAAAGAATGTCATCAGCTGGTTTATCACACAGCAGTGCAACCGACGAAGTAACAACAGCCCACAAACAAATTCTTCTAAGATCTTTAAAGCAGAAACAAAAACAAACTTCATCATCAATATCCTCATCATCTGGAGTTGGTGTAAAGGTTAAATCGAAAGGTGGAAAAGCTGTTATTGATTCCAGTGAAACTAAAAGTTACTCGGACAATATAGAGGCCAAAAGACAAGCTGCTTCAGAAGCATTAAAAGCTGAGCAGGTAAAAAGGCAAGAACAGCTGAAAGAAGCTGCATCTAAAAGAGAAGCAAGATTTAAAGTAGAACAAAAAAGTAAAGAAAATATCAAAGTTACTCACAAACCTCAGAATGTTAAAGAAGAGCTTTCTAAAGCTGCAGAAAAGTATACAGAAAGTAATGGAATTGATATTGATGACTCAAAGCATAGGTTCGAAAAACCAGAAGAGTTTATTAAAAAAGATATTGAGATACCCGAATCCATTCAAGTTGGAGAATTAGCCAAACTTATGGCAATTAAAGGCGGCGAGCTTGTAAAAACTTTAATGGGTTTAGGAGTTTCTGCAACTATCAATGATATTTTAGATCAAGAAACAGCAATATTAGCTGTAGAAGAAATTGGTCACAACACTACCGCAAAAGCTTCAGACGATGTTGAAGAAGAATTATTAAATCAAATTACATATGACGGTAAGGAAGAAACAAGATCTCCTGTTGTAACTGTAATGGGTCATGTAGACCATGGGAAAACAACACTTTTAGATTTTATTAGAAAGGCCAAAGTAGTCGACTCGGAAGCTGGAGGAATAACCCAGCATATCGGTGCTTATGAGGTAAAGTTAAAGGACAGCAGCATAACTTTTATAGATACACCAGGTCATGCAGCTTTTTCCTCAATGAGGGCCAGAGGTGCAAATACAACTGATATTGTTATTTTGGTAGTTGCTGCAAATGATAGCATCATGCCTCAAACTGAAGAAGCTATAAATCACGCAAAAGCTGCAGAAGTTTCGATAATAGTTGCTATTAATAAAATGGATCTTCAAGGTGCTGATGCTGAGAAGGTAAAAGGAGATTTGGGAGCAAAAGATTTGGTACCTGAAGACTGGGGTGGTAATGTGCAGATGATACCTGTTTCAGCCCTTAACGGTGAAGGAGTCGATAAGCTTCTTGAAGCAATTTCTCTAGAGGCAGAAATTCTTGAACTTAAAGCTTTTCATGAAGGAGATGCTCAAGGCGTAGTAATTGAGTCCGAATTAGATAAATTTAGAGGAGCTACCTCAACATTTTTAGTTCAGAATGGCTGTCTAAACGTTGGTGATGTAGTGATTAGTGATATGTCTATGGGGAAAGTAAAGGCAATAACGAATTCGTCTGGAGAAAAGATTAAGCAAGCAGGACCATCATCTGCTGTTGAGGTTCTTGGTTTAGATACTGCACCAAATGCAGGAAGTTTCTTCCAAGTTGTTAAAAATGAAAAAGCTGCAAGAGAAGTTATAGATTTCAGAGATAGCAAGCAAAAAGAAAAGAGACAAATTAAACAAAAAGATGACAGTATGGGGGATATATTTGAATCAATGGGCCAAGCTTCGATGAAATTTCTGAACCTTATAATTAAAACTGACGTTGCAGGAACTGCTGAAGCTATAAATGCCTCTCTTTCTAAAATTGGAAATGATGAGGTTTCAATTAAGATCATCACCTCTGGAGTTGGCGGTATTACAGAATCTGATGCAAATTTAGCAATTACTACTAACTCAAGCATTGTTGGCTTTAATGTTCGTGCTGATAACGCAGCTAAAAAGATAATCGAAAAAGAAGGAGTTGACTTAACTTATTACAGCATTATTTATGAACTAATTGATGATGCAAAAGCAAAATTAAGCGGATTACTTGATCCAATTATTAGAGAAGAGATAGTAGGAACAGCTGACGTTCTTGAAGTATTTAATTCACCAAAATTTGGGCAAGTTGCCGGTTGCGTTGTTGTGGAAGGTACTGTTCTAAGAAATAAGCCAGTTAGAGTTCTTAGAGATGATATTGTAATCTTCCAAGGTGAGCTAGATTCTTTAAGAAGATTTAAAGATGATGTTAATGAAGTAAAGAATGGAACCGAGTGTGGAATGGGTATCAAAAATTATAAAGATATTCGAGAGGGGGATAAGATTGAGGTATTTGATAGGAAAGAAGAGTCTCAATCAATTTAAGATAATATGTCCTTAAGGCCTGAGAGAATTGCAGATTATCTTAAAAAGGATATTTCAAATATCATTCTTCAAAAAGTTAGAGATCCGAGGCTTAAATCTATAGTCATAAACCATATTTCTGTAACACAAGATATTTCAGTAGCTAAAGTCTTTTATTCTGTCAATAAAGATGAAACTGAATTAAATGAAAAAATTCTTTCAAAATTTTCAGGCATGATAAGAAGTGAAATCTCAAGATCTATGAAAATTAGACGAGTACCTAAGATTGTATTCATTTTTGATAAAACACCTGAGGAAGCAGATAACATAGAAAATCTTTTAAAAAATATTAAATGAATTCAGGCATCTTTTTAATTAATAAAGATAAGGGTTTATCATCAAATAAAGCTATCCAAAAGATAAAAAGAAGGCTGAATATAAAAAAAATTGGGCATTTCGGTACGCTTGATCCTCTAGCAGAGGGCTTGTTAGTTTGTGGAATTAATAAGGGCACAAAGTTATCAGAAAGATTTCTGAATCTCGACAAGTCATACTTTTCAAGAATTATGTTGGGAATCCAAACCACAACTGATGACTCTGAGGGAAATATTATTGAGGAGAAAAAGATTAAAGTAAGTGAAGAGGAGATTATTGAGATGACTGAAACCTTTATAGGAGAGTCGAAGCAAAAAGCTCCATTTTTTTCAGCTTTAAAATATAAAGGTAAACCGCTTTATAAGTATGCAAGAGAAGGAAGACTGATAGAAAAAGAGCCTAGGAATATAAAAATTTACAAGATATTAAACATTGTTGTAGAAAATGCTTTTGTTTCCTTTGAAATATCTTGTTCCAAGGGCACTTATATAAGATCTATTGCAAGAGACCTGGGTGAAAAGCTTGGATGTGGTGGCCACTTAGTCGAGCTTATTAGACTTTCTCAAGGTAAATTTGAGCTCAAAGATGCAAAAAAAGTAGACGAAATCCAAATGAGTGATCTGATAAACATAGAGGATTTATCATTTTAAATATAAAAGAAATTAGTTGTTTATATCTTTAAATACCTTTAAGCTACGCTCTCAAACTTTAGACATACGAGGTTTGACAGGTGTAATTTAATAAAAATGTATGTCCTAGGAGAATAATTATGGCGCTTTTAAAAGATGAAAAAGCTAATTTAGTCAAAAAATTCCAGAAGGATGAAAATGATACTGGATCTTCAGAGGTTCAGGTAGCTTTACTTACAGAAAATATTAATAAACTTCAAAGTCATTTCAAGACACATAAAAAAGATCATCACTCAAGAACAGGTCTAATAAGGATGGTTAATCTCAGAAGAAAACTTTTAGCATATTTAAAAAGAACTAACCCTGAAAGTTATAAAAAAATTATTACAGACCTAAATTTAAGAGGATAAAACGTGGAAAAACATTTAGAACCAAAATCAATATCATTTGAATATGGGGGTAAAGAAATTACCCTCGAAACAGGAAGAATTGCAAGACAAGCTAATGCAGCTGTTCTTGTCTCGGTAGATCAAACACAAGTACTTACAACTGTAGTAGCAAGAAAAGAAGCTGACCCAAAGAAAGATTTCTTCCCACTTGCAGTTTTTTATCAAGAAAAATTTTATGCAGCCGGAAAGATTCCAGGTGGATATTTTAAAAGAGAAGCAAGACCTACTGAAAAAGAAACACTAACATCAAGATTAATTGATAGACCGATTAGACCTCTATTTCCTGATGAGTTTAAAAATGATGTTCAAATTATGTCTACAGTGATTTCTTCTGATGAAGAGTTTTCTTCTGATATCGCAGCTATGATTGGTGCTTCAGCTGCACTATCTCTTACTGGAGTCCCTTTTCAGGGACCAATAGGTGCTGCAAGAGTTGGTTTCATTGATGGAAGTTATGTTTTAAATCCTTCAAAGAAGATAATGGATGAGTCGCATCTTGATATGGTGGTAGCTGGAACTTCAGAGGCTGTGCTTATGGTTGAGTCTGAAGCAAATGAACTTAATGAAGACCTTATGCTAGGTGCAGTTTTATATGGTCACAAATCAATGCAAATTGTTATCGAGAAGATAAACGAATTTAAAGAGATGGTAGGTGTTGAAGATTGGGAAATTGAAAAAGATGCTGAAACACCAAAATATTTTAAAGAGCTGGAATCAGAATTTTCTTCAAGAATCGAAGATGCTTTCACTATTGCAAAGAAATCAGAAAGATCAGAAGCTATCAACTCAGTTCGACTTGATATTTTAGAAAAATATGAAGATCTTGATGAGCTAAGTGTTGGAAAGGTAATGGATGCTTTTAAAAAACTTGAAAAACAAATAGTTAGAAGAAATATACTATCTGGTAAACCAAGAATAGACGGAAGAGATTTAAATACGGTAAGACAGCTAACAGTTGAAACAGATGTTCTTAAGAGAGCTCACGGCTCTTCGCTATTTACACGAGGTGAAACACAGGCATTAGTTGCTGCAACACTAGCATCTCCGAGAGATGCACAAAGACTTGAGTCGCTTGATGGAGAGATGTATGACCATTTTATGCTCCATTATAATTTCCCAGCTTATTGTGTGGGTGAGATTGGAATGCCGCTTGGACCTAAAAGAAGAGAAATCGGCCATGGAAACTTAGCAAAAAGGGCAATAAAAGGTGTTCTTCCTGACTTTGATGATTTTGGCTATACCGTCAGAATAGTTTCAGAAATTACTGAGTCTAATGGCTCAAGCTCAATGGCTACTGTTTGCGGTACCTCTCTTTCCTTAATGGATGCTGGAGTCCCTCTATCAGCCCCAGTTGCTGGAATAGCGATGGGGTTAATTAAAGACGGTGATGAATTTGCAGTTCTTACAGACATCTTAGGAGATGAAGATCATTTAGGAGATATGGATTTTAAAGTTGCTGGATCTGAAAAAGGCATAACTGCACTGCAAATGGATATAAAAATTGATGGAATTAATGAAAAAATAATGGATGAGGCTCTAAGCAGTGCTAAAGAGGCAAGAATGCATATACTTGAAAAGATGAACGAAGTTCTTTCTAAACCAAAAGAATTAGCCTCAGATGCTCCATCAATGCAAAAGTTTATGGTTAATAAAGATAAGATAAAAGAAATTATTGGAAAGGGCGGTTCAGTTATTAAGTCTATCCAAGAAGAATCTGGAGCTGTTGTGGATATCAATGATACTGGTGAAATATCAGTATTTGGTGATAACCAGGCTAAGATGCAGGCAGCGCTCGATATTATCGATAAGATTATTGAAGAACCTGAATTAGATAAAGTTTATGAAGGAACAGTTGTAAAGATTGTTGACTTTGGAGCATTCGTAAATATTTTACCTGGGAAAGATGGACTTCTTCATATTTCAGAGATTGCGGAAGAGAGAACTGAAGATGTTTCAGCTGTTCTTGAAGAAGGTCAGAAAGTTCAAGTTAAGCTTATAGGTTTTGATAGAGGAAAAATGAAACTATCAATAAAGGCGCTTAGTAAATAAAGTTCTAAAAGTCAAATTACGTTAAATAAACAATTAAGGTAATTTGTAAACCACCATCAATTTTGGTTTCATATGCGTGTTAACCATTACCTTTATAGGGGGGGAATTATGGAAACTGGAATGAAAATGATAATGGATATAGTAACAAATCTTACCAAGATCTTTGTTGCTTTTATCGGATTTGGTGTTGTAGCTGGTATCGTTTTTGGCGGCAATGCTTTCTTAGTCGGCGATGTTCTTGAAAATCTTCTAGGTGTTGTTTCAATGCTTGGTGATGCTGGAATCGTTGGACTACTTGTAGCTGCTATTCTGATAGGGCTGCTTAAGTAATCATTTATTCTTTCAAAGGGAGATTTATATCTCCCTTTGATCTAAAATCTTAAGAATGAAGCTAGATTTTTACTACACATTAAATAAAATCAAAAGTTACCTTAAACAGGTCACAGACGTTCTTCTAGTTGTTGTTGCAGTTGCTCTATTGCTAGGAGTTCTTTTTGGTCCTGATGCTCCATTTGTTGGAGCAGTATATTCAAACCTTGTTAGCGTATTAGATACTATTGGGGATAGTGGAGTGGTTGCTCTTGTATCCTTGATAATAATTTTTTTAATAAACAAGAAGTAGAAATTGGTGGCTATGGGTGGAATTGAACCACCGACCCCAGCGTTATGAGTGCTGTGCTCTAACCATCTGAGCTACATAGCCATTGACCGGAAATAATAATTTACTCTCAACAAAAGTCAAACATTAAATTTAAAGTGGGCTATGTCTCCGTCTTTAAATATATAATCTTTTCCTTCTAATCTTAATTTACCATTTTCTTTTGATCCTGCCTCACCACCAAAAGATATATAGTCTTCAAAGCTAATAATTTCTGCTTTAATGAAGCCTCTTTCAAAGTCTGTATGAATTCTTCCAGCCGCTTGGGGAGCAAGAGAGCCTCTTTTTAATGTCCAAGCTCTTAGCTCGTTAGGACCAGCGGTAAAAAAAGTATCCAAACCAAGAACTTCATATCCTTTTTTAATAATTTTATTAAGTGCTGGTTCTTCAATGCCTTCTAATTCTAGAAAATCTTTTTTATCCTGCTCATCAAGGCTCGCTATTTCTTCTTCTAATTTTATTTGAACTTCAATAACTTCTTGATTTATTTTCTTTGCATAATCCCATAGATCATTAAGATTTTTTCTAGATGATTCAGTTTCAGAAACATTTGCAATGAAAAAGATTGGCTTAGCAGTTAACAACTGAAAAGACTTAATTATTTTTAGATCCTCTTTATTGGAATAGTCAGATATATTTACAAAATTTCCTGATTCTAGAGTTTTTATACAATTCTCAATTAAGCTAAATTCATTAGCTAAATCTTTATCTCCTGATCTTAATTTCTTTTCAATCTTTTCTTTTCTTTTATTTAAGGTTTCTAAATCAGCAAAAATAAGCTCAAGATTTATAACTTCCGCATCTCTTGTTGAATTTATTTCTCCATCTACATGAGTGATATTATTATCATCAAAACATCTTACAACGTGAGCTAATGCATTCATTTCCCTTATATTCGATAAGAAACTATTTCCCAAACCTTCTCCATTAGAGGCACCTTTAACTAATCCAGCTATATCAACTAAGTTTAAAGTTGTAGGTATAACTTTTTTAGCTCTTACTATTTCTTGCAATTCATTAAGTCTAAAGTCAGGAACTTCAACAACTCCAACATTTGGTTCAATTGTACAAAAAGGAAAATTTTCGGCAGGAATAGAGGATTGAGTTATTGCATTAAACAATGTCGATTTACCTACATTTGGTAAACCAATAATCCCACATTTAAAGCCCATATCAGTTTACCAAGTTTTGAAGATTTTCTATTTCAAGACTAAATATTTTATCTTTGTGGACTATGATCTTTTTATATAAATCTTCAAGCACATGAGCCTCTTCAGGTTTAAACTTACCTAAAACCCAATTTGTAACTTCATTTTTCCTACCAGGATGGCTAACGCCAATTTTTAATCTTTTAAAGTCTTTTCCAATAACATCAGATAAATCTTTTAATCCATTGTGGCCACCATCTCCACCTCCAGATTTAAACTTTGCTTTACCAATTTGAGTATCAATATCATCATGTAATACTAAAATTTGCTCGGGTTTAGCATTAAGATATCTTTTAAGCAATGAAGCAACTTTACCAGTTTCATTTACATAGACATCAGGCGTTACTAAATAAACATATGGTTTTATTTCACAGATACTGCATTTTAGTTTTGATTTCTTTACGAAAGATAGGGCATGATCTTTGGCAATTTTTTCAACCCAGTTTTTGCCAATGTTATGCCTAGTGTTGTTATATTTTTCTTCAGGATTTCCGATACCAAGAATAAATACCTTTTGCACAGGGTAATTATTCTGAGGCTTCTTCTTTTGCTTCTGATTCTTCAGAGCCTTCGTCAGAAGCTCCTTCAGTGACCTCATCACCATCTTCTTCTCCCTCAAGAGCATCATCTTCAAGAGGTTCTTCTTCAACCTCAGCTTTTGGAGCATTCACAGAAACAATCATTTGATCATTTTCTTCCGTAAGCCCCGGAATTTCCGAACCCTCTGGAAGGGATAAATCTGTTAACCTGATAGAATCTCCTAAATTAAGCTTGATAACATCAACCTCAATGAGTTCAGGAATATTTTCTGCAGAACATAGAATTTCAATATCTCTCATTGTTTTTGTAACAACTCCACCCTCTGTTTTAACTCCTATACAGTCTTCTTCATTTAAGAAGCTAAAAGGAATTGTGACTTTTAGCATAGTTTTCCTTGAAACCCTCATAAAATCGGCATGAAGCAATTTACCTTTCATAGGCTCTCTTTGAAGCTCTTTTAGCACAACTTTTTCATCATTATCACCCACTTTAATAATTAGAACTTGAGTAAAAAATAAATCATTTTGAGATGCTTTTGTAAGCTCATTTAGAGGAATATTTACATTTAAGAACTCTTTCTCATTTCCATAAATTACAGCTGGAACCATGTTGCCACTTCTAATATTTCTAGCCCTATTAGAACCAAGCTCAGATCTTGAAACTGCATTTATCATTATTTGCTCTGACATAAAAACCTCTTATAAAAAAACCGCACTCAAGGATTCCTCATTTGAAAGCCTTTTAATACACTCTGATATTAATGGTGCGATCGATATCACGCGTATTTTACTGCATTTTTGACCATCTTGGGTAAGAGGTATTGAATTAGTTACAACAAGCTCATCAATTTGAGAATTAGTTATTCTCTTAATAGCTGGACCTGATAAAACAGGATGAGTTATATAGGCGCTTACTTTACTTGCACCAGCATCTTTTAGGGCTTTAGCTGCATTGCACAATGTTCCTGCTGTATCAACAATATCGTCAGGAACAATGCAATTTTTTCCCTCAACATTACCAATTATGTTCATGACTTCTGACTCATTGGCTTCATCTCTTCGCTTATCAATAATAGCAAGCTCAAGACCGCCTAGATATTTTGCTAAAGCTCTCGATCTAACAACACCTCCAACATCTGGTGAGACTATAACTAAGTTATCTTGAGAATAGTTTTTAGATATATCCTCAACCATTAGTTTTGTTGCATAAATATTATCAGCAGGCATGTCAAAAAAACCTTGGATAGTTTCAGAGTGAAGATCTAGGGTTAGGACTCTGTTAATACCAACAGAACTAAACATATCAGATACAACTTTTGCACTAATTGGAACCCTTGAAGATCTCACTCTTCGATCTTGTCTAGCATAGCCAAAGTAAGGCACAACCGCAGTTATTTTAGAGGCAGAAGACCTCTTGAGGGCATCAGCAAGCAACATTAGCTCCATTAGATGCTTATCAGCTGGTGAGCAGGTGGATTGAATTATAAAGGTATCGTGACCTCTAACATTTTCATTAATTTCTACTTGTATTTCGCCATCCGAAAAAGTTCCCAGTTGACTAGAAGAAAGTCCAGTACGTAAAAGTTTTACGACTTCATCCGAAAGATCAATGCAAGATGACCCTGAGAAAATATCTATTGTTCCGTTACTCATATTTATTTGGCTGGGGTGGTAGGATTCGAACCTACGCATGACGGGATCAAAACCCGTTGCCTTACCGCTTGGCTACACCCCATCACTTAAAACTCCTTTCAATGGTGAGTATTGTAATCCTTCACAGAAAAAGAATCTCCAATTTTTTGGAATTTTTTGTAATATTTTTCCTAATTCGTCTTTATTGTCATACTCAATAAAGAATGTTGAACCACTACCAGAAAGCTTCAAATCATAATCATTTACAAAGCTTTTATAGAATTCTTCAATGCTTTTGTGCTCCTTAAGTAGAGTATCCAAGAATGAATTTTGATGTTTAGGGTCTAATTCATGTATTCTAAGCTTTTTGAACATTTCACTAGTTGAAACTTCAATATCTGGATAAATTAGTAAGTATTTATTTTTTTTAAATTCAATATCTGATAAAACATCTCCAATTCCTGTTGCAACTGCATTTTTACCATAAATAAATATAGGAACATCTGCCCCCAGATCCTTTCCAATATTTACTAACTCTTCAGTAGACAAATTAAGATCCCAAATTTTGTTCAATGCAATTAAAGTTGTTGCTGCATTAGAGCTTCCGCCGCCAAGCCCAGCTCCAACCGGTATAATCTTTTTTAAATGAATTTGAATACACTTATCAACTTTACAGTACTTTGTGATTGCATTTAATGATTTAAAAATTAGATTATTTTCAGGCTCAATGTCTAAACCATCACAGCTGATACCAAAAGATTTATCACTTTCCTCAAACGAAATCTCATCAAACAGGTTTATTAACTGGAAGGTAGTCTCTAAATTATGATAACCATCATTTCTTTTTGAAATAACCCTTAAGTTAAGATTTAACTTTGCAGGAGATAAAAACTTCATTTTGCTTCAATTATTTTTCTTTACTAGATAAGTTGTATAATAGCATTCATAGTTTTGATCAAAAATGAAAATTAGTCTTTCAAATCAATCAATTTTTAGCTACAGCTAAATACTCAACATAAATAATGCAAGAAATTCACCTAATTGGAATAAACCATAAGACTTCAAAGGTCTCTGACAGAGAAAGGTTTATTATCGATGATTCAAATCTCATTTATCTTAATGATTTTCTAAGATTAAAATTAGATAAAAAAATTTCTGGTTTTTTTGGTCTCTCTACATGCAATAGAACTGAAATATATTTCTATGGAGAAAAAGGTGTAGAAACTGATGTTCTTAAGCTTACTAAAGAGGCTCTTAATATTTCTGATATACCAGATAAGAACTTTTATATTTATGATAGTTTAAAAGCTTTAGAGCATATGTGTAGAGTTTGCTGTGGAATAGATTCCCAAGTAGTTGGCGAACAAGAAATATTTGGACAATTCAAAAATGCATATAACTCAGCCAAAGCTTTTAAGATTGTTGGCAAAGAACTAATGATTTATGTTGAAAAGGTCTTTGAAATTGCAAAAAAAGTAAGAACGGAAACAAAAATAGGCATAAACCCATTATCTGTTAGTGGTTTATCATTTAATCTTGTAAAGGAAATATTTGAGAATCCTGAAAACAAACAAGTCCTAGTTATTGGAGGGGGAGATTTAGCAAAATCTATAATTAAAAATTTATTTGATAAGGGCGTGAGGTCCATTTCTGCTATAAATAGAACCATAAAAGAGATAAAGATATCTGAAGATTTCTCAATAATCCCAATGCCTCTTAACTTAGTTCATAGGGAGATTGTAAATGCTGATATTGTTATTTGCTCTGCCTCAAGCCTAACACCAATTATCGGTAAAGGAGCAGTTGAGAATGCATTAAAAAACAGAGGAAACAAGCCAATGATGATAATTGATTTGGCCGTTCCAAGAAATGTTGAACCTGAGATAAAAGATTTAGAATTGGTTTACTTGTTCTCAATTGATGATATTGAAAAGATTTCTCAAGATAATCTCGAAGAAAGATTAGTTGAAGCAGGGAGAGGCAAAGAGATCATCAAATATCAAGCTTTAAAATCAAATAAAACTATTATTTCAAAGATAGAAGATGACAAATTTGCTTCTGAGATCTTAAAACTTCTCAAATATATAGATGACCAAAGAATATATGAACTCTCAAACCATAATGATATAAATTTAGAGTTTCTGACTTTTCTTGATAATGCCGATAATATTCAACTATCAGAAAATCTCAGAAAAAAAATTGAGCTTATAGATGGTCAAAAACTTATTTCAATAATTTCTAATTCTAAATAATGCAAGATTCTATTGAGGCAAAGCTAAAAAAACTCTCAGAACGCCTTTCAGGGATTGAAAAACAATTAATAGAGGAATCCTCAACTCTAAATCAAAATGATTTAATTTCATTAAATAAAGAATTTTCGCATATTCAACCTATTGTTGGTCTTTATTCTAAGTATCTGAAAGTTCTTGATCAAAATACACAAGCAGAAAGTCTTTCAAAATCAGATGAGAATGAAATTCAAGAATTGGCCCAAGCAGAGATGCAAGAAACAGAAAATTTAATGAATGAAATCCTTGGAGAACTAAAGCTAATGCTTTTACCAGTTGATGAAGATGATGAAAGGTCCGCTTTTTTAGAAATTAGAGCTGGAGCAGGAGGAGATGAGGCGGGAATTTTTACAGGAAACTTATTTAGGATGTACTCTAGATTAGCCGAAAGGGAAAAATGGATTATTGAGATTATTTCTCAGAAAGATGCAGAACATGGAGGTTTTAAAGAAATTATTGCAAAAATATCTGGAAAGCTAGTCTACAAAACACTTAAATTTGAATCTGGAGTCCATCGGGTACAAAGAGTTCCAGAAACTGAATCCCAAGGTAGAGTTCATACTTCAACTTGCACAGTTGCTGTTCTTCCAGAGGCTGAAGAAATAGATGATGTAGAGATAGATAAATCAGAAATAAGAGTTGATACTTTCAGGGCATCTGGTGCTGGAGGTCAGCATGTTAACAAAACTGATTCTGCTGTTAGGATAACTCATCTTCCGAGTGGCTTGGTTGTAGAATGCCAAGATGGTAGATCTCAGCACAAGAATAAAACAAAAGCATTATCACTTTTAAGCGCTAAGTTAAAAAAAGAGGAGGAAGAAAATCAGCAGGCTGAAATAGCCTCTGAGCGAAAGATTCTTGTTGGCTCTGGTGACAGAAGCGAAAAAATAAGAACTTATAATTTCCCCCAAGGAAGAGTTACTGATCATAGAATCAAACTTACCCAGCACAATCTTGATCAAGTAATGGATGGAGATATAAGATCTATTAGTGATGCCTTGATAGCAGAAAATCAGCTAGAAATGCTTGCTCAGCTTGAATTAGATAATAAATGAAATCTAAAAAAGCTATAGACCTTTCTGAATTTAGTTTTGAAACTAGAAGGGATGTAAATTTTTATATAAAAGAAAAGTTTAAAGACCCATCTAAATTAACGCAAAGTCAAATTAGTAAAATAGGAAATGTTGCTAAATATTTAGAAGTAGGATACCCAAGGGATTACTTAATTGGGAACTCTGAATTTTATGGAAGAAAATTTTTTGTAGATCAAAGAGTTCTTATTCCAAGAGTGGAAACGGAAGTTCTTATTGATACTATTAAAAGTTTAAATTTATGTGATGGCTCAATTCTATGTGATCTTGGAACAGGGTCAGGATGCATTGGAATTTCCTTAGCAATGTTAAATAAGAGTTTCATAGTCTTTGGAGTAGATATTTCTATAGATGCCATTCAAGTTGCAAGAAAGAATGATCTTATACATGACAAAAAAAATTTCTTTTTGATTCAATCAAACTGGGGTTCATGTTTCCAAAAAGACTCTATTGATTGCATAATTTCAAATCCTCCATACATTGATAAAGATGATTCTCATCTAACAGACCTAGAGTATGAGCCGTTATCAGCTCTTGTTTCTAACTTACATGGGTTAGAAGCTTTTGAAATTATTTCTCAACAAGCAAAAAAATTACTTAAAAAAGGTGGATTAATACTATTTGAGCATGGTTTTGATCAAAGTGAAGATGTAGAGAATATTATTTACAAAAATGATTTAAAATTAATTAAGAAGATAAAAGATTTATCAGGAAATGATAGAGGTATATTGGCACAAAAATGAATTTAGATTTCTTTGAAAAACAGTTACTTATTGACAATTTCTCTGAAAAATTACAAAAAAAGATTTTTAATACAAATTGTCTTGTTATTGGTGGTGGCGGTATTGCTCATCCGCTTCTTACCTATTTAGTTTCGACGGGTTTTGGGAACATATCAATTGCTGATGGTGACAAGGTAGAGCTCTCAAATCTTCACAGACAATTCCATTTTAATGCTGGCGACCTTAATAAGAGAAAAGCAGAGGTTTTAAAAGAAAAATTTAAGAATGATTATGAATTTATTGATATTAAAACAATAAACAAATTTCTTGAAGAAAAAGATTTATTTGAACTTATTGCGAACCACGATCTAATTTTTGATGCATCAGATAACTTTCAAACGAGATATATTTCCAATGATATATGTCACGAGCATAAAAAGCCTTTAATATCTGGGGCTGCAGAGGGGATGCTTGGAATTGTGGCTGCATTTAACTTTAAGGAAAATTCACCTTGTTATGAGTGCCTTTTCCCAAGGAACTTCAAGCTAAATGAAAATACTTGTGAGAACTCTGGCATCACCCCATCTGTCCTAGGCATAATTGGATCTTTTATGGCCTCAGTTGCTCTAAAAATAATAGCCGATGAAGGGTTTAGGAGTTCAGTTTTGAGGATAAATCTATCTGATCTCAGTATGTCTCAGCCAAAACTTAAAAAAGATATATTTTGTAAGATTTGTGGAGAAAATAAAGAATGCTAACAGGCTATATTGAGGGTTATTATGGTGTCGAACTATCTTGGAAAGAGAGAAATTCTATAATATCAAAGCTTCACGAGGTTGGGTGTAATACTTATTTTTATTGCCCTAAAGAGGATCCTTATCACAGAGTTAACTGGAAAGATGATTATCCAGTTGGCTGGATAGAAGATTTTAAAGAATTTAAATCTAACGCAGATAGGGCCGGCATTGATATTATCTTTGGTATCTCTCCAGGTGCATCTTTAGATTTAAAAGATTTTGAGTATTTAGAAAGAAAGATAGAAATCTTTAAGGAGCTATCTATAGAAAATTTCTGTATTCTTTTTGATGATATTCCCAAGGAAAAAGAGCAATTTTCTCTTCACAGAAAAGTGCTTGAACTTTGTTTAGAAAAGTTTCCAAATATTAAGTTGTCTTGCGTGCCATCACAGTATTGTAAAAATATGGTTGAAAACTCTAATGATGACTATTTAACTGAATTAGATAAGGTTGATATAAGTATTCCTTTCTTTTGGACTGGAAATCAAGTTATAACTTCTAATTATTCCAATAATAATATTGATCGCTGGAAAGCATTATTTCGCGAAGATAGAGATTTAATAATTTGGGATAATACTTTTGCAAATGATTATTGTGTCCCAAAGATAGTTATGCAAAACTTTGATGGTTTTTTTTCTATAGATGATAAAAAAGTATCTGGATTTCTGTTAAATGCATCTGGCATAGAGCTAATAGATCTTATGGCTATTGAAATATTGGATAATACTTTAAAGGGAAACCATAGAACACTTGAAGATATTTTAAAAGATAGAGGCTTTCCAAAAGAATTTATTAATTTAAGTCATTTTTTTAAAATAAACATTTCATCGAGCTTCTCAGATGATGAAAAAAAAGACCTAGATTTCCTCCTTTGGAATTGGAATGGAAAAATAAAAAAGTTTTTTTACCCATATCTGCATCAAGTTAATCAAATTTTTAATGAAACAGATCAGAATGAATTAAATGGTTTAAAAAAGCGCTTTCGAGTAAAAGAATAAAGATATTTTTATTCTTAGAATATTAGGTTAATATTTAATTTAAATTATTAGAAATATGAGTGAAGTCCCAGTATATGTTGTAGCAAATATCGTAATCAAAGATCCTGATACTTACAAAAAATATGAAAAGGGATTCTTTCCGATATTAAAGAAATACGAAGGCCAATTTATTACTTATGACGATAATATTGGTCAATTTGAGGGAAGTTTAGAAGTTTCTGGCAGAGTTATTCTTTTTTCTTTTCCAAATGAGAACTTAGCCAATCAATGGTATAGCAGTGTCGAATACAAAGAATTAAGTGCTTTTAGAAGAGAGGGCACTGATACCGTTTCAATTTTTAAAGTTAAAGGACAACCACCAAGAAATTAAGAAGGAGTAATTATGTTATTAGGAGATATGCAAGACTGGAAACCAAATGTTGCAAGCATTATAGAGTACGCTGCAGATATTTACCCCGAGTCTGAAGTAGTAAGTAAATTAGTAAGCGGCGAAGTCCACAGAACTAACTACAGAGAAGTATGCGTTAGATCTAGGAAGTTAGCTTCAAAGCTTTCTCAAGATGGTTATAAGCAAGGAGATGTCATTGCTACTCTTGCTCTAAACACCTTCAGGCATCTTGAGGCATACTATGGTGTTTCAGGAATGGGTGCAGTAGTTCATACTTTGAATTTTAGATTACATCCTGAACAGGCAGTTTACATAATTAATCATGCTGAGGATAAAGTAATCTTTGTTGAGGCACCTTTTGTTCCTATCTTAGAGGCACTTCAAGAAAAACTCAGCACTGTTGAGAAATATATTGTCTTTTGCAATAAAGACGAGATGCCTGAAACCACTCTCAAAAATTGCTTGTCATATGAAGAATATATTGAAGATGGAGATGAAGATTTTGATTGGCCAGACTTACCCGATAACGCAGCTTGTGGACTTTGCTATACATCTGGTACAACAGGAAATCCAAAAGGAGTTTTATATTCGCATAAATCGACTATTCTTCATGCAATTTCAGCAGCTGGACCAAAAGCTTTAAAAATTGAAGGAGATGACTCAGTTCTAATGGTCGTTCCTATGTTCCATGTTATGGCATGGGGAGTTCCATACTATGGTGCAATTTATGGGCTTAAAATTGTTATGCCTGGAATGGCAATGGATGGTGAGTCTCTTTACAAAATGTGTAAGGAAGAAGAGGTAACACTTGCTTTTGGTGTTCCAACAGTTTGGATGCAGCTTTTAGGGTATTGTAGAGAAAATAATGTTGTCCTTGAATCAATGAACAGTACTGTAATAGGAGGATCAGCAGTAACAGTAGCAATGATAAAAGAGTTTGATCAAGTTCATGGAGTGACCGTTCTTCAAGGATGGGGCATGACTGAGATGAGCCCTCTTGGAACAACAAATTTCCCAACTCCAGAAATGGAGGAAATGTCTAATGATGAGAAATATGCAATTCAAGTTAAAGCAGGGAAACCTGTTTTTGGTGTAGAAATGAAGATAGTAGATTCTGATGGAAACACTCTTCCAAATGATGGAAAGGCTTCAGGTAGCTTATTAGTAAGGGGACCCTGGATTATTAAAAAATATTTTAAAGCTGAGGAGGATGCTGTAGATAAAGATGGTTGGTTTGATACTGGTGACATATCTTCTATAGATCCAGAAGGATATATGTCTATTGTTGATAGGGAAAAAGATGTTATCAAATCAGGCGGTGAATGGATTAGCTCAATTGATGTTGAGAATGCTGTATCTAGCCATCCAGATGTAATGCAAACAGCAGTTGTTGGCATTCCTCATCCAAAATGGGATGAAAGACCACTTTTATTTGTTGTTTCAAACTCAGGCAATGAAATCAATAGGGAAGAGCTAGATGAATTAATGTTAAAGAAGTTTGAAAAATGGCAACTTCCTGACCAGATAGTTTTCTTAAAAGAATTACCAATAGGAGCGACAGGAAAGGTTAAAAAGATTGATTTAAGGGAAGAATATAAAGAGCACTACATGTAGGAGAACATCATGCCAATGACATTTGTTAAACCTGAAGAATTAGATAGTTATATTGGTAAGTCGCTTGAACCCAGTGAATGGCTAGTTATTGATCAAGAAAGAATAAATAATTTTGCTGATGCAACTAATGATCATCAATTTATTCATGTTGATCCTGAAAAAGCTGCACCAATATTTGGATCAACAATAGCGCATGGATTTTTATCATTATCTCTGACATCTGGAATGGGAGAGGAGAATGCTTTAGTGGTTGAGGGTTCAAAAATGAGTCTTAACTATGGATTAGATAAGATTAGATTCCTTGCTCCTGTTCCTGTAAATTCTAGAATAAGGATGCATTCAAAGATTGTAGAAGTGAAGGAAAAGAATCCAGGCCAATTTCTTATTAAAAGTGAGGTCACTATGGAGCTAGAAGGCTCTGAAAAACCCGCTTTTGTTGCTGAACAGCTTGGTCTTTGGGTTACCTAAGAATTTAGAGCTTTTTTCAATAAGTCGTTAACTGCTTGGGGATTAGCTTTTCCTTGTGTTTCTTTCATAACTTGGCCCACAAAGAAACCAAATAATTTATCCTTACCATTTTTGTAGTCCTCAACTTGTTTTGTATTAGACTCTATTACTTTTGTTATTACTTCTTCAAGAAGGTTCTCATCCTGTATTTGAACTAATCCTTGATCATCAATGATTTCATCTGCATTCCTGCCGGTTTCCCAAATCTCAGCGAGAATAGTTTTTGCTATTTTTTTAGATATTGTTCCATCGGATATTCGTTGAAGCAGAACATTAAAATTATCTGATGTAAGCTGAGATTCATCTATTTTTATACTATCTTTATTAAGCAAGGAACCAATTTCACCAACTATAAGATTAGCTGCAAGTTTTGGATCGTTTTTAGATCCCACCGCAACCTCAAAAAAATTAGATAGCTCTCTTGATGAAGAGATAATTTCAGCTTCACTTTCATCAATTTGAAATTCTGAAATATATCTTTTTGATTTATCTCCTGGAAGCTCAGGGAAGGTGCTTTTTATTTCTTCCATTTCATCATCAGAAATAACTACTGGCAGTAGATCTGGATCAGGAAAGTATCTGTAGTCATTTGCAAACTCTTTTGATCGCATTGGCCTAGTTTCATCTTTTCCACTATCATAAAGCCTTGTTTCCTGAGTAACTTTTCCACCACTTTCTAAGACTTTAATTTGTCTTTTGATCTCGAAATTAATAGCTTTTTCAATAAACTTAAATGAATTAATATTTTTTATCTCAGTTCTAGTTCCTAACTCAAGATCACCAATCTTTCTGATAGAAACATTTGCATCGCAGCGTAATGATCCTTGAGACATATCGCCATCACACACATCTAAAAACGTAACAAGTTGATGCAAAGCTTTCATGTAGGATACAGCTTCCTTAGCATTAGATATTTCAGGTTCAGATACAATTTCAAGCAGGGGAGTTCCTGCTCTGTTTAAATCAATCACAGATTTGTCTGGATAAGCATCATGTATTGATTTTCCAGCGTCTTCCTCAAGATGGGCTCTTGTAATATTTATAGTTTTTTTATCTTCCCCTACATCAATATCAATAGATCCTCCCTCTACTATGGGCTTTGACATTTGAGTTATTTGATAGCCTTTTGGAAGATCGGGGTAGAAATAATTTTTTCTGTCAAAAGTAGATTCCTGATTTATTTCTGCATCAATAGCTAACCCAAATCTTATAGCTTTTTTAAATGCATCTTTATTCACAACAGGCAGAACTCCAGGTAAGCCCAAATCAACTAAGTCAACTTGCGTATTAGGTTCAGAACCAAATTTTGTCGATGCGCTAGAGAAAAGCTTTGTATTTGTAGACAATTGCGCATGAACTTCCAGACCAATTACTGTTTCCCAACTCATGAGCTTTCTCCGAGATTAGGATTTTTGAGATGCCAATCACTACTTTTTTGATATTGATGAGCAAAATTTAATATCTTAGATTCTTCAAGATAGTTTCCAATAAGTTGCAAGCCAATAGGGAGCCCATTAGCAAAACCATGAGGTATAGACATTGCTGGGACGCCAGCAAGATTTGAAGAAATTGTAAATAAGTCTTCTAGATACATCTCAATTGGATCTTCAGTCTTAGAACCAATTTTAAAAGCAGAGCTTGGCGAAGATGGAGACATTATTACATCTACATTTTTAAAAGCTTCTACAAAATCATTTTTTATCATTCTTCTAGATTGCTGAGCTTTCTTATAGTATGCATCATAGAAGCCAGCTGAGAGAACATATGTTCCTATAAGGATTCTCCTTTTGACTTCATCTCCAAAACCTTCTGATCTTGATTTAATATATAGATCCTCTAAATTACCGACATCGTCAGCTCTGTAACCATATTTCACACCATCAAACCTGGAGAGGTTTGATGAGCATTCGGCTGGAGCAACAACATAATAAGTTGGAACAGAGAGTTGAATATTTGGCATTGAAACCTCAACAAAGTTTACACCTAAAGATTCATATATTTTCTTTGACTGCTCAAATGAATCCTGAACTTCTCTATTAAGGCTAGAAATATCAAACTCTTTGATAATGCCAATTTTTTTACCTTTGAGATCGTTATTTATATTATCAAGATAGTTTTCCTGAGCATCGCTAATTGAGGTTGAGTCTTTTTGATCATGGCTACAAATATGATTAAGTAGAAGGGCACAATCCTCAGCATTTCTTGCAAAAGTTCCAGCTTGGTCAAGACTGGACGCAAAAGCTATCATTCCCCACCTTGAGGCTCTTCCATAGGTAGGTTTTATACCAGTAATTCCACATAATGCAGCAGGTTGCCTTATAGAGCCACCTGTATCTGTTCCAGTTGCTGCACAAACAAGACCTTCTGAAACTGCTGCTGCTGACCCACCAGAGCTTCCTCCAGGGACTCTTTCAAGGCCCCAAGGATTTTTTACAGTCCCGTAAT
The DNA here is from genome assembly GCA_902605165.1 of uncultured SAR86 cluster bacterium. GTDB lineage: Bacteria > Pseudomonadota > Gammaproteobacteria > Magnimaribacterales > D2472 > CACNXK01. Next base: position 106,464 of record CACLBJ010000003.1, on the reverse strand, counting down.
AGCTTGTTTCATTTGAGGATCCCATTGCGAACTCATCCATATTTGTTTTTCCTACACAAATACTGCCAGCTTTAGAAAGATTATCTACAACAGTAGCATCATACGGAGGAATAAAGTTCTCTAAAATCTTTGAGCCGCATGTTGTCTTTAAATTTTTTGTGCAAAATAAATCTTTTTGAGCAATTGGTATCCCTGCGAGGTCGCCATCAACTTTACCTTCATCAAAATCTCTAGCTTTATTAAGTGCTGCTTCCTCATTCAATGTAATAAAGGAATTCGTTTTACTTGATGATATATTTCTAAAGGTTTCACTTACTAGCTCATAGGAAGATAACTCTTTTTTTTCTAAAAGTTCTTTCAATTGAGATAATGTTTTAAATTTAATACTCATTCAACGACTTTTGGTACCATAAAATAATCTTGATCTGACTCAGGAGAGTTTGAGAGAAAAGCTTCTTTTCTGCTTTTTGAAGTCACAGAGTCCTCTCTTTTTGGCGCTACTTTTTCTAAGGGATTAGCAAGCGGAGCTATATCTTTAGTATCAAGATCTTGAAGTTCAGCAACAAAATTAATTATATTTTCTAGATCTTTAGTAATCTTTTCTTTTTTATCTTTATCGAGTTTTAGTCTAGCTAAATAAGAGATTGTTTCAATTGTTTTATTGTCCATATATAGGATATTATATTAAAGTTGCGAGTTGTTAACCAAACGCAGTGTAATTTTATATATTTTTGAGGAAAATTGTGGAATTTAACTTATTCAAAACAGCTAGGGGATTATTTTCAAATGATCTGTCAATAGATCTTGGAACTGCTAACACTTTAATTTATACAAAGGATGTAGGAATAGTTCTAAACGAACCTTCGGTTGTAGCAATAAGAGAGTCCAGAGGCCAAAAGACTGTTGTTGCCGTTGGTGGTGAAGCGAAGAAGATGCTTGGAAGAACGCCAGGTAATATTACCGCGATAAGACCCTTATCCGATGGAGTTATAGCTGATTTCCAGGTTACAGAGAAAATGCTACAACATTTTATCGCCTCTGTTCATGAGCAAAGATTCATAAAACCAAGTCCAAGGATTCTAGTTTGTGTTCCGTGCAGATCAACCCAAGTTGAAAGAAGAGCAATAAGGGAATCTGTTCTTGGTGCAGGAGCTAGAGACGTGAAGCTTATTGAAGAGCCAATGGCTGCAGCAATTGGAGCAGGTTTACCTGTTGAAGAAGCTAGCGGAAGCATGGTTATCGATATTGGAGGAGGAACATCTGAAATTGCCATACTTGCATTAAACGGAGTTGTTTATGCTGAATCGGTAAAAATTGGAGGAGATAAGATGGATGAATCAATTGTTTCCTATATTCGAAGAAATTATGGATGTGTTATTGGAGAATCAACTGCTGAAAAAATTAAGCATACAATTGGATGCGCATCTGAGGACTCTGAAAAACAAGAAATGATGGTTACTGGTAGAAACTTAGCAGAGGGGATACCTGAAACATTTAGTCTTTCAAGTGATCATGTTTACGATGCTATGAAAGATCCACTTAATGGAATAATCCGAGGAATTAGAGATGCACTTGAACTTTCTCCTCCCGAACTCTCTGCAGATATTGCAGAAAGAGGCATTGTTTTAACCGGAGGTGGAGCGCTATTAAGAGATTTAGATCGATTAATTTCATCTCAAACTGGAATACCGGTTATCGTAGCTGAAGATCCCCTAACATGCGTTGCAAGAGGGGGAGGTCAAGCATTAGAAATAATTGATAAATACAATATAGACCTACTATCAACTGAGTAATATGGCAAGATTGCCTGATAAATCATCAAGGTTTGTATTGATAGCAACTTTCATTATTTGCTCTTCATTTTTATTTATAGATTTTAGGTTTGGTGCTTTCAAGCCTGTTCAGAATTTCTATAACTCTTCTTCAATATTTATTCGTGTTTTGTCCACTGAGTATGTTGCAAGACCTTTATATAGATCACTATCAAGTATTTGGGATACCAGAAGAGCGATGGAAGAAAATCAAAGCTTAAAAGAAGAACTCAACAAGCAATTAATTGAGAATTTTATTATTTCTAATAAAGAAATTTTAAATACAAATATTTTCCTTGAAGTAATAAATTTTGAAAACATAGATTTAAAGTTACTTCCTGCAAAGGTTGTAAGTTTTGATGTTAACCAATATCGATGCTGTGATAAGCATAGAATGTTTTTGTTACCGGAAGTATCAAGCGATGTTGATTCTTTTAAAGTCGTAATAAATCCTGAGGGAATAATAGGACAAACAATTAAAGTTAACAAAAGCTTATTTGAGGTAATCTTGTTAAGTGATAAAAGCCACAAGATACCAATTCAAAATGAAAATGAGTTTTATTGTGAAGCTAGCGGACTAGGAATACCAAAAAAAATATTCTGTGATGTTGATCTAACTATAGGAGAGAGTTATTTTGAATTAGATCAAATGATTTTCTCATCCGGACTAGGTGGCATATTTCCCAAGGGTATTGAGATTGGGAGTATTTATGAAATCCAAGATTTATCACCTAAAGAAGTTAGGATAATAATTAAGCTAAATGCGGACCCCTTAGCTTCAAATTATTTTGGAGTTATTCAGTAATGAAACTTTCAGAGTTACTCTTTTTGACTGTAATTTTTATATTACTCAGTTCTATTGATTCACAACTTAATTTTTTTCTTACAGGTTTTCTTATAGTTTCAAATATTACTTATTTATTTCTTTGTTACTTGTGTTTTAGAAATCCTCAAAAAATTAATTCGCTATTTGGAGCATATATCGGTTTTATTATAGATCTCCACCAAAATGTTTTTTTTGGTCTTCATGCTTCATTATTCACACTAACTATTCTCTTAATTAACTATAATTATTTTAGGTTGAGGATGTTTTCAACTCTGCAAACAACATTAGTTTTTAGTTTTTTTACAGCTTTCTTTGTTGGATTTAAGAGCATCTTACTTACAACAATGAATTTCCAGTATTTAGTGGTCTTTTTAAGCTTTTTTTCTGCATTTATTGCTTATCTTTTTGTTCCCAGTCTTGGAAAATTATTAATAAAGAGAACAAAACTTTAAAATGCATAAGACTCTGTTATTAAGATTTTTATTAGTGATCTTTTCACCACTCATAGTTGTTTCATTATCCTATTTTTTGTTTCTAAGTAAGCCTGAATTTTTTTCTAATAGTCTTGAAAGATATAAGTATCAAGACTATTCCTTTGGTTTTAGAGAAGTATCAACAAACAAAAATCCCTTATATCCAGAATTAACATTTGAAGATGTTGTTCTTAAAAATAAAAATGGGGACATTAAAATTATTAAGCTCAAGATAGGGCTAAATATACTTGGATATTTTTTTGATGATCTTCAGAGACTTAAATATCTAAAAATTTATGCAACACAGATTAAAATAGAGGATTATATTTCTTTACTTCCAGAAAACTCTATAGCACTTAAAAATAATTTATTAAATATAATTGATAGTGGCAATATTGAGGAGCTTTATTTTGAATTTATAGACGAAGCCAACATCAGTATTAATAATGAATTGATAATTTCAGATGTAATCCTTAACTTAGGATCTAAAAGAAAACTATCAGCTAATCGTGCATTTATCACTGCAGATCCTCAAGAAGTAAAAATAAAGTTAGATAAAGGTTCATACGAAGATCTTCCATTTGAAGAAATTATGGGATTTTTAAATGTAGATACAATGGAATTGAGTTATATTTCTTATCATAAATCTATTAATGATTACGCTGAAAATATTCTTCCGCTTGGAGTTTTAAACTTTAAAAATGATATTCAGCTATTTACTTCAGGTTTTGCAGATTTTAGAAATAATAAAAATAAAAATTTTGGCTTTATTAGTTTTCAAGATCTCTCAGATATAAAATATCTAGAAGATGGATTTAATATAAAGACAAATATATTCATTGAAGATTTCAATAATGTATTTTCACAAAATTTTATCTCCTTTAAAGATCTTGAGATAAATCTATATCTATCTGGAAATGAGATACAAAATTCATCTGCTTTTAATTTCTTTTCGGATAAACAATCTGGTATTGAGTTATCAGGAAATTTTAATGAAGGAAATCTCAGATTAGATTTTGAAAGTCAAAATCTTAAAGGATCTATAGTCAGAGATGCTTCAAGCTTCTTCAGAATTAATCTTTATGATTCAAATATTAATTTTAACTTTAGAGATTCTGAAGAAGAAAATTTTGTTCTTCCAAACCTAAAGTTCAGAGTAACTGGAGAAAATGTTATTTTAAATGATGCAATATTCAAATCAATTGATTTTTACTATCTAAAGAATGGGGATGTTCTTACATTAAATGATATTAATATTGATAGTGACTTTTTAAAAATATCAAATTATGAAAATGAACCTGCCTACTTTTCCATTAATGCCAGTGAAGATTTTTACAAAATAAAAGGCCTATATGAGTTTTATGATATTAAAAATTCTCTAAAACTTGAAAATTTTCCACCAATAAATTATTTAAGATCAAATATAAATATTCAGTGGAATAATCTTCTTGAGCTCAGAAATATAGAGGGAAGTTTAGATTTTTTAGCTAAAGATTTTCAAGTAAATCAAAGAAATCCAAATTCTGCTTTATTAAATCTAATTGGCTTACTAGACATACAATCATTTTTTGATGGTTATGACGGATCATCAACTGACGAATATATTAAATTTAAAAGAGGAAGCGGGAGTATGATTTTTTCCCAAAAATATGGGAGAGTTGTTAATGATTTTTCTTTTGAGGCTGATTTTGGAAATATGGATTGGAGCGGCTTTATTATCAAAGATAATTCCGGCTTTTTTGAAGAGCTAGATCTTGAGCTATCTTTAAAATTAAATCTACAAGAAAATATACCCTGGTATGCAGCTATTTTTGGTGGTTTAGGTGTTGCTGCTGGAACAGCAATTATCGGAAATGTTTTTGAAGATCAGATTGAAGATATTTCAACTATAGAATACACAGTGAAAGGGCCGTTAAATTCTCCAAGTCTAGAAAGGTTAGAGTAGAAATATAGTTGCTAGACCCAGAAAAGAAACAAAACCGACAACATCAGTTACTGTTGTAACAATAACACTTCCAGCTATAGCAGGATCCTGATTTAATCTTCTTAAGATAACAGGTACAAATACTCCTGCAACAACTGAACTTAGAAGATTTATTATCATTGCAGCAGCAATTAGTATTGAAAGAATTATCTGATTAAACCAAAGGAAAGTAACCAAACTAATTATTAAAGACAAAACGATTCCATTAAGAATCGAAACCGCCAGCTCCCTTTTAAAAAGCCAGGCTAGATTTGAATTTGAAATTTGCTCTAAGGTTAGTCCCCTCAATACTATCGTTAAAGTTTGAGTTGCAGCAACACCTCCCATACTCGCAACAATTGGCATCAAAACAGCTAGATATACTATTTTGTCAATTGCATCTTGAAAAATATTTATTGCTAAAGCAGCTATGAATGCAGTGATGAGATTAAGGCCAAGCCAAACAATTCTTCTTCGCGCAGCTCTCGCTGGAGGTGAAAATGTATCTTCAGCAATTCCAGCCATACTCAAAAAGTTTTGATCTGCATCTTCAATAATGACATCTACGACATCATCAATGGTTATTCTCCCAATAAGTTCATTTTTATGATTCACAACCGCCGCAGAGATAAGATCATTTTGTTCAAAAAACCTTGAAACCTCTTTATCAGATTCATTGACCTTAAAAGAATGTGGTTTGTAATTCATAATATCTGATACTTTAAGTTCTAGATCTGAGCTGATAATCTTTGAGATTTTTAGCTCACCAATAAAATTATTATTTTTAGAGACTACAAATAATTTATCTGTATTTTCTGGAATATCGCCAATTGATCTTAGATATTCTAGAACTACATTAAGAGAAGAATCTTTCTGTACACTTATAATGTCATTATTAAGCAAGCCGCCTGCTGAATCTTCAGGATACTCTAAAACCATCTCAACTCTTTCTCTGTCTATTTTAGTCATCTTAGAAAGGAGAAAACTTGTTCTTTGCTGTGGAAGATTCTGAAGAATATCAACCATTTCATCTAATTCAAGATTTTGAACCAAATCAAGCAGTTCTTCATTAGAAATCTCATCAAATAGATCATGCTGTATTTCTTCACCCAATTCGCTGAGCACCTCAGCTTCATTCGATTTATCTATAATTGACCAAATTACTTTTCGTTGCTCAGAGGGAGTCGATTCAAGGCAATGAGCAATCTCATGTGAATCCATTTTAGAGAGGATTCTCTGGATCTGAATGAACTTATCTTCTGATTTTTTGCTTAATTCCTCAAAAATCTTTTCTTGATTGTAGGTTTCCATCAATCAAAAACTGTTCCAAAGTATTCCTTTTTTATAAGTGAGCTATTTATAAGATAATCTTTTTCACCCTTATCAAGGATACACCCATCTTTTATGACAATTGAGTAATTGCATATATCTATAGTTTCTCTCAGATTATGATCAGTTATTAAGATGCTAATACCTTTGTTAGAAAGATTCTTTAAAACATTCTTTATATCTTCAATAGCAAGAGGATCAATGCCAGCAAATGGCTCATCTAAAAGTATTAGTTTTGGTTTTGAAGCTAAACATCTAGCTATTTCAACTTTTCTTCTTTGCCCGCCTGACAATACATAGCCCATTGAATCCTCAATAGACTCTAGGTCAAACTCTTTAATTGTGTTTTGATAAAAATTAAGAAGATTTTCTTTTTTTAAGAAATTCTTTTCTGCTACACCCAAAATATTTGATTTAACTGAAAGGTTCCTAAATATTGAGGGTTCTTGAGGCAAATAGCTCATTCCAACTTCGGCTCTTTTATGCGTAGGAATCATAGTTATATTTTTGTTATCAATAAAAACTTCTCCACTATCAATTTTTATTAATCCCAGGATTGAGTAAAAAGTTGTGGTTTTTCCAGCACCATTAGGGCCCAAAAGTCCAACAATTTGGCCCTCTGAAATATTGAACGAGATTTCATTAATAATCTGCTTATTTTTTATAGATTTTGATATATTTTTAACTCTTAGGACTTCCATATCAGTTTATTTGAAGCTCTCCAGAACCCATATTGAATTTTATTATTTTACCTCTTATTCGTGAATTCTTGTCTTCTATCAGCACGCTTCCAGAAATTTCTATTTCATCATCTTTTATTAAGACTAAATTTGAAAAACCATTGAAAATATTATCTCCGGTTTCTATTTCGAATATTACAGGCGATCCTTCAATCTTAATAAGCTCTGAATTTCTATTATATTCTGCAACCTCTCCAAATATTTCAAACGAGTCTGAGCGAAAAATAACATTATCTCTAAACTCAATTTTTCCTTCTTTAATTTCTATATTATCTGAAGAAATATCTATTTTTTCTGATACATCTATGCTCATTTCAGCAGCATCAAGGAATCCAAATATTGAAATAAGCAAGCCAACAAGAAATATCTTTTGCATAAAAATTTAAAAACTAACAAGTGTATAATAATGCAATGTTGCACTTAAAAAGAAATTTATTAGTCTTATTTTTACTTTTATCATTTCCAATTTTTACAGATATTAATAAAAATCCATTTGAGCTCATTGATGTTAAATCACAGGAAATGGTAGTTGTTTTAACTTTAGAAAATGAATTATTCAATACCAATCCAGAGCTATTCAAGAATAAGATAAAAAACATTTTTGAACCCCTGATAGATTTCAATAGAGTTAGTGCGAGTGTTATGGGAAAAAAGTATTATTTGAGCGCAACTAATGAAGAAAGAGCAGAATTTATTGAAGTTTTTAAGATTTCACTTCTTGACACATATGCAGAAACCCTTGCTCAGTGGGGCGATGCAGAAATAATTACTGATTTTTCTTATGATGAGAAAAAAAATAAAATTATAAGCATTAAGCAAAATTTACTAACCACTAACAATATATATCCAATAATTTATAAACTTAGGGAATATAAAAACGGAACATATAAAATAGTGAATATAATTATTAATGGAATCAATTTGGGGCAAACCTTTCATAATCAATTTCAAGCACTTGCTATAGAAAAGAATGAGAATATTTCTTCAATTATCAGCGAGTGGAAATCGGATGCTTTTATAGATGGATAATAATCAAATACAAGAACTCATTAGATCTTTTTTAGATGATGTTTCTGTTTTAACTGTCAGCGGTCAGGATTGTAATTTCTCTATAAAAATTGTTTCTAAAGATTTCACAAATATAAGTATCCTTGAGAGGCATAAAACTATTATGAAATTATTCTCAGATCTTCTTCAATCTGGTGAACTCCATGCTATTAGTTTAGATTTAAAGGCACCAAGCGAGATTTAATTGGAAAAATTATTAATTAAAGGTGGAAAAAGTCTCTTTGGTGAGATTGATTGCTCAGGTGCTAAAAATGCTGCTCTACCAGTGATTGCAGCATCAATTCTTTCATCGAATGATGTAACGCTTAAAAATCTTCCATATCTTCAAGATATTACTACCATGTTTGAACTCATAGGCTCAATGGGAGCAGATATTTCACTAGATGAAAGAATGAATTTTAGACTTAATACATCAAACCTTTCCAACCTTGAAGCAAGATATGAGCTTGTAAAAACTATGCGAGCTTCTATCTTAGTTCTTGGATCTATGGTGGCTAAATATGGATATGCAAAGATTGCATTACCTGGAGGATGCGCTATAGGAAGTCGTCCAGTGAATTATCACCTTACAGCTCTTGAAAAGCTTGGTGCAGAAATATCACTCAATAATGGATATATTGAGGCAAAAGCCAAAAAACTAATTGGAGCTGATATAGAATTTGAGGGTGTTACTGTAACTGGCACAGAAAATTTGATGATGGCTGCTTCATTAGCAGAGGGAGTTACAACTTTAACGAATGTTGCGAAAGAGCCAGAAATTTCTGACTTGGCAGACTTTTTAAACTCAATGGGAGCCAATATTTCAGGAGCAGGAACAGATAAGATAAGAATTGAAGGTGTAAAAGAATTAATGGGAACAACTTTTACAATCCCTGCCGATAGGATTGAAGCAGGTACATATCTTGTAGCAGGAGCTCTTACGAATGGAAAAATTACAATCAATAAGATAGATCAAAGTAGAATGGTTGCAATTATAGAAACTCTTCAAAAGGCTGGTGCTGAAATAAACTCAAATGAGAATTCTATTTCATTAGATATGACGAATAATGCTATAAAGCCTGTTGATATTACTACGGCTCCATTTCCTGGATTTCCAACGGATATGCAAGCGCAATTTACTGTTTTAAACTGCATCGGGCGCGGTGAGTCCTTCGTAAAAGAAACCATATTTGAAAATAGATTTATGCATGTTCAAGAACTTAATAGAATGGGTACTGATATAACAATTAATGGGACTACTGCACTTATTAATGGAGTTGATTCTATTTCTGGTGCTCAAGTAATGGCCACAGATTTAAGGGCATCAGCAAGTCTAATACTTGCTGGTTTAGTAGCAAAAGGAGAAACCATTGTAGATAGGATTTATCATATTGATAGAGGTTATGAGAGAATAGAAGAGAAATTATCCAATCTTGGTGCAGAAATAATAAGATTACCTAATTAGATGCAATAGTCTTAACTAAAACTTCCTTGTTCGCATCTTTTCCGTAAAGCTCTAATAAAATTTCATCACCTGGAAAAGTTAATTTTAGAGCTGTAGTCAGATTTACCCATGTAGCTGGCAAGTCATTTATCTTTAATATTACATCGCCCTCCGATACTCCATTAAGCTCTAAGGGATTAGTAATATCAGATGTATCATCAATTTTAATAATACTTAGAGCAGGCACCAAACTACTTTTTAAATTAAGCCTTATCTGCCTTACCTGAAAGTCGCCAATCCATGAATTTCTTACCTTACCAAACTTTATAAGCTCGGATGCAACTTGAATTACTTTTTCAGATGGTATTGCAAAACCAATTCCTGAGTAAGTTCCAGTTTTTGAATATATGCTCGAATTAATACCAATTAAATTTCCTTCTTTATTAAGTAATGCACCGCCAGAGTTTCCTGGATTTATTGCTGCATCAGTTTGAAGTAATTCCAGATAAGGATTTCCATAATCTCTTCCGGTTGCACTTATAATGCCACTTGTTACAGTTTTTCCAACACCAAACGGATTTCCAATGGCAAGGACTTCATCCCCAATCTTTATATTGCTCGATTCAGCTGACTCAATAGGATTTAAGCCTTCAAAACCACTAATTTTTAAAACTGCAATGTCTGAGTATTTATCTGCACCAATTAATACTGCCTCTGTAATTTCTCCATCATTAAACTCCACAAATACAGATCTTGCATTAGTCAGTATGTGAGTATTCGTTACAATATGTCCTTCTTTTGAGAAAATTACTCCAGAACCTACCGCATTTCTGGTTCTACTAATTCCCATGTTGCTTATGAATATATTGACAACAGATGATGAGGCTTTTTCAGCAGCATAGGCCAAATCTTCATGCGAGCCTCTTTTATAGCCAGTTTCAAATGAAACTATACCAATAAATGCGGCAAATATAATGCCGCTAATGATAAACTTATAATTTCCCATTTCTAAAAAGTATGTATCAAACTATTTTAAAGAAGTTTTCAGAAGATGGCATTCATTTAAATGATGAACAGAACAACTTTCTTAAGATTTTTGAAAAAAACCTTCCTAAAAAGACCTTTTTTGCAAACTTTTTCAATAAAAAATCAAAAAAAGGTTGTTACGTATTTGGTGATGTTGGAAGGGGTAAAACCATGATATTAAATTCAATATTTAAAGAAATTAAACATACTAAATGTTCATATCACTTCATTGAGTTAATGAAGTTTATTCACACTGAACTTGAGTCAGTTAAAAATACCAAAGATCCTTTAGAAAAGATTGCAAGAAGAATGGCTTCCAAGCATAAAGTTATCTTCATTGATGAATTTCAAGTTGAGGATGTCTCAGATGCAATGATAATTGGAAAACTTTTAAATTTATTATCAAAAATGAATGTTTTTATAATGCTCACATCGAATGCAAAGATAGAAAACCTCTATAAAAATGGTCTTCAAAGAGACAAATTTATTAAACAAATTAAACAGTTAGAAAAGGACTTTGTTGTATATGAATTTATTGGAGATAAGGATTATAGATTAAAGAATATAAATTTAAATTCTTCAAAGAATATTGAAGATTTTAACCAAGACGAAATCTTTAATTTCATTAAGAAAAACTTCAACTTTATCGGTGACCTTAATAAAGAATTTAGAATAAATGATAGAACTTTTGCATGTAAAGGTAATACTAAAGACTTTATTTGGCTGTCATATAAGGATTTCTTTAGACAAAGTTTAGCAATCTCTGATTTCTTAGCTATTTGTAAAAATTATGACTGGTTTTTCATTGATGATTTTGATCAAAATGATGATTATGGCAAGGATATCATTAGAAGATTCATTGGTTTTATTGATATTGCATATATTGAAAAAGTAAAAATTAAGTTCTTTTTAAATAATGATGACATTAGGAACCTTTATAGCGGAGAAGAGCTTTCATTCTTATGGGATAGAACCATAAGCAGACTTGAAGAAATGCGAGATATTAATGATAAATAAATTATAAAAATTATTGATTAAATAGCTCTTAACCTTTAATATTCGTCCACACAAAAAAGTGATATGAAAACATTTAGCTTAAAAAATAATGAAGTTACCAGAGACTGGGTTGTGTTCGATGCCTCAGATAAGGTTTTGGGCCGCTTCGCAACTAAAATCGCTGATAAACTAAGAGGTAAAGACAAACCAACATTTACTCCTCATGTTGATGGCGGTGATTTCGTAGTCGTGATAAATGCAAAAAAGTTAAAAGTTACTGGAAATAAATCTGAACAAAAGAAATACTTCAAACATTCTTTATATCCTGGCGGACTAAAAGAAAAATCATATACAGAAGTTCTTGAGAACAATCCTGAAAGGATTATTGAAAATGCAGTTAAAGGGATGTTACCAAAAAATAAGCTAGGAAAATTAATGATAAAAAAACTTAAGGTTTATAGTGGATCTGAGCATCCTCATGAATCTCAAAATCCTACTGAATGGAATCCTAAAATATGAGCAGTGAAAGACTTTACGCAACCGGCAGAAGAAAAACATCTTCTGCAAGAATTTACTTATCTCAAGGTGGCGGAGCTATTAGAGTTAACAACAAAGAACTCTCTGATTACTTTGGAAGAGAGGTAGCTCAAATGCTTGTTAAACAACCACTTGAGCTATGTAACTTAATCGATAAAGTTGATATTGATGCAAAAGTTAAGGGTGGTGGCAGCTTCGGCCAAGCAGGAGCAATAAGGCATGGTATTTCTAGAGCACTTCTTTTATTTGATGAAGAGCTTAGGCCACAGCTGAAGAAAGCGGGCTTTCTTACTAGAGATTCAAGAAAAGTAGAGCGAAAAAAACCTGGTCTAAAAAAGGCAAGAAAGAGCTCTCAATTTTCAAAAAGATAAATATAATTTATTATTAAAATCTACTTCCAATAAGGATGTTTTTGTATTATATTGTGCGTACTTTAGAAACATATATAAGGAAGTATATGGGTACAAATAATAAAAAATACCCTAATATTAAAGGTATTTCAGAAAATTTTGCCTTTTTTGATAGTCTAACTTCATTTATCTGTTTTAAGATCATGAGTACTCTATTTTCAGAATATGGGTACATTACTGATTAATATTATTTATCTTTATTAAAATGACAGAAACTACGGAAAAATATCTAACTCTCAGAGGAGCTAACAACGATATTTATTTCTTCCAAAAAAGGGTTAGTGAAAAGGTTGCAGGTATCATTGGTACTAGCTTTGTGAAGACATCGCTAAGGACTAAAGATCTCAATGAAGCTATTTCCAGCAGAGATGAGCTTGTAGACGCGTTAAATGAACTTGAAAATTCTGATATTTTGAATATTAGTGATCATTTTCGTAGCACATTGGATAGCTTTGGTATTTCTATTTCAAAAGAAAATGGACATAAAGAATCTGAAATAAGTAATGAACCGGATCAAGGGAGAAGAAAGGTTTTGATTGGACTTACTGCTGGCTTTGCAGCTACTGGTGTAGCTTTTGTAGCTACCCCATTTGTAACAACTTGGAATCCAAGTGCAAGGGCTAAAGCAATAGGATCTGCGGTCAAGGTTGACGTTTCAAAAATGATGGTTGGGCAGCAGATTCAAGTTTCATGGAGAAAGCAGCCAATATTGATTATAAGGCATTCACCATCAGCACTTTCTGGATTGGCCTCAGTTATTTCAAAACTTGCTGATCCAAATTCAGATAGTATTGATGAACCTTACAAAAATATTAATGCCACAAGGTCTTTAAGCTCTGAATATTCTGTACTATCTGGAGTTTGTACTCATTTAGGGTGCTCGCCTAAATACTACCCAGAAGTAGAACCTAAGCCATGGGATTCCTCTTGGGAAGGTGGTTTTTTCTGTCCTTGTCATGGCTCAATGTTTGATTTAGTTGGTAGAGTTTATAAAGGTGTTCCTGCACCCACTAATTTAACTGTACCCCCTCATTACTTTGAAGGGAGTATTTTAACAATCGGAGAAGAAGCATAATGGTAACGAAGGTTCTAAACTGGATTAACTACAGACTACCAATAATTAACACATTTGAAAGGCATCTTTCTAAGCATCCTGTCCCAAAAAAAGTTAACTTTTGGTACCTCTTCGGAGCTCTTGCTTCAATTGTCCTTATTCTTCAAATAGTCACAGGAATTTGGTTAATGATGCCATATTCAAATACTGAAGAAGGAGCATTTGCATCAATTGAATACATTATGAGAGATGTTGATTATGGATGGATCATCAGGTACATGCACACTACAGGAGCATCGATGTTCTTTGCTATAGTTTATCTTCATATGTTCAGAGGCCTCCTGTATGGTTCATATAAAAAACCTAAAGAATTAGTATGGATTTTTGGATGCACAATTTATCTAGTAATGATGGCTGAAGGATTTTTGGGTTATGTTCTACCATATGGTCAAATGTCATATTGGGGCGCACAAGTTATTATCTCTCTTTTTGGAGCAATACCCTACATTGGTGAATCATTAGAGATTTGGATAAGAGGTGATTATTATATTTCTGGCATAACAATTTCAAGATTTTTTGCACTTCATGTAGTTGCGTTACCCCTTATATTGATTGCTCTAGTTTTTCTTCATCTTGTAGCATTGCATGAAGTTGGTGCTGGAAATCCAGAGGGTGTTGATATTGAGGAATATATTGATGATGATGGAGTCCCATTAGACAGTGTTCCTTTTTTCCCTTACAAAGTCTTGAGTGCAATGCCTGCAATTGGAGTTTTTGGACTGGTTTTTTGCGTAATAATGTTTTTCTTCCCTGAGGGTGGTGGATATTTTCTTGAATTAGCAAACTTTGAGGAAGCAAACCCACTTGTAACTCCTGAACATATAGCACCTGTTTGGTATTATTCACCCTTTTACACAATGTTAAGAGCAGTTCCAGATCCACTTGGTGGTCTTGTAGTCATGGCTGCAGCAGTGGCAATATTATTTGTCGTTCCTTGGTTGGATAGAAGCAATGTTGCTTCAATAAGATACAAAGGAATATTAAGTAAGATAGCGATAGTTTTGTTTATAGTTAGCTTTGTTACCTTAGGATACTTGGGAACTGTAACTGTTACAGAAACAGGGAAAATCATGTCCGTAATTTGTACTCTAATGTATTTTGCTTTTTTCCTATTAATGCCTATTTATACAAGTATTGAAAAAACCTATGAGGTGCCAGATAGATTGTGATTAAATCAATATTAATTATAAGTATTTTATCTTTCTCACTTGTTCCTTCAATAAATTCAGCCGAAGGTGGTCCCTGCAAAGACTATGGAGATTGTGATCAGTTTAAGCCAGATTTAAATAACATGGCTTCGCTGCAAAGAGGCGTAGGTACATTTATGAAATATTGCTACAGTTGCCATTCGCTTAAATATTCTCGATGGGGAAGGGTTGCTAATGATCTACAAATACCCGAAGACATTTTCTTTGAATATCTTGTCCCTGATAAGGATGCTGGACCATATGATTTAATGGTTGCTCCTATTCATGAATTAGAAATAGATAATGCTCCTCCTGATTTAACCTTGGTTGCAAGAAAAAGAACTTCAAGCTGGGTTTATACCTATTTAAGAGCTTTTTATGATGACTCATCAACAACCTATGGATCAAATAATCTAGTTTATCCAGGCGTAAACATGCCAAATATTTTAGCGCCAATACAAGGCAGCCAAAAACTGGGCTGCAAGGAAGTCCCTGTTTTAGCTAAGAATGGCGGCGAAAAAAGAGATGAATTTGGAAATACTATTACTAAAGAAAAATGTGGCTACCTTAAGTATCAAGACGGATCAGGCTTGTTAAATGTTGAAGAGTTTGATGAATTTATATATGATCTCACAAATTTTTTAACATATGTAGGTGAGCCCAGTAGGGCGGAAAGGGAAAGAATGGGAGTATATGCGATAATATTCTTTATTATATTTACATTTCTTTCTGCGCTTCTCTACAGAGAATATCAAAAAGACTACCACTAGGAGAAGTTCAACATGATTTTATATTCAGAGAGAGATAATCATCTCAGCCATAGAGTTAGAATAGTTCTAGCTGAAAAAGATATAGCATGCGAGATAAGGGAATTCGATATTGAAGAAGTTCCAGATGACATTCTTTCTGTTAGTCCTTATCATAAATTACCAATTCTGGTTGATAGAGATTTAGCGCTTTACGATACATCAGTAATGATGGAATATCTTGACGAAAGATTTCCGCATCCGCCATTATTGCCTGTCTACCCTGTTGCAAGAGCCAACTGCAGAGAGTTAATGTTGCGAATAGATAGAGAATGGTGTCCATTAGTAGATTCAATAATTTCAGGAAAGCTTACAAAAGCAAATGAGAAAAAGACAAAAGAAGAACTTATTCAAGAGCTTGCAACGATTTCACCAATTTTTAAGGAATTTGCATTTTTTATGAATGAAGATTTCACTCTTGTGGATTGTTACTTAGCACCAATTATGTGGAGATTAACATCCATGGGTATTAATCTTCCATATAACAAACATCTTAAACCTCTTTTAGATTACCAAAATAAAATTTTTGAGAGACCAGGCTTTATTGATAGTTTAACAACAATTGAAAAAGACCTCAGAGCTGACTAAATCCTCCTAGATTATCAACCTGAACTAGATTCGTCTGCATATCAGAGCAAGTATTTTGTGAGAAGCGAATATTTGCAAACTGGCCAGCTATTACTTGAGAATTAACATTATTTTTTTTAATTGCAGAGATGATTATTAAATCTTGCAAAAATGACAACTTTGAAAGCTCATCAAGACTTAATGACTTATCCTCTTTCAAAAATGAGTTAGGAACTGTGAGAATAACTTTAGAAAAGTCTAATAACTTTTTTCTATCATCAATTCTTGTTACCGCTTGTGAAGATACATAAATTTCTTTATCTAAAATGTAGTTAAACCTTAACGAAGGAATAAAGTTTTTAGATTGATCAAAGTCGGCAATAATATAGATCTTTTCAAAATCCTCTCTGGGCCTTGGCACAAAACTGATATCTTCCTCTTGAACCAATCTATTTATTAGATCTCCTCTGCTATTACTTCCTGACAATTCAAATACTCTCTTAACTAGGTCATCATAGCTTCCTTCAAGTTTAATTATTGTTACTCCAGGGTAACTATTCTTTAAAATCTCTGCCTTAGATTTAAACCTTTCGCTATAAAAAATAAAAACTTCATCATTTTTTTGAAAATCAAACAAATATTGCTCTGTGACTTCCTCAAGATAGGCATTTGCGGTTTTGCAGAAATAAGTGAACTTTTGATCTAGAAAATTATTTGATATTGGAAGGACTTCATTATCAACTCTATCAACAAAATTTATTTTTATATTAGAATCGAGATGAACTATTGATTTAATAATAAGCTGTTTTACTTCTTCATTAGTGCTAATTTTTAATTCTGCTTCCCCAATATCGTTAAGGAGACTATTAAGCTGATCATCCTTTGAAATATCAATTAATTGTGTTGAAGAGCAACCAAGAAATAAAAAGCAAATAAAGCTTATAATTAGTAAATTGTTAGGATATATAACTTTCACTTATGATTTATTTAATTTGTACTCCAATAGGTAATTTAAATGATATTTCTTTAAGGTCAATAGAAATACTGAATAGCAGTGACCTTATATATGCTGAAGATACTCGTAAAGCTCAAAGGATTTTCGACAAGTATAAAATTGATAAAAAGAGTTTTTCTTTTAATGATCATAACGAGAGAAGTAAGACAAAAAATATAATTCAAGAGGCTAAAGCAGGAAAAACAATATCATTAATTTCAGATGCTGGAGCTCCTCTAGTATCTGATCCAGGATATATATTGGTCAATGAATGCATTAGAGAAAACGTTCAGTATTCAGTAATTCCTGGACCTTCTTCGGTGATAAACTCTCTGTTGTTATCTGGGTTTGCAATTAATAAATTTATGTTTTTAGGATTTTTACCAAGAAAAGACTCTGAAAGAAAAAAAGTTTTTGAAAATAATTTAGAAAATGATGCAACATTAGTTTTTTTTGAGTCTCCAAAAAGATTAGTCAAAACGCTATCAGTGATGGAGAAGATTTATCCATCAACTAGGCGCATTGTTATATGCAGAGAAATGACAAAAAAACATGAAGAAGTAATAAGAGGATCGATCTCTGAGATTCTTGAGCAGATAGTATCAAGAGATATTAAAGGAGAGGTATGTCTTCTTATTGAAGGACATGAAAAATTAAAAGAATCATCAATAAACTTAAATAATGAAGTTAAAGACTTACTACTGAAGAAAATGTCTCCAAGCGAAGCCTCAAAGCTTTTGAGTTTTATCACAAAACAAAATAGAAGAGATCTTTATAAGTGGCTGACTAAAAAAAGTTGAAGAAATAATTTTTTTAAATAAAATGTAACCGAGTTGGTCGGATGATCGCTGGAAATCCAGAGGAAAGTCCGGACTTCATGAGCAAGGCGCCAGGTAACTCCTGGGAGACGTGAGTCTACGGAAAGTGCAGCAGAAAACAAACCGCCTAAGGGTAAGGGTGAAAAGGTGAGGTAAGAGCTCACCGCATGGATGGTAACATTCTATGGCAGTGCAAACCCCGCTTGAAGCAAGACCAAATAGAAGCTCAATAGGAATGCTCATTCTGAGCTTGGGTAGGTCGCTAGAGTATTATGGCAACATAATATCAAGATAGATGATCATCTTGAACAGAATCCGGCTTATAGACCAACTCATGTTTTTTAATAGAAGTGTTAAAAAGTGCGTTAAAAGTATTGTAAAGTGCGTAAATACTTTATAATATGTACTGATGTTCGGCTTTAATAACATTTCTATTGATAAAAAGAGCAGGTTTTCATTTCCTGCAAAATACAGAAATGCTTTTGTTAATTCAAACGAAAATCAAATAGTTATTACTAAAGATCCACAGTATCCCGCACTGAAGGTTTACTTTGGAAGTGAATGGGATCAAATATCCAATAAACTCTCTTCTTTACAAGGTTTAGATCCAATAGTTAGGAATCTTCAGTGGACAATTTTGGGTAATGCAAGTGTCTGTGATTTTGAACCTAATGGAAGAATGCAGGTTTTAATTTCTGCTGATCTAAAAAAATATGCACAAATAGAAGATGCGAACAGAATATGCTTAATTGGAATGGGTAATAAGTTTGAAATTTGGAATCAAGAAAATTGGGAGCAAAGACAGACTGGAGGAAGTCTTGCAACAGAGATCCTAGATATAGTTCTTCCAGAATCTATAAAGGACATGAGTTTTTAGGGGAGATAAAATGAACTGGGAAGTTGTAAATGATAATGATCAAGCAAAAATAAAAGTTATTGGGGTGGGTGGTGCCGGAGGCAATGCTGTGATCCACATGATGAATCACAAAATCCAAGGTGTTGAATTTATATGCGCTAATACAGATTCACAGGCCTTAAAAAATGCTAAGGGCGCCACTATTTTAAAACTTGGAGGCGGAATGACTAAAGGGCTTGGTGCCGGAGCAAATCCTGAAGTCGGAAGACAAGCTGCTGAGAGAGATAGAGAAGCAATTGAACAACTACTCCATGGCTCAGATATGATCTTCATAACTGCTGGTATGGGTGGCGGAACCGGAACTGGAGCTGCACCGGTAATAGCATCGATTGCAAAAGAACTTGGCGCTTTAACGGTTGCAGTTGTTACAAAACCATTTAAGTTTGAAGGTAAGCCAAGAATGAGTTCAGCTGAAAAAGGCCTTGCTGCTCTTGTTGAAGAAGTTGATAGCTTAATAACAATACCAAATCAAAAATTAATAGATGTTCTTGGAGCAAATACACCGATTCCAGAAGCTTTTGCACAAGCAGATAATGTTTTAAAGGGTGCTGTTCAAGGCATTTCAGATATTATTATGAAACCAGGCCTCATAAACGTTGATTACGCTGATGTAAAAACAGTTATGTCAGAAAAAGGCATCGCAATGATGGGAACTGGAAGATCTAACACAAAAGATAGAGGAAGAGATGCAGCAGAATTAGCTGTTGGAAGTGAGCTTCTAGAAGACATAAACCTAAAGGATGCAAGAGGTGTTCTAGTAAATATTTCTGCCAAAGATCCAACAATGGGAGATTTTACTGAGGTCAGTGAAGTTGTTGAGGAGTTTACTGCTGATGATGCAACATGCATCTACGGTCTTGTAATTGATCCATCTCTCAAAGATGAACTAATGGTTACGATAGTTGCAACAGGAGTAAATCAAAAATCTCCAAAGCTTGCTATCGACAATAAACCTAGGGCATCAATTAAGCTCTCACCGGTTGGATTAGACAAAGATTTAACAAATAAAGAAGTTCAGCAAGTTGGTGCATCGTCTGCAGAGGCAATTGATTTCCTCGATGTGCCAACTTTTATGAGAAAGCAAGTAGATTAAAAGATGCTTCATTCTCCAGTATTGCTGGAAGAATCGATTGATTTTTTAATTACTAATCCTTCTGGTAAATATATTGACGCAACCTTTGGTAGAGGTGGACACTCTAGAAAAATACTTGAATCGATATCCAAAGATGGAGAGCTTTTGGCATTGGATAAAGACATCGAAGCAATTAGGTTTGCAGAAGAAAATTTCAAAGAAAATAATTTCTCAATTCAACATGCAGGGTTTGAAGATATAGACTCAATAAATACAGCAAAAGAAGCAGACGGTATTTTATTTGATTTTGGACTTTGCTCAACTCATTATGATAATCCATCAAGAGGCTTTAGCTTTAATGAGGCTGGGCCACTTGATATGCGAATTGATATCAGACAGCCTAAAAAGCTTGAAGATTTTCTTCAAACTAGTGATGCTGAGGAGCTAGCAAACATTATTTACCGATATGGGGATGAGAAAGAGTCAAGAAAAATTTCGCATGCAATTATAGATTCTTATAAGGATGGCAAGATTTCAAATACTATTGATTTAGCAGAAGTAATAAAAAAATCAAAAACCAGATTTCCTAAAAAAATACATCCAGCAACCAAAACTTTTCAAGCCTTAAGGATTTATTTAAATAATGAGATAAATAATCTTAGAATTGGATTAAAAAAATCAAAGGATTTAATAAAAACTGGAGGAAGAATTGTTTGTATTTCTTTCCACTCCCTCGAGGATAGATCAGTTAAGCAATCTTTTGCTCCAAAAAAGATAAGCTATCCAAAAGAAATTCCATTGAACAATGAAGTTATAAAAGAATTTAAAGTAGTTGCTAAAAAAATTAAGCCGAGTGCTTCTGAGCTACAAAGAAATAAGAGATCAAGGAGTGCAATTATGCGAGTTTTCGAAAAGATATAATGCAAAATCTCTACCTGTCAGTTATTTTTTTCCAACTAGTAATAATTACTTACTTATCTTTTATTATTGTTGATGTTAGGTGGGAAATAAGATCGGGTTTTAAGACACAAGAAAAACTTACCATTCAGAATGAAGAATTAGAAAATCTTTATTATCAGCTTTTAACAGAGGAATTCTTTCTTAACTCTCCCGCTAGAATTGAAAAAAAAGCTAAAGAGGATCTTGGAATGATAAAGGTTAGACCCAAGAAGATAAAATGAAGATTTATTACAAAAACTGGAGATTGTTTTTAATATTTTTATTTCTTTTTTTATCGATAGCAGCAATCCTTTCAAGAATGGTATATGTTCAGGTTCAACAAGGTAATTTTCTACTACAAAAAGGGAATAATCAAAACACTTCAGAAAGGATAATCGAATTCAAACGAGGATCTATTTTTGACAAAAATGGTATTCCTCTTGCAATAAGTATTACAGGTTTTGATCTATTTGCACTTAGTGGACTTAGTGAGGATGATTTCTTAAAAATCCAAAATACTCTTAAACTTAAAGATTTAGAATATAAACCCTTTAATAAGAAATCCTTAATAAGCGCTTCATTATCTTTTGAAGAGATGCGAAAAATTAGGTCTCTAAAAATAAATAGGTTAGAGCTTGAGAAGACTTATAAGCGGCATTATCCCCTTGGAGAACAAGTAGCTCCGTTGGTGGGATTTTCTGGCAGGGATGGATATGGTTTAGAAGGCTTAGAAAAAAGTTATAACTCAATTTTAATTGGAAAGCCACTAAAAGAGAGGGTCCTCAAAGATGGAGCTAGAAGCGCTATACAAAGGCTTGAAATTATAGAATTTGGGGAAAACTCAAGAGATATTTACCTGACTATCGATAGCAATATTCAATATATTGCATATAAGTATCTTGTCGAAGCTATTAAAAATAATGATGGCACTGCAGGCACAGTTATTATCCTAGATAATTCAGCTAAAGAAGTCCTAGCTTTAGCAAGTTATCCTTCCTATAACCCGAATAACCCAATGAGAAGCATTAAAAAAAATAGAGCTTTTCTTGAAAGCTATGAACCAGGATCAATCGTAAAACCATTAGCTCTTGCAGGAGCTATTGAAAATAATCTAATTGCTATTGATACAGAGATGGAGCTACCAATAAAAATTGAAGTTGATGGAAATATTATCAATGACAGAAAGAAATATGGGCAACTTAAAGCATTCGAGGTTATCAAGGAATCTAGCCAAGTAGGTGCAACTCAGATTTCATTTCTTTTGGGGGCAGAAAAGCTTATTGATAATTATAAAAAATTTGGATTTTCAAAACCTGTAAATATAAATTTTCCTTCTACTTCATTTGGCAGTATTAATTCTAGAGATGAAATTTCTGATATTGAGATAGCCACACTTGGCTATGGTTATGGGTTAACTGCAACACCTTTTCAAATCTCACAAGCATATGCAATCTTTGCAAATAAGGGTACTTATTATGATTTTAAGATAATTAAAGATAATGAATTTCAAATTTTCTCAGAACAAATTATTAGTGAAAAAACTGCTAATGATGTTTTATTTTCAATGAGGGAAGTCATTGAGGATGGAACAGGAATCCTTGCAAAGTTAGAAAACTTTGATGTAAGTGGTAAAACAGGAACAACAGAAAAACTAAGAGATGGTAACTATAAAAGTTCATCTTATACAGCATCTTTTATTGGAATTGGACCTAATCCCTCAAATGAGCTAACTATCTTTGTAAACATCGATGGCCTGGGATCCCAAAAATATTCTGGAGGATCTGTTGCAGCTCCGCTTTTCAAAAAGATTTCAAATGATGTTTTTAGTTATATGGGATATTTTAATAAATGAAAGTTTTACGTGACCTAGAGATAGATATTAATGAAGACATATTTATATCTGGATTAAGCAGCTCATCAAAATTAGTAGAGAAAGATCAATGTTTTATAGCTCTTCAAGGTTTAAGATCCCACGGAATTGATTATATTGATGAAGCGATTGCAAATGGAGCTAGCTGTATCTTGCATAATAAAAAAGATTATTATGTTCAGCATAAGACACCTTGTTTTTTTGTAGAAGATTTATTTGAGAGACAAAAAGAGATATATCTAAATTTTTATAATATTTGTGAAAAAAATTTAAAGTTCCTTATTTTTACAGGGACTAATGGAAAGACTTCCACAGCTTTTTTTTCTTATCAAATCCTATTAAAAACAAATAAAGATGCAGTTCTAGCAGGGACATTGGGACTTGAAAGTAGAACAAGATTTAAGAGAACAAGAAACACAACCCCAAATCTTTTCGAACTATTTGAATTTATTTCTAAAGAAGAATATGAAGATGACCTATTTATTTGTATTGAAGCCTCTTCTCACGGATTAGACCAGAATAGACTTATAGGAATAGGTGCTGAAACTAGAGCAATCTTAAATATTGAGCAAGACCATCTAGATTTCCACAAAAGTATTAAGAATTATATTGGCTCAAAACTGAAAATATTAGATTTTTCTTCCCATAATAAACTGATCTTAAATGGAGATTGTGAAACTTCTGCTTCACTTATTGATAATGAATTAGTAAAACATGACATATGCATAGTGAGCAGCTCAAATAAAAAAGCAGACTATTTCTATTCAATCAATGAAACTAATAAAGATGGTTGCGACTTCAAATTAATAACAAATGAAAAATGTATGGACTTAAAGGTAAAATTTTTTCAAAAACATAATGTTTGTAATTTAGTTTTTGCAATAGCATGCCTCGATCAATTAGAAAAAAATATTTTTTTTGACAGGGAGCTAATTAAGTCAATAGATCTTCCCGCTGGAAGGGCAAAATTAATATCTAAAAATAATAAAAATATCTTAGTTGACTATGCTCATAATTTTGGAGGTATCAAAGCCATAGTCAATTCAGTCTCAAATATCTATGATGATTTAATCATTATTTATGGATGCGGAGGAGAGCGAGATAGTTCTGAAAGAGAAAAAATCATGAAATTCGCATGCACTAATTCAAGAAAAGTTATTTTTACTTCTGACAATTCTAGAAATGAAAGTTTTCAATCAATTTTAGATGATTCAAGAAAAGATCAGGAGTATAGTAACTTAATTGTTGAATCAGACAGAAAGAGAGCAATAAAGATTGGCTTAGAAGTTATTAAAGAAGATGAAATCTTATTGATTCTTGGGAAAGGTCATGAAGAATTCCAAGAAATTAATGGAATTAAGATACCATTTAATGATCAAAGAGTTGTGGAGAAAATGTTATGAAATATATCACTCTTTTAATGATAGTCTTTTCAACATTTTCCTTTTCTGAAAAAAAAGAAATAATCTGCGAGCTCGATGGATCATTTTCTGTAACCTATAGAGATCTTTCCAAAACAGTAATATCGGAAGGCTTAGATTTTTTTAAAAACCTGGCAACTCAGACACAACAGTCTATTTTTCTTATAAATAAAGCAAAAACAAATTTTGATAAAGACGATTGGAAGAAAGAATCTTTGCAGGTTGTTCAGTATTGGGAAATTGATGATGACAACCTTCTAAAACTAAATTATTCATTTGATCCATCACCAATTTGGATAAATCCCAAAGCAAATTGGAGTAAAAAGATAAGTGAAAATGGTATAGAAGTAATATCATCAATGACTTTGGGAGAAGATCATCCACTTTTTGATAACTATACTGTTGAATATTATGGAATCTCAAACTCTATCAATTGGTATACGGGCAAAGGGAGAATTTTTGGCGATATTTGGCTTAAAAGCAAAGATGGTGGCAAAAACAAGAATCCTAAGTTAGAAATCTTGGCAAAAGGAAATTGCACAAAAAAAGAAAGAAAATTTTAATGAAATTCATTTCCAGCACAAACGATATAAGGCAGTATCTTGGCTTAAAGCCAAAAAAAAATATTAAATTCACAAATATTTCAATTGATACAAGAACTATCAAAAAAGATTCACTATTTATTGCTTTGAAAGGGGAAAATTTTAATGGAAATAAATTTATCCCAAAAGCTTTTTCATCTGGGGCAGTTGCAGTTTTATGCTCTGATAAATCTTATAAAAATAAAAATAATATCATCTATGTTCCTAGTGTTAGGAATGCGCTTTCAAAAATATCATCAGAGATTGCATCTAATTTTAAAGGAAAGAAAATACTAATTACTGGGAGTAATGGAAAAACAACAACAACAAATATTATTTCAAAATCACTTCCTAAGTGCTCATCTACAATTAAGAATTTTAATAATGAGATTGGCCTTCCGATTAGCATTATGTCAGCAAAAAAGGATAGCAAATATTTTGTTTTAGAAGCAGGTGCTGCAAAAAAAGGAGATATCGAATACTTATCAAAGATTGTTAAGCCTGATATAGGAATTATTACTAATATTGGAAACTCACATTTAGAAAAACTCATAAATGTTGAAGGTGTCTTCAAGGTTAAGTCCGAACTTGTAAAGAATATTCGTAATGGAGGAACTCTAATAGTCCCAAATGATATGAATTATCTTCATAAATGGAAAAAAATGGCAAAAGATATAAAGGTAATTCCTGTCCCAAAAAAATTTATTACAAAAAATGTGAAAATCTCAAACGATAAAAAAATGATGACTTTTAATATCATCAAGAGCTCTAGAGAAAATAAAGAATATAAAGTTATTTCTATTTCTTCATCACTTTTAGGAAAGCATAACGTTCAAAATATTTTGGTATGTCATACATGCCTTAACGAGCTAGGCGAGAGCAACTCTAAGATGCTTAAATCTTTAAAAAAAATATCAAGTTCTATTTCAAGGCAAAAAATTCTTTCCTGGAGAAATAAATCTACTTTGATTGATGATACTTATAATGCTAATCCAGAGTCAGTCAAGAGAAGCATAGATGTTCTCTCAGAATTTTCAGGCAGAAAGATTTTTATTTTTGGAGATATGTTTGAGTTAGGAAGGTTTCGAAAAAAATTTCATGTTGATATAGGCTCGTATGCGAAGAAGACCAAGATTGATATTCTTATAACTTTTGGAGAGCTTTCAAAATATGCATCTAATGGATTTCAAAAAAAATCCTATAATTTTTATAATGAAGAACAACTTAAGGATTTTATTATTAATTTTATTGAAAAGAATGATATTGTTTTAATAAAAGGATCTAGAGGAATGAAAATGGAAAGGTTTATTTAATGTTTGAATACTTAGGAACTGTTCTTGTAGATATTGATCCTGGCTTCGACGTTCTCAGATATCTTACTGTCAGAACAATTGGAGGAACAGTAACAGCATTATTATTGACAATATTTCTGGGTCCTAAGCTAATAAGCTGGCTTCAAAGGATGCAATTTAAACAATTTGGAGTGGAGAGAGGCCCAGAATCTCACAAAGAAAAGTCTGGCACCCCAACAATGGGAGGCTTATTAATAATTTCTTCACTGCTCATATCAAGCTTATTGTGGGCAGATTTAGGTAACAGATATATTTGGGTTTGTCTTTTTATTACATTGGGTTTTACAGTTATAGGCTTTCTAGATGATTTTTTAAAAATTAAATACAAAGACTCAAAAGGGATATCTGGAAGGCTTAAACTATTGTCTCAAACTATAGTTTCAGTTACCGCTGTAAGTTTCTTATACTTCACCGCGGTAGACTCTGCAGAAATATCCTTAATACTCCTCTTTAATAAAGATTGGATCTTTGAAATGAGTATGCTTTCATTTATTTTATTTGGCTCCTTTGTAATTGTTGGTTCCTCTAATGCAGTAAATCTAACGGACGGTCTCGATGGTTTAGCAATCTTGCCTACTATTTTAATCGGTGGGGGTTTGGGATTAATAGCGTATGCAATGGGTAACCAGTTAATTGCAGAATATTTATTTATACCTCATCTCAAAATTGCAGGTGAGCTCATTGTATTTTGTGGAGCACTAATAGGATCAGGAATAGGCTTCTTATGGTACAACTCATATCCTGCAGAAGTTTTTATGGGAGATGTTGGTTCACTTACTCTTGGAGCAATTCTTGGAGTCCTTGCCGTAATCTTGAGACATGAAATAGTTTATGCAATTATGGCAGGCGTTTTTATAGCTGAAACTCTTAGTGTAATGATTCAAGTCACTTCTTACAGATTGAGACAAAAAAGGGTTTTTTTAATGGCACCTATCCATCATCATTTTGAGCTAAAAGGGTGGCCAGAGCCAAAAATTATCGTCAGGTTCTGGATTATTACTCTTGTTCTAATTTTAGTTGCACTTGCAACACTCAAATTAAGGTAATTCATGCCATCTCTGATATATGGCTACGGTTTAACTGGAAAGTCATTTCAAAGATACCTTGATATCAAAGGTGAAGAGTTTGAAATATATGACATTTTGCATAATGACTCATTAAAAATTGCTTCAAAGATTGAAGATAGTTTTTATAAAAATATCTATGTAAGCCCTTCAGTATCTAAAAAGGACTTTAAAAATTTAAAGAAATATTCAACAGTTATTACTGATATGGATATCTTTTTCAATGAGGATGATTCAATTAAAATAGGAATAACAGGTACGAACAAAAAAAGTACAACCTGCTACCACTTAATGCAACTATTGGAGGAAGAATACTCCACAAATCTAGTTGGTAATATTGGCAAGCCAGTCCTAGATGTTTTGAATAATGGAAAAAAATATTCAATTATTGAGCTTTCTAGCTTTCAGTTAGATAAGGTTTCAAATGTTGATCTTGATTATGGGATTCTTCTTAATATAGATAGTGATCATCTTGATTACCACGAAAATATTGAAGACTATATTCAATCGAAAAAAAGGATATTAGAAGCTAAAAAAAGTATCCATAATGATGATATAAACATAATATATAAATTTATTACTGGATCTATCCCACCAAAGAAAGAACTTAAAGATCTCCCATTTAGGTTTCAAAAAATAAGCCACAATATTATCAATGACTCAAAATCGACTAACTTTCACTCCTTAAAATTCGCTATATGTGAAGCAAGTAAAATCTTTGAAGATTTTGCTTTGATACTATTGGGAAATCCTAAAAAAGAAGAATATAGAAAAATTGAGATTTCCAATCCAGCATTAGTGGTTATATGTGGCAAACATAAAGATGAAATCTTCCCATCCGTTAAACATGAAAATAAAGTTTTATGTGAAAATCTTAGCTTAGCAATCAAAGAAATTAAAAAAACTAATATTAGAAATATTCTTTTTTCACCAGGATATCCTAGTGGCGATGACTATACTAACTTTGAAGAAAGGGGAAAGGCATTCAATAAACTTATAGAGAGGTATTTTGGAACTTAAAAGTAATAATTTTCAAATTCTTTTTACCTTTGTTCTCTTGTTAATCTTTGGAGAAGTTATGGTTCTTTCCTCGAGTATGGTCAGAGCTGAATCAATTTATGATAATCCTTTTTTCTTTGCTTCAAGACAAGCTATTTTTATTTCAATTGGCTTTATTATTTTTTGTTTCTTTCTTCTTATGCCATCAGATTTTTTAAGAAAATTTGATTGGTTGTTATTGATGGTATCTTTTATCCTGCTGGTCGCATTATTTTTTCCTGGAGTTGGCACTGAAGTCAACGGTAGTATGAGATGGATAAGATTTGGACCAATAAATATTCAGCCATCTGAAGTTGCGAAGTTCTGTATGCTCATTTATATTTCTGGATATTGCGTAAGAAGACTTGAAGAAATATCTTCAACATCTGGTTTTTTAAGACCTCTTTTTATCTTAACTCTTTTTGCTTCTTTGATATTAATTCAACCAGATTATGGATCTGCTGCAATACTTTGCTTAATTGTAATGATTTTACTTTTCTTTGCTGGTATTTCTTTTTATCAATTTCTAATTTTGATAATGCTTTTTTTAATACTCGGAGCAATTGCAATATTTTTTGAACCTTACAGATTGATAAGATTATTAAGTTTTGTCGATCCTTTCGAGGATATTCAAGACAGTGGTTGGCAACTTGCTCAATCCTTAATAAGTTTAGGTCAGGGAGGATGGTTTGGCTTAGGTTTAGGAAATAGCATTCAAAAGAATCTTTTTTTACCCGAGGCACATACAGATTTTATCTTTGCAATATTAGTTGAGGAGCTTGGAATAATAGGAGGAATTGTCCTAATTTTGATGTACGTCATTTTGTTGATAGGTATTTTTAAAGTTTCCTTTGAATCATTTAACAAAATTAGACCATTCCAGGGTTACCTTTGTTTTGGAATAGGATTTTTAATATCACTTCAAGTAATTTTGAATATAGGAGTCAATATTGGACTGCTTCCTACAAAGGGACTAACCCTTCCATTCATGAGTTACGGAGGTACTAGTTTACTTGTAATGATGAGCCTAATAGCTATAGTTGTAAGGATTAATAACGAAAATAAGTTCTATAAATGAAAAGTATAATTATTTGCGCTGCAAAAACAGGCGGACATATTTTTCCTGCACTTAGTTTTGCAAGGGAGGCTCTTAAAAAGGACTATAGAGTCACTTTTTTAGGAACGAACACTGATCTAGAAAAAAAAGTTTTTCAACGAAATGAGAATATAGATTTTATTAAATTTGAATTAGATGGCTTCAGAGGAAAAAGCATAATTCAAAAATCTATCTTTCTATTAAAGTTACCTCTAATTTTTTTTCAAGCCATATCGATTATTATTTCAAAAAATATATCTTCAGTAATTTGTTTTGGTGGATTTATAACAGTACCAGTAGGTTTTGCTAGTATCATCAGTTTAAGGAAACTGTATTTACATGAGCAGAACTCAGTTGTCGGATCTTCAAATAAACTTCTTTCAATGTTTGCAAAAAAGATGTTCACTGCATTTCCAGTTAGTAAAAACAAAAAATACTTTTTTATTGGAAACCCACCAAATACACAAAATAAAAAAGCTATAGATATTCTTCAAAATGATAATTTGAATATTTTAGTGACTGGCGGAAGCCAAGGAGCAGATTTTATTAATAAAAATATTCCCATTGCTCTAAATGCTCTAAATATTCAGTTAAATGTAATCCATCAATGTGGATTGGGTAAGATTCAAAATGTTTCAAACTATAACCAAGAAATTAATGCATCAATTTCTGAATTTATAGATAATTTAGATGCTTACATAGAATGGTGTGACTTTGTTATCTGCAGATGTGGGGCAGGCACTCTTAGTGAGATTTCACAAAAAAAGAGAGGCATGATCATGATTCCTCTTCCAACATCAATTGATAATCATCAATACTTTAATGCAGTATTTTATGAGGAAAAAAATCAAGGTAGGATTTTTCAAGAAAAAGACTCACTGGATAGTCTTTCTTATCTTCTTAGAAAAATAATTCATGAAAAAACTTATCAGGATTGGAAAAAGAAAGAGCCGCCAATTGATCACTCAAGAGCTGCTTCTTTAATGTTGAATGAAATTCATAAAGATAATGCGGCAATTTAAGAAAATAAGAAATATACATTTTATAGGCATTGGTGGGTCTGGAATGATAGGAATTGCAACAATTCTTCATAAGAAAGGGTATAACATTTCGGGTTCAGATATTTCTAAAACAAAAGATCTTGATGAGTTGGAGAAGTCAGGTGTTGAAGTAACTTACTCTCACAAAAGTAAGAATGTAAGTAATAAAGACTTAATTGTTCTATCGTCCGCAATTCATTCTTCAAATGTAGAGGTATTATCTGCAAAAAAGAAAAATATACCAATTATTCCCAGAGCTGAGATGTTAAGTGGTATTTCAAGAGGATACCAAGGAATAGCGGTTGCTGGAAGCCATGGAAAAACAACTACAACAAGCTTAATTGCACATATCTTTAATCAAGCTTTATTAAGTCCAACTTATGTTATTGGAGGAAAAATACTGAGTTCAGATGGTAACTCACGCCTTGGTGACGGAAATTTTTTTATATTTGAAGCAGATGAAAGTGATAAATCTTTTTTAAGTTTTTATCCTGATTCTGCTGTTATAACAAATATAGATGATGATCATCTTGAGGCTTATGAGGGCGATATTAACAACTTAAAGAAATCTTTTTTAGATTTTTCAGATAATATTCCTTTTTTTGGATATGTCATTGCTAATTATGATGATAAAAACACCAGGGATGTATTAAAAAGAATAAAAAGACGGGTAATTACGTTTGGTTTAAATAAGAAAAGTGACATTGCAATTAGTGAAATCAATTACTTCTTCGATTACGTTGATTTTAAGATTCATATAAAAGACACAAATAAAAAGCATAAATTTAGGTTATCACTTCAGGGAAAATATAATATTTACAATGCTGTTGCTGCTATAGCAGTTGCTATAGAGGAGGGAATTAGCATTCAGACAATCAGAGCTGCATTGAAATCTTTTTCTGGTGTCGAAAGGAGACTTGAGAGATTTAAGCTAATAATTAGAAATAAGCAAGTTACTCATATTGATGATTATGGGCATCATCCTAGTGAAATAGGGCAGGTAATAGTTTCTTTAAGGAAACATTTTAAGAAAAAAAAAGTTCTTATGATTTTTCAACCACACAGATTTTCAAGAACAAAAATGCTTTTCAAAGATTTCATTTTAACTTTAAGCAAAGTTGATAAAGTATTTTTATTACCAATTTATTCTGCAAGT
Organism: uncultured SAR86 cluster bacterium; assembly: GCA_902605165.1. GTDB lineage: Bacteria > Pseudomonadota > Gammaproteobacteria > Magnimaribacterales > D2472 > CACNXK01. The sequence goes on along the minus strand of CACLBJ010000003.1, from coordinate 74,831 downwards.
GAAAAAGAAATTAAGGGAGTCACTTCAAAAAATATGGCTAAAAAATTAAATAAAATAAATGGAAAAAATTTTTGTAATCTCGTTAGCCATGAAGATGTAAATGATATGGTTGAGCAATATATAGATAAATATGATGTTGTAATAACTCAGGGAGCGGGTAATGTCTCTATGGTTTCAAAAGGTTTAATCAAGAGATGGAAGACATGAAAAAAGTCTGTGTTCTCTATGGGGGTAATTCCTCCGAAAGAGAGATTTCACTCAAAAGCGGAAAATTTATTCATAAATCTTTATTAAAAAATGGTTATGAATCTTACTTAATTGATTATGCAGACCTGACTGAATTAGAAGAGTTGAAAGATTTTAATCTTGTTTTTATTGCATTACATGGCGAAGAGGGCGAAAGCGGTGTTCTTCAAGCCAGAATGGAGAAAGCAGGAATAGACTATACCGGATCAGGTTTTGAAGCTTGCAAGAATAGTTGGGACAAAGAAATTTGCAAAAACATATTAAGACAGCACAATCTTCCTACTCCTGACTTTTTTGTTTATAAAACATTTCAAGAAATAATTGAATCTAAAAATAAAATAGAAGAGCAATTTCAAGAAGGAGTGTTTATAAAACCATGCAAAGAGGGCTCTAGTATAGATATTGTTAAGGTAACAGATTTCTCAAAATCTGATCTAGAGAAGATAAATATAGATTTAGTTGATAGAGAAAGAAGATTTTTAGTAGAAAGATTTATTGAGGGCAGGGAATTTACTGTTGGTTTTTTAAATGATCATATTCTTGAACCCTTAGAAATAATTACAAAAAGAGAATTCTATGATTATGAAGCTAAATATGATGATGACGAAACGCAGATTATTGAAGCTGATTTGGGTGAAAATGACCTGGGTATACTAAAAGAAATAGCTAAGAATTGTTTCAATGTGTTTGGACTTTCAAGATGGGGAAGAGTGGATATTCTGCAAGATCAAAAAGGCAATTTTTTTGTATTAGAACTTAATACTGTTCCAGGTATGACTGATCATAGTCTTTTTCCTTATGCTGCAAGCTTAAAGGGGTTTAGTTTTGATGAGCTAGTAAATGAAATTGCAAAGTAATAAAAAATTTTTTTTAGTAAGTTTTTTGATCCTATATTTTATTCCTTCGCAATCTGCGGAATTTGAAATTAATTTTATTGAAACCTTTGATGAGAATTACATGCTTGAGGTTATACAAGAATTAAAATATGAAAATAATATTAAAAGAATAAAAACTTTTTTGGATCAAAAGCATTGGGTTGAAAGATATGAAATCAAAAGAAACTTCTTCAAACCATCCTCCATAAACATCTTTTCAAGAAAACCTATTTTTATCTGGAACAATAATAGTTTTGTAGACAAAGATTTAGTAATTTTCCCAAAAAATCAGAATTCCATATCTAACAATATGCTGATGGTTAATTGTCCAGAGTCAGTACTTTATGAACTTTTTTATTGGATAAAGCATCCTATTGATTTTACTGAAAACAAACTAATTTCAATTAACTACAATTCTGTTGAGGGATGGATATTCCAATTTGAAGATTTTGAGGCAAAATTGGGAAGAGATTTAGATAGTTATAAGTTTGAAAATCTTTTAAAAACTATAGAATACTTATACGCAAAAAGAAAAAATCCAAGTATAGTAGATTTAAGAAGTAATGCAGGAATTTCTCTGAAATATGTCAAATAATCAATTAAAAAATAAAGATCTTATAGTTGGTTTAGACATTGGGACTTCAAAAGTTGTTTGTTTAGTCGGTAAGTATGATTCATCTGATAATCTAGAAATACTTTCACTCGGAACATACCCATCAAGTGGCTTAAAAAAAGGTGTAGTTGTTAATATCGATGCTACAACAGATGCAATAGAGAAAGCTGTTGAACAGGCTCAGTCTTTAATCGATGAAAAGATAAGAAATATTTTTGTCGGAATAGCTGGAAATCATGTTAAGAGCCTAAACTCAGAGGGTGTTGTTGGCATAAAAGACAAAGAAGTAAAACAATCTGATGTGGATGCGGTTATAGAATCTGCAAGAGCAGTTGCTGTTCCATCAGATCAGACAATGCTTCATGTTATACCTCAGGAATATACAATTGATGAGCAAGACTCGATAAAAGAACCTATTGGTATGACTGGTGTTAGACTAAAATCTAGTGTTCACCTTGTTACGTGTGCATCTAATGCAATCTCAAATATTGAGAAATGCATAAATTCTTGTGATTTAAATGCAAATGCATTTGTGCTTGAGCAACTTGCAAGCTCATACTCAATTCTAACTGAGGATGAAAAAGATTTAGGTGTTTGTATAGTTGACATTGGGGGAGGCACAACAGATATTGCAATTCTTAATTCTGGATCAATCATTTTCACAGGCGTAATACCAATTGCAGGAGATCAGGTAACAAGCGATATCGCTGTTGCCCTGAGAACACCCACATCTCAAGCTGAAGAAATAAAACAAACATATGGATGTGCAGTTGCAGAATTTACAAATGACGAAGACATGATAGAGGTTCAGGGAGTTGGAGGAAGACCTCCAAGAGAGTTGGCAAGAAGATCATTGGCAGAGATTATAGAGCCTAGATATGTTGAGCTATTTGAGTTAATTAGAGCTGAGATTGAAAGAAATGGATTTGAGCACAAGATTCCGGCAGGCATAGTTTTAACTGGTGGAACCTCAAAAATGGAGGGCGTAGTTGAATTAGCAGAATCAATATTTCAGACAAGCGTTAGATTAGGAGTACCAGAGAAATTTTCAGGCATGGAAAATATTTTGCGAAACCCAATATATGCAACTTCTATAGGTCTCTTGGCCTACGGCAATGATAGAATTAAAAACGGTCTAGTATCAAACTCAGGCGATAGCTTTGTATCCAAAGCTTGGAGTTGGCTTAAAAATAATTATTGATTAGAAAAAATTTTTATATATAATTCAAACACCTTGATTTATCAAATAAGTGTTAAATCTTAAAACCATAGGGTAAAAATGCAAAATTACGAAATAGCTTTAATAATTAATCCTGACCTATCAAAGGATATTGATAAGTTTTTCACCAGCTTTGAAAAACTGTTGTCAGATAATAATTTTTCGATATCTAGGTTGGATGATGTTGGAAGAAGAAAGCTTGCATATTCCATAGATGATCATAATAAAGGTCACTATCTTTTCTATTATGTAGAAGGGAATCCGGAAAGTGTTTCTGAAATTGAAAACAAGATAAAGTTCAATGACATGATAATTAGACATTTATTCATGAAAACTAATAATGTTCCAGACTTTGAATCTGTCCTTAAAGAGGATTCTAAGAACGAAGAGGACAAACCTAAAAAAACCATAAAATCACCCGATAAAAAAGAAGATACAAAAAAAGATGATGACAAAAAGCTAGATGAAGTAAAGGAAACCGTTGATGAAGTTAGCAAAGATGAAGAAATAACTGAAGATAAGCAAGCTGATAATGAAAAAGAGGAGACTAAAAATGAGTAATCTCGATTCAAAATTTATAAATTATAAGAACATTGATTTACTTAAGAGGTATATAACAGAAACTGGGAAAATTGTTCCTGGAAGAGTTTCTGGAGTTACCTCTTCTCAGCAGAGGAAAATTACTAGAGCTATTAAAGTTGCTAGATATATGGCTTTATTGCCATATACAGATTCACATAAATAAATATGAAAATTATATTATTAGATAAAATTATTCGTTTAGGTGACATCGGAGATGTTGTTAATGTGAAGTCAGGATTTGCAAGGAATTACTTAATACCCCAAAAAAAAGCAATGTTTGCTAATGATGAGAATATAAAAATAGTTGAAGCCAAAAAAGCAGAATTAGCAGCAGAATCAGAAGATCTGAAAGTCCAAGCTCAAGCATCAGCAGATGCTGTTTCTGGAAAAGAGGTTTTAATCAAAGTTGCTGTTTCTGAAGAAGGCTCTATGTATGGTTCAATTGGAACCAGAGAAATAGAAGAAGCATGTCAATCATCAGATATTCAAATTGATAAGAGCCAAGTTCAACTTCCAGAAGGTCCTATTAAGGAAATTGGTGAGCATTCAGTAACAATATCCTTTCACCAAGAGGTTTCAACCGAAATCATAGTAAAAGTAGAATCAGAGTAGTTGTTTATTTTTGAATATGATGTAAAAATCATAAACCCATGTCAGAAATAACTAACAATTTTAACCAACAAGCTAGGGAAGCTGAAAAAGCCGTTTTAGGTGGCTTAATGCTCGAGACTGAAAGATTTGATTCAGTTATCCTCAAAATTTCTGATAAAGATTTCCATGGTAAAGATCATCAACTTATTTTTGAGAGCATGGGAGAGCTTATTAATGAGAATAAGCCGCTTGACCCCCTTACAGTATCTGAAAAGCTTGATAGTAAAAATCTTCTTAATAAAATCGGAGGTAAAGATTATCTTATATCGCTGGCAACCGAGACCCCAACTGCGGCAAACCTCGAGGCATATGCCGAAATTATCAGGCAAAGATCAGTAGCAAGACAACTCATGAAAGCAAATTCTGAGATTGCTGAATTAATAAACAACCCTCAAGGAATGGATGGTTATAGTCTTCTCGATGAAGCAGAAAGAAAAATATTTTCTTTAAATGATGAAGCTAACAGATCACAATCTAGCATTCTATCAATGAAGGAGTTGATACCTAAATCAATTGATAGACTCCATCAGTTGGCTGAAAGCGGCTCTAAACTCCTTGGTAGCTCAACTGGCTTTAAAGCAATAGATAATAAATTACAGGGACTGCAGGATGGTGACCTGATTGTTGTTGCAGGAAGGCCAAGCATGGGTAAAACCGCACTTGCAATGAATATAGCAGAAAATGTTTTAGTCGAGAATGATGAAAATACTGGAGCTGTGCTTGTATTTAGTCTTGAGATGCCTGCAGAATCACTAACCACTAGATTACTTTCAGGAATGTCTAGATTGGATCAACAGGACGTTCGATCAGGAAAGCTTGATAATAAACAAGTCACTCAGGTAGTTGAGCAAAGCAAGAGGTTGCGTGAACTTCCTATATATATTGATGATAGTTCTCTAATTTCCCCTATGGAACTAAGAGCCAGAGCAAGAAGAGTTAATAGACAGGAGCCAAATGGACTTTCATTAATTGTAGTAGATTACTTACAGCTAATGCAGGTTCCAGGATCTCTCGAAAACCGCGTTAATCAGATTTCTGAGATATCAAGATCTTTAAAATCCTTAGCTAAAGAGTTAAATGTCCCTGTATTAGCACTATCGCAGCTTAATAGAGCAGTTGAACAAAGGACAGATAAGAGACCAATGATGGCTGATTTAAGAGATTCTGGCGCAATTGAGCAAGATGCAGATGTAATCTTATTTATTTATAGAGACGAAGTTTACAACGAGGATTCCGATCAGGGTAACAAGGCTGAGATTATTATTGGAAAACAAAGAAATGGTCCAATTGGCAAAACTTATCTCACTTTCTTGAAACAATATGCAAGATTTGAAGACTTTGTTCCTGATGACCGACTCCCAGAGGAGGGTCTATATAGTAAGTTTGAATGACAACCTTCTCAGCAGAGCTAATCGTCGATAGCTCTAAAATTATTAGCAATATTTCTCGCCTAAAATCACTTATTAGCAGCGAGTCAAAATTTATGTTCATCGTGAAAAGTAATGCCTATGGACATGGCTTAAAAGAGATTGTAAGAAAACTTGAAAGCTATGTTGATGCTTTTGGTGTAGTTAGAATGGAAGAAGCTATTTTAGTCAGAAAAGCCACCAATAAGCCCATCCTTCTTATGCAAGGCATTTATACAGATCATGAAATTAAAGTAGCTAAAGAAAATAAAATACAAATAGTTATTCATAATATGAACCAATTTAAGCTTATTGGCACTAATAATAGTGAGCTCGGCCTTTGGATAAAAATAAATACTGGCATGAATAGATTGGGGCTTTCACAAGAAGAATTAAAAGTAGCCTATGAAAAGGGAATCATAAATTCTAATTCTGTGCTCATGACACATATGGCATGCGCAGATGATCCAGATGATCCAATGAACAAGATGCAAATAAATAACTTTGAAAAAGTCTTTAACATAGTTGAGAGGAAAACAAAAAGAAGTATTTGTAATAGCGCATGTTTAATAAATTTTCCTGAGCTTTCATTTGATTGGGTTAGATCAGGTATAGCCGCTTATGGTGGAGAGTTTAAAAATTTGAATCTAAAAACAGCAATGACATTCAGAGCCCCAATAATTTCGATAAGAAACATAAGAAAAGGAGAAAGAGTTGGATATGGTGGGAGAAAGAAAGCATCTAAGGATATGAGAATTGCTACAGTCTATGCTGGATATGCTGATGGAATCCCCCAAACAACAATTGACGGGACTAAAGTGTTAGTAAATGATAAACAGGCAGAGATTTTTGGAAGAGTGAGCATGGATTTAGTATCAATAGATGTTACAAATCTTCCTAAAGTAGCAGAAAATGATCTTGTTTCTTTCTGGTCTGAAGAACTCCCAATCAATGAATTTTCAAATAAAAATGGATTGATTTCATATGAGCTTATGACTAGAATCACTAAAAGAGTAAAAGTAAAAGTGACTTAAATGAAAATTAATTACCTTAACGATACACCCAGAAAAGTAATCGACTCAGATGATTTACCCGACTATATGTCAGAAAATGATGTTACTGATGTTGTTGAGATCTTTAATACGCCTCTAACCGGGTCATATAATTGGGACTATACAATACAAGATAACAGAATAAAGAAGCTTTATGAGTTAGGTAAAGAGCTTAACTGGAATTCTAATATGGATATTAATTGGGACAGACCCATAGTTCATTTAGATGAACCCCCACCAATTTTTTGGGATGATTACGAGCCCTACAAAAAGTTGTCAGACAAAGAAAAGTTGAGGTTTCTAAGGCATAGACAGGCATGGAGTATGAGCCAGTTCTTGCATGGAGAACAGGGAGCTTTACTAGTAGCATCTCAGCTAACTAGTTGTGCACCAACTTATAATGCAAAGCTTTATGCAGCTTCTCAAACTTTTGACGAAGCTAGACATGTAGAAAGCTTTAATAGATATGTTCAATCAAGAATGGAGCTTATGTATCCTATAGGTAATGCCCTAAAATCAATCTTAGATAAAATCCTTACAGACCCAAGGTGGGATCTTAAGTTTATTGGAATGCAGCTAATTATTGAGGGACTAGCTCTAGCAGCTTTTAGAACTTCAAGGGATTTAACGCCAGATCCAGTCCTTAAAGATATGCTTGATTTAATAATTCGAGATGAAGCAAGACATGTAACTTTTGGCATTAATTATTTAGAAGAGTTTGTAACAACTTTATCTGAAAAAGAAGTTGAAGAAAGGGCACAGTTTGCTTATGAAGCATGCTTCTTAAGCAAGGAAAGGCTTGTTTCGATAGAAGTCTATGAACACTTTGGTTGGAATGTTGAAGATGCTAGACAATTTCAATTAAGTTCTGAAATTATGCAAACATTTCAAAAGCTTTTGTTTCAAAGGGTTATGCCAAATTTAAAGAGAATTGGGCTATTAACTGATTCAATTAGACCTAAATTTGAAAAACTTGGTATTCTTGAGTATGAAGATGATGCTAGTGATGCAGACATTGATTGGGCTGATCTATCAAGACCATTATTTAAAGAAACTGCAGAGTTAGCTCCATAAAGCATTTATATAATCTTTAATATCTGTTATTCTGTTATCCCATCATGATTATCTTTAGTGATGGCGAAAACTAAGTATATTTTTATCACCGGTGGAGTTGTTTCTTCTCTTGGAAAAGGTATTGCTGCCGCCTCAATTGGGGCTCTTCTGGAAGCAAGAGGCCTAAAGGTCTCCTTATTAAAATTAGATCCTTACATCAATGTTGATCCTGGGACTATGAGTCCATTTCAGCATGGAGAAGTGTTTGTTACGAATGACGGAACAGAAACGGATCTTGACTTAGGTCACTATGAGCGTTTTGTTAGATTTGAGGCTTCTAAAAAGAATAACTTTACTGCAGGAATAGTTTATGAATCTGTGATTAAGAACGAAAGAAAAGGAAAATATCTTGGCGGTACTGTTCAAGTTATCCCCCATATTACCGACGAAATTAAAAGAAGGATTAAGGCAGGGGCAGCTGCAAGCGATGTTGCTATAGTAGAAATTGGAGGGACTATTGGTGACATAGAAAGTCAGCCATTTGTTGAAGCTATTAGACAAATGTCTTTAGATCTTCCTTCAAAATCAACATCATTTGTTCATTTAACTCTTGTGCCGTATATAAATGCTTCAGGTGAGCTAAAAACTAAACCTACCCAGCATTCAGTTAAAGAGCTGAGGTCTTTGGGAATTGGTCCTAACTGTCTTATTTGTAGATCTGAAACAGAACTCCCTAAAGATGAAAAAAAGAAAATAGCACTATTTTGCTCCGTTGATATGTCTAATGTTGTATCTATGCATGATGTAGATACAGTTTACTCAATACCTTTGTTACTTCATAAACAGAAGGTAGATGAAATAGTTTTAAAGGATTTGGGCCTCAAAACAAAAAAACCAAACTTAAATGATTGGAAAAAAGTCGTTCAAGCGAAACTAAATCCTAAAAAATCTGTTGAAGTTGCTATGGTTGGGAAATATACAGAATTAAAAGATTCTTATAAGTCTCTTAATGAAGCACTTGATCATGCTGGCATCAAAAATAATGCAAAAGTTAATATAACTTTTGTAGAGGCAGAAAAATTAACTAAAAGAAATGTTAAAACTAAGCTTAAATTTGCAGATGCTGTGTTGGTACCAGGCGGGTTCGGAAGTAGGGGTATTGAAGGTATGATCATTGCCTGTGAATATGCAAGGCTTAAAAATATACCCTATTTTGGGATATGTCTTGGAATGCAAATTGCTCTTATTGAGTTTGCAAGAAATATGCTAGGCCTTAAAGGAGCTAATAGCACTGAATTTAATTTAAAAACAAATTATCCTGTTGTTGCCCTTATTACAGAATGGAAAGATAAAACTGGTAAAACTGAAAAAAGAACAGCTGACTCAGATTTAGGCGGAACAATGAGGTTGGGTGGACAGACCTGTGTTCTAAAAAAGAGCTCTAATGTTTTTAGAATGTATAAAAAGGAAGAAATTGTTGAAAGGCATAGACACAGATATGAGGTTAACCCGGAATTTAGAGATGGATTTAATACAAAAGGCATGAATATAGTTGGTACTTCTGCAGATGACATGCTGGTTGAGATGATTGAGATACAAAACCATCCCTGGTTTCTTGGTTGTCAGTTTCATCCCGAATTTACTTCAAATCCAAGAGACGGACATCCTATCTTTAATAGCTTCATTTCAAGTACAATAAAGACTAAAAAATGAAAGATATTTCAATAAAAGATTTTCAAATAGGAAATGACCAAGGTTTAACCTTGATGGGTGGAATGAATGTTCTTGAATCAGAAGAGACCGCCCTCTTAGTAGCTGAAAAATTTAAAGAAGTTACTGATAAGTTAAACATAAATTGGATTTTTAAAGCCTCCTTTGATAAGGCTAACAGAAGTTCAATTGATTCTTTTAGAGGTCCGGGTATGGATGAAGGGCTGAAAATCCTTGATAAAGTCTCATCAGCATTCGATGTTCCTGTAATTACCGATATACATGAGCCAAGTCAAGCCAAAGCTGTAAGTGAAGTTTGTGAAGTTATTCAAATTCCTGCATTCTTATGCAGACAAACTGATCTTGTTTCTGCAGCTGCAAAAACAAAATCAGCTATTCAATTTAAGAAGCCACAATTTCTTTCAGCAGCTGAAATGAAAAATGTTGTTGAAAAATGTAAGTCTGCTGGAAATGACAAGGTTATTTTATGCGAGAGAGGAAATATTTTTGGTTATAACAATCTTGTAGTTGATACGCTTAATTTTCAAATAATGAAAGAATACTCTGTTCCAGTCATGTTTGATGTTACTCACTCACTCCAACTTCCTGGCGGGCTGGGAAAGTCTACTGACGGTAGGAGAGAATACCTTTTGCATATGGCAAAAGCAGGAATTTCTCAAAAGATTGCTGGATTGTTTCTTGAAGCTCATCCTGATCCAAATAAAGCTAAATGTGATGGACCATGCGCCCTAAAACTTGATCAGCTTGAATCATTTCTTTTTCAAGTGCAAGAACTAGACAAACTTGTAAAGTCTCAAAAAGATTTAGATCTTAAATAAAATGCCCAAAATTGAAAATCTAACCTCCATTCAAGTTCTGGATTCAAGAGGTCTTCCTACAATTTCTACTGAAATACAATTAGATGATGGAACTAGATCAGTTGCAATGGTCCCTAGTGGTGCTTCAACTGGGGAAAAAGAAGCTCTAGAGCTTCGAGATGGAGGTGAAGCATTTCATGGTAAAGGCGTAAAAAAAGCCTTAGATAATATTAATGGTCGCATAAAGAATTCTCTCATTGGAGAGAATCCAATTGACCAAGACCATATTGATAAAATCTTAAAAGATTTAGATGGTACAAGTGATAAATCTCACCTAGGAGCTAATGCAATTCTTTCCGTATCAATAGCTTCTGCAAAAGCATCATCTAAATCAGAGAATTTAGATTTGCATAATTACTTTAATATTCTGCTTGGAAATAAAATGGGCAAAACAATTGATCAAGTTATTCCAATACCTATGTTAAATATTCTTAACGGTGGTGAGCATGCAGACAACAATATTGATATACAAGAATTCATGATCATTCCAAAAGGAGCAGTTAATTTTTCTCAAGCCATGCAGTGGTCTTCAGAGATTTATTGGAATCTTAAATTTATTCTCAAGAAAAAAGGCTTATCAACTGCAGTAGGTGATGAAGGTGGCTTTGCTCCAAATCTCAACACAAACAGAGAAGCACTTGAGTTAATTGCAAGCGCTGTAGACAAAACTGGTCTTAAATTGGGTTCAGATATTTGCATATCCTTAGACTGTGCTGCAAGTGAATTTTATGAAAATGGTATTTATCACCTAAAAGGTGAAGATAGAGAGCTTACCAGTCTTGAATTTGCCAAATATTTAGAGGGTTTGGCAAATGATTTCCCAATAACATCTATTGAAGATGGAATGGATGAAAATGATTTAGAGGGATGGAAGCTGCTTACAAAACAAATTGGAGGTAAATGCCAACTAGTTGGAGATGATCTTTTTGTAACAAATCCTGACGTCCTCAAGCAAGGAATAAGTAATGAGATTGCTAATTCAGTTTTAATAAAATATAACCAAATCGGAACAATATCAGAAACGCTTGAAACAATTTCTATTGCTTTAAATAATGACTATAAAAATATTATTTCCCATAGATCTGGAGAGACTGAGGACTCATCAATTTCTGATCTGGCTGTTGGAACAGGAACAGGTCAAATTAAAACAGGAGCACCATGCAGATCTGAAAGGGTTGCAAAATATAATAGGCTTTATTGGATTGATAAAAAAAATAGCTTTTCATATGGCTGATGATGAGATTAGCACCTTTAATTATCATTTTATTTTTCCTTTTAATAGCAGCTCTTTTGTATTCTTTATTTTTTAGTGAAAGCGGCATAGAAGAAAGAAATCTGATTGTTGAGAGTAATAAAGAATTGCTGGAAGAAAATCAAAAACTGATGGATGAAAATAAAAAATTATCTGAAAGTATTAAACAAGCTCAAGAGAACCCTAATATGCATGTTGAAAATATTGCTCGTGAAAAATTTAACCTCATTATGCCTGATGAGGAATTCATAGTTTTTGAAGAAGAGGATGAGAATGAATAATAACCTTTTAGTAATTATTCCATGTGCAGGAATAGGAAATAGATTTTCATCTCAAGTTGAAAAACAGCATGTTAGTTTGGGAGATTTGTCAGTTATTGAGACAACCTTGAGTAATTTTATGATGTTTAAACCTGCTTCAAAAATTGTAGTTGTCGTCAAAGATCCAGAAAGTTTTCAAAAAAAAATAAGTATCAATCTAGATGAAAGATTCTCTATTATAAGTGGAGGAAATTCTAGATCAGAATCAGTTCTGAACGGAATTAGGAGTGAAAATATTGAAAAATATGACTATGTTATGACCCATGATGGGGTTAGACCATATATTGACCTAGATTCTTTAGAAAAGATATATACATCCATCTTAGATTCTGACTATGATTGTATTTTTTATGGAATAAAGCCAAAAGATTCAATTAAAAGCTTAGAGGAAGGATCTTGTAAGATGGTTGAAAGAGGTGATTTTATTTTAGTTCAAACACCACAAATCTGTGAATCTAAAAAATTAGAAGATGCTCTTGAAGGATTAATTTCAAAGGGTATTTATCCTACTGATGAGAGCTCAGCAATGGAACAGTGTGGCTTTAGTATAAATTTTATTGAGGGATCACAGAAAAATATAAAAATTACTTATCCAGAGGATCTAGAAAAAAAAGATATTCTCATTGGGAACGGATTTGATTTGCATAGATTTTGTGATGGAGATTCAATAGTTTTTGGGGGTGTAAGGTTTCCATTCGAATTCGGTATTGAAGCAATATCCGATGGTGATGTAATTCTGCATTCTTTAGCTGACTCAATTTTGGGCGCATTATCTGAAGGTGATATTGGAACTGCTTTTCCAGAAGATGATCCTAAAAGTAAAGATTTAGATAGTAGAGTAATTATTACCTATTGTTTGGATTTGATGAAAAAGAGGCGATATCATCTAAACAATATTGATATAACAGTTGTATCTGAGATTCCAAAAATCAGTCCTATTAGGGATCAGATTATAAAATCTTTATCGGAAATTTTTTCAATTGATTCGAGAAAAATAGGTTTGAAAGGCTCTACCATGGAAAAGATTGGAATAATTGGTAAAGAGCAGGCTCTTGCCGTAATGACATCTGTAACACTAAAGAGATAAATATGAATATTCTTCTTACAAATGATGATGGTTTTGATGCTGAGGGAATAAAAGCTATTAGAGCTTCATTAGAAAAGAACCACAATGTCTATGTCGTAGCTCCTGAAAAAAATTGTAGTGGCCTTAGTGCATCTATCTCATACATGAAAGAAATAGAAATCAGAAAGGAATCGGAAAGACTATACATTGTTAAGGGAACTCCAGCAGATTGTGCATATATTGGTTTATTAAATCTTTTAAATGATGAAATAGATGTACTTGTTTCAGGAATTAATCTTGGTGCAAATATCGGGAATGATGTTTTGTATTCTGGCACTGTTGGAGCTGCGCTTGGAGGAAGAAAGCTTAAGTTTCCTCCAATTGCGATTTCTTCATGTGAATATAAGCCTAAATCTCTTGAATTTATTGCAAATAAGTCATGCGAATTAGTCGAATTAATAACTTCTTTTGAAAAACAAAAAATTTTAAATAAAGTTGTAAATATAAACTTTCCTGATATTGATGAAAAATCTTATAAGGGCATTAAAGTGGTGCCAATTGCAAAAAGAGATGTTCCACCAATTCCTGACATTCTTAAAGATAATTCTAAAATTCAATCATTTAGGTATGCGGCATCTGGAGCGCCAATTAAAGAAGATTTTCTCACTGATGCCGAGGCTGTAAAACTTGGTTATGTATCTGTATCAATTTTAGATTATGAATTATTAGATCCTAATTTTAATAGTATTGAATTTGAGAACTTCATAAATGAATAATCCCAAAGCAATATACGAAAGACCGCTTGAGGAAATGATTGGAAAGTTGCTTGAAATGGGCATTAAAGACTTTAGCGTTTTAGATGCAATGAGAAGGGTGCCGAGACATATTTTTATTGATGAAGCTTTAAGATCTAGAGCTTACGAGAATATGTCTTTACCTATTGGTTTCAAGCAAACCATATCGCAGCCATATATTGTTGCGAAAATGACAGAATTATTGGTTAGAAACTCTCAAAAACAAAATGAAAAATTTGAGAAGATTCTTGAGATAGGATCTGGTTGTGGATATCAATCTGCTGTTCTTTCCTACTTTACGGATGAGGTACATTCAGTGGAAAGAATTAAACAATTAGTCACTAAAGCTCGTGAGAATCTATCAGAACTGAGAATTTATAATGTTCTAATTAAGAATAGAGATGGTTTTGAAGGCTGGGATGAAGAAATTAAATATGATGGGATTCTTTGTGCTGCAGCGCCTCCAGAAATACCTAAAAGGCTTTTAGCTTTTTTAAAGGTTGGATGTTCTCTCGTTCTTCCAGTAGGGGGGAGTAAATCTCAGAAATTAAAAATAGTTACAAAGACTAAAAAGGGTTTCGATGAGCAAGAATTCGAGAGTGTCTCATTTGTTCCAATGCTAGGTGGAACTTCAAAATGAACATTAGACTCAGATTTCTTTTAGCTGGCTTTTGTATAGGGCTTGCTGAGTTACTTCCAGGTATTTCAGGGGCAACAGTAGCCCTTATGTTTGGCATATATAAAAAACTCATTGAATGTATTTCCAAACTTAAAAACTTAGAACTTCTTGTTCCACTATTGCTGGGGATGGCTGTAAGCGTTTTTGGTTTTTCAAAACTGATAAATTTTTTATTTCTAAATTACACCAACTTATTCGAGTTTTTTATTGGTATTCTTATGATTTTCTATGGTGCTTATTTATTCTTAAGCAATATTCAAAAATCTAAAAGAAAAGAACTATTTTTCTTTTCTTTATTGTTTGTTCTTTCAATAGCTATTGGAGTCGCATTTGGAAATTTATCTGGTTTGGATGCATCTGTTGGCACCTTTCCTTTGGTTATATATGGATTTATTGCGTTCTCTTTTCTTTTGGTACCAGGGATATCCGGGAGCGCTTTTCTGCTAGCAATAGGTATTTATCCATTAATTATTGGATCAGTAGCAGACCTAAACTTATTAGTACTTCTTCCTTTTACGATAGGAATGCTTTTTTCACTAATTACTATGCCAAAATTAATAGAAAAACTTCTATCTAAATTTGATAAGAATATCTATATGATTTTCGCAGGATTTATTCTTGGTGCTGGCTCTTCAATAATTTAGTAATCAAGAAGGTGTTTTTTTTCTTTAATGTTTTTCCATTCATCAGCATTAGGCAAAGGTTCTTTTGCCTCCGAGATATTTGGATAAACATCTGCTAATTTTGCATTTATTTCTATAAAATCAATTTGATCTTCTGGTAGCTCGTCTTCTGACAAAATCGCATCAATCGGGCATTCTGGCTCACATAAAGCACAGTCTATGCATTCATCTGGGTGAATAACTAAAAAATCTGGGCCTTCATAAAAGCAATCAACGGGACATACTTCAACACAATCAGTATATTTACACTTAATACAAGCTTCTGTTACTACAAACGTCATGATTATCTTTTAGATAGGGTGATTCTAACGAACAACAATGAAAAATTGTATATAAAGTCTTTAAATTTTCATTTTTATCTAATATACTGTACAAATATACAGTAGGAGAAAACTATGGCAAATGATAAATCAAAACAACTTAATGAGACTTTAAGTCAGATTGAAAAACAATTTGGTAAGGGAACTGTAATGAGGATGGGCGATAGAGAAGTAGTTGATATTCCAGCCATCTCAACCGGATCCATAGGCTTAGATATAGCACTTGGTATTGGAGGAGTTCCTCAAGGAAGAGTCATTGAGATTTTTGGTCCAGAGTCATCTGGAAAAACAACTCTTACTCTCCAAGTCATAGCAGAATGTCAGAAAGCAGGTGGAACGGCAGCTTTCATTGATGCAGAGCATGCTCTTGATCCACTGTATGCAAAAAAACTTGGAGTGAATGTTGATGAACTTTTGCTTTCACAACCAGATACTGGTGAACAAGCTCTTGAAGTAGCTGACATGCTCGTAAAATCACAGAGTGTTGATCTGCTAGTTATAGATTCTGTTGCAGCTTTAACACCTAGAGCAGAAATTGAGGGAGAAATGGGCGATCATCATGTTGGGCTTCAAGCTAGACTTATGTCACAGGCATTAAGAAAAATAACAGGAAACATCCAAAGATCTAATGCTACCGTAATTTTTATTAATCAAATAAGGATGAAAATAGGTGTTATGTTTGGAAATCCTGAAACAACATCTGGAGGTAATGCACTCAAATTTTATTCATCTGTAAGGTTGGACATTAGGAGAATAGGTGCAGTGAAAGAGGGTGAAGAGGTTATTGGTAATGAGACAAGAGTGAAAGTAGTTAAAAACAAAGTTTCTCCTCCATTTACAAAAGCAGAATTTCAAATTCTATATGGGAAAGGAATAAATGTAGAAGGAGAAATTATTGATTTTGGACAAAAACTTGGACTTATTGAGAAAGCAGGATCTTGGTATAGCTACGATGATGAAAAAATAGGTCAAGGTAAGACTAATGCCAGTAATTTCCTTAGAGAAAACAAAAAGATTCGTAATGCTCTAGTCAAGCAGATTAAAGCTGCACATATCAAATCTAAATCAAAGAAAAAATAATTTAGTATTTGCCTGAAAAATGATTGAGTATTAGAATTTACTCAGTCATTTTTTTTTGGAGTTTTTATGGCAGAAAAAGCATATATTGTTGAAGCAGTTAGAACAGCTGGTGGAAAAAGAGACGGAAAGTTAAGTCTTTGGCATCCAGCAGATTTAGGCGCAAAGGTTCTCGATGAAATAGTTTCAAAGCTAGACATGGATCCTGAGCTTGTTGATGATGTGATTTTTGGTTGTGTTGATCAGGTAGGTGCTCAATCAGGAAACATAGCTAGAAATGCTGTGCTTTCCTCATCTTTTCCTGAATCTGTTCCAGGTACTTCTGTAGATAGGCAGTGTGGATCTTCTCAACAAGCAATTCACTTTGCTATACAGGCAGTAATGTCTGGCACGCAAGATATTGTAATTGGTGGAGGTGTAGAAGTTATGTCTATGGTTCCAATAGGAGCAGCAGTAAAAGACGGCTTTGATGCAGGTCACGGACTTCCTTTTGACTCAGAAGGGATGAAACAAAGATACCCCGGAATATTCTTTTCACAATTTACTGGAGCAGAGCTTGTAGCCGATAAGTGGAATCTTACTAGAGAAGATCTTGATGAATTTGCTTTCGAAAGTCATCAAAAGGCAGCTAATGCAACAGAGTCTAAATTTTTTGATCGTGAAATTCTTCCTGTTAGTGGAAAAAATGCTGAGGGTGTCGAAGATATGGTTATGGCTGATGAGGGAATAAGATTTGATGCTAGCTTAGATAAGTTAGCTGGCTTAAAGACAGTAGTCGAAGGAGGCGTTATAACAGCTGGGAATGCTAGCCAAATAACTGATGGAGCAGCAGCGGTTTTAGTTTGCAATGAATCAGGTCTCAAAAAAATTCAAGCAAATCCGAGAGCAGAAATAGTATCAATCTCTGTAGTAGGAGACGATCCAGTATTTATGCTTACTGGTCCAATTCCTGCTTCAAAAAAAGCATTAGAAGCTGCAAACTTATCAATAGATGATATAGATCTTTATGAAGTCAATGAAGCGTTTGCTCCTGTTCCTCTTGCTTGGGCAGCTGAGCTAAATGCTGATAAGAGAAAGCTTAATGTCAATGGCGGAGCAATGGCTTTAGGTCATCCCTTGGGTGCAACGGGCGCAAAACTAATGACTACACTTCTTCATGAAATGGAAAGAAGAGAGTCAACATATGGTCTTCAGGCAATTTGTGAAGGTGGCGGAACTGCAAATGCAACTATAATAAAAAGAGTAAGTTAAAGAAACCTTAATTAGAAACTCCTCAAATAGTCATGCAATCAGTTCTTAGGAATTCTTATGCAAAAGATCTGCCCGAGCTATCAAAAGCATGCCTTCCCTCTGGATTCAAGAAACCAGAGATAATTCTTAAAAATTATGAGCTAGGAGAAGAACTTGGTTTTAGTAAAAAGTTCTTAGACTCAGATGAGTGTTTAAATATTTTTAGTGGTAATGCATTACTTGAAGATTCAACGCCAATTGCACAAGCATATTCTGGACATCAATTTGGACAATTTAATCCAAATCTTGGTGATGGAAGGGCAATTCTGCTAGGAGAGATTAATAATCTAGATATCCAATTAAAAGGAATTGGACAAACACCTTTTTCCAGAAGGGGAGACGGAAAATCAGCTCTTGGTCCAGTATTAAGAGAATACATAATAAGCGAATTCATGAATGCAGCTGGCATACCAACAACAAGAGCGCTTCTTGCATTAAAAACAAATGAGAGTGTTATAAGAGATACTGAGCTTCCAGGAGGTATCCTAACAAGAGTAGCTAACAGTCATATTAGAATAGGTACATTTCAGTATGCAGCTATGCAAGGCACTGGAGTCTTAAAAAAGTTAGCTGACTATTCTATTAGAAGGCATTATCCTGAATTAAAAAATGTTGATGGCAGATATTTAAAGTTTTTTGCTGCAGTATGTCAAAGTCAGACAAGATTAGTTTCAAGATGGATGAATATAGGCTTTATTCATGGAGTTATGAACACAGATAACGTAACTATTTCTGGAGAAACAATTGACTATGGGCCATGCGCTTTTATGGATTATTATGATCAAAAGACAGTCTTTAGTTCAATAGATGTTGCAGGGAGGTATTGTTATGGAAATCAACCAGCAATTCTTGTTTGGAATCTTTCAAAATTAGCTGAAGCACTCATTCCTCTTATTGATGACGAAGAGCAAAAATCAATAGAAAAATTAACTGAAGTCCTCCAATTAATAATGCCATCCTACGAGAAATACTTTTACTCAGAAATGGGGAAAAAGTTAGGCATTGATCCGATTAGTCAAAATAATATGAGCCTTATAAAAGATTATCTAAAAATATTAGATTCCAATTCAATTGATTTCACCCTTTCCTTTAGAGATTTATCAAAAATTCTTAAAAAAACAAAGAGTACTGAGGATTCAGTTTTTAAAGATTCAGACGATTTTAAAAAGTGGACTGAGAATTGGATAATTAAAATTATTTCAGAAAAGACTAATCTTAAAGATATTACCAAGAAAATGGATTTAACTAATCCATGCTACATCCCAAGGAATCATATTATCGAAAATGCGCTTGAAAATGCTATAAATGGAGATATGACTCTGGTAAATGAGATTCTTCAGCTATTTAAAAATCCTTTTGATGAGAATGGAGATTTTGAAGTTTTTAAGAAGCCATCTAAAGCAAATGAACCATATGTAACATTTTGTGGTACTTAAAAATATTAGTTTAGTTTTTTACTCTTAGCGCACCAGCAAAATCAAGTTTACCTATTTCAAGACCCTTAACTCTAAAAAGGTCATACAATGTTGTAACATGAAAATAGAAATTAGGAAGTGAGAAAGAAAGAATAAAATCTTCTGCTGTAAAGGCCCATTCTATTTGCCCCATTCTAAAAATTATTTCTTTCCCTGAAAAAGAGTTAATTTCTTCATCAGAAAAAAGATTTAATTTTTCTTCAGCATTCTCAAGCATGGTAACAAGATCATTGAAACCTAAATTTTCTGGCATTTTTGGAGGAGCGAATTCACCTGTTTTAAGTGCATCTATAGCACCTACAGAGTGATGAACAACACTGAAAACTTGGAAAGTTAATGGAGCCATATCTTCTATAAGTCTGATTTCAGCTAGATCATTTAAATTTGCTCCCTCATCAGCAAAATATTTTTCTGCTTTTTTCATTATTGTTAAAGATGCAGGAAGAAGTTGCTTATAGGTTTTAAGTGATGCGTCACTAAGTGAAATACTCACATTGATCTCCTTATTAAATTATTTCCTCTACTTCATTCAAAGCAGAAGTTATTTTTCTTCCATCCCTAAAGATTATTTCAACCTTATCATTATCCGTAAAATTTTTACCGAAAACGATCGATAAAGGAACGCCTATTAGCTCAGAATCTTTAATCTTCTTTCCAAAACCATCATCTCGATCATCTAATATTACTTCAAACCCCTTCTGAGTTAGGTCTTGATATAGTTTTCTGGAAGATGCTTCAATATTTTTGTCTTTATCAGCCCCGATTGTAATTATATTTAAATTAAAGGGAGAAATAGATTCTGGCCAAATAATTCCTTTATCATCAAAATTTTGCTCTATTGCAGCGGCAACAATCCTTGAGATACCAATTCCATAACATCCCATATACATGTTTTTAGCTGCACCTGAATTATCTAAAACAGTCGCATTCATATTTTCGCTATAGAGCCTTCCCAATTGAAATATATGCCCCACCTCAATACCTTTTGTAATTTCAAGCAACCCATTTCCGTCTGGTGATTTTTGACCCACTAGTGACTTTGAATCTTGACCATCTTCAAGCAAAAGCTCTGCATTGACTGCATAATCAGATTTATCAGATACTGCAAGAGTATCTTCACCATTTTCAGCAAGGACATGAAATTCCTCAGATTTATCTCCACCAATTGCACCAGAGTCCGCTTTTACAATTTTGAAATCTAAACCTACTCTTTCAAAGATTTTTGAGTAGGCATTTCTCATTATTTGGTATGTCTCTTCCAAGCTTGCTTCAGAAATATGAAAGCTATAAGAATCTTTCATTAAGAATTCTCGACTCCTCATCACTCCATATCTTGGTCTTATCTCATCTCTAAATTTAGTTTGTATTTGATAAATATTCAAAGGAAGCTCTTTATAACTTTTTACATTATTTTTAATTAAGTCAGTTATAACTTCTTCATGAGTAGGACCCAAGCAAAAATCTCTATCATGTCGATCTTTAAATCTAAGCAACTCGGGACCAAATTTGTCCCATCTCTCTGATTCATTCCATAAATCTTTTGGTTGCACCATAGGCATTAACACTTCATGCGCTCCTGCATTATTCATTTCTTCTCTTACAATGCTTTCAACTTTATTTAAGACCCTCAAACCAAGTGGAAGCCACGTATAAATTCCTGAGGCATTTTTTCTTATCATCCCAGACTTAAGCATGAGACTATTACTTATAATCTGAGCATCCTCAGAAGCAGTATCTTTAAGTGTAGGAATGAAATAATTTGACCAAAACATATCTTTTTATTTTTGCATATTAAAAATACTTATAGTTTATAATTTTATAGTTTTTTTTAGTTATATGCCCATTTATGAATACAAATGCTCAAATTGTGGGCACCAATTTGAAAAAATTCAGAAATTTTCGGATGATCCACTAAAAAAATGTCCTAAGTGTGACAAAAATACTTTAAATAAGTTAATATCCAGCCCATCATTTAGGCTTAAGGGAAGTGGTTGGTACGAAACTGACTTTAAAACAGGTAATAAAAAGAACATACTAAACAAAGAAAAAGATGCAAAAGACTCTAATAAGTCAAAAAAAAAGGATAAGGGAAGTACAAAGGTAAGCAATGAGAAGTGAATATTGTGGAAATGTAACTAAAGAACATCTAGGAAAAGATGTCTCAATATGTGGCTGGGTCCATCGAAGGCGGGATCATGGCGGAGTTATTTTTCTTGATATAAGAGATCTTAAGGGTATTTGTCAGGCAGTTATCGATCCATCTAACGATGAGGCATTCTCTCTTGCAGATAAATGTAGAAGCGAATTTGTTATACAGATTAAAGGAAATGTTCGTGAGCGACCTGAAGGAACTATTAACCTTAAAATGAAGACTGGAGAGGTTGAAATAGAGGTAAGCGAAATAGAGGTATTAAATTCAGCTACAACTCCTGCATTTCCGCTAGATGATTATCAAGATGTTAACGAGGATGTCCGATTAAAAAATAGAATTCTAGATTTAAGAAGACCTGAAATGAATAATAGGATTCTTAAAAGATCTAAGATCGTATCTAAAATAAGAAATTTCTTAGAAGAAAGAAACTTTAATGAAATAGAAACTCCAATACTCACAAGAGCTACTCCTGAAGGAGCAAGGGACTATATTTTGCCAAGCCGTATTCACCCTGGAAGTTTTTACGCTCTTCCACAGTCTCCTCAGCTTTTCAAGCAAATGCTTATGATGGGTGGAATGGATAGGTACTATCAGGTTGCAAGGTGTTTTAGGGATGAGGATTTAAGAGCAGACAGACAGCCAGAATTTACTCAGATTGATATAGAAGCATCTTTTGTTGAAGAGAAAGATATCATTGAGCTTGGCTCGAGCTTACTAAAGCTTCTGCTTAAAGATTTTGCAAATCATAATTTAGATAATATTGATGAACTTGACTATGCGCATGCTATTAAAAAATATGGCTCCGATAAACCTGATCTAAGAATACCTCTAGAGCTATTAGAGATTTCTGATGAAGCTAAAAAAGAAGAATTTAAAGTTTTCTCTGATCCAGCAAAAAATGATGGATCAAGAGTTGTCGCTCTGAAAGTAGATGGAGGAAATAAACTTACAAGATCTCAAATAGATGAATATACAAATTTTGTAGGTAAATTAGGAGCAAAAGGACTTGCTTATATAAAGATAAATGATGTTTCTGACATCAAAGATGGACTTCAATCTCCAATTCTTAAGTTCCTTTCGGAAGAGTTCATAACTGCACTTTTTAGTAAGCTAAATCCTGTAAATGATGACTTAATTTTCTTTGGTGCAGGTTCTTCTGAAATAGTTAATTTAAGTATGAGTTCTTTAATAAAAAGACTTGGAAAAGATTTAGATTTATATCAAAAAGATTGGGCACCTTGTTGGATAACTAATTTCCCAATGTTTGAAAGTGATGCTGATAATTTGAAGGCACTTCATCATCCATTCACAAGACCTAAAGAGGATTTAGAAAACTTTATAAAGGATCCATCTGAGGCTCAAGCTTATGCATATGACTTAGTTCTTAATGGTTATGAGATCGGTGGAGGCTCTTTAAGAGTTCATGACTCTAAAATGCAATCGGCTATCTTTGATGCTCTAAATATTTCAAATGAGGAAGCAAGCCTTAAGTTTGGATTCTTGCTTGATGCCCTTAAAACTGGGTGCCCACCTCATGGTGGAATAGCTCTTGGTCTCGATAGAATTGTAATGCTGCTTACTCAAACTGAAAATATAAGAGACGTAATAGCATTCCCAAAAACTCAAAGCGCATCATGTCTTCTAACAGACGCACCAAATATTGTTGATGAGTCTCAACTTAATGAACTTCATATAAAAAAAGATCTTGATGAGGAATAAATAATGGCTGGTCATTCCAAATGGGCAAATATAAAACATAGAAAAGCCAGACAAGATGCAAAAAGAGGGAAGATATATACTAAATTAATACGTGAACTTACAGTTGCTGCAAAAGCAGGTGGCGGTGATCCAAATGATAATCCTAGATTAAGATTGGCTCTTGATAAAGCTAATTCTGAAAATATGCCTAAAGATACAATCAATAGGGCTATAGAGCGTGGAACTGGTGCAGGTGAGGCTGGAAATCTTGAGGAAATTACATACGAAGGATATGGTCCCGGAGGAGTTGCTGTTTTAGTTGAAGCAATGACCGATAATCGAAATAGAACTGTTGCAGATGTAAGACATGCATTCACAAAATTTGGAGGCAATCTTGGCACAGATGGCTCGGTAAGCTACTTATTTAATAAAATTGGCCTTGCGATCATTGAAAAAAATCAAGATGAAGATGCTGTAATGGAAATTTTATTGGATTTTGATGGTGAAGATCTAGAAGATACTGGGGATAATTTTATAGCGACAGTACCATTCCAAAATCTTTCTTCATTTGTAGAGAAGCTTAAGGATCAAGGAATAGAGGTTGAAAATGCAGAGGTTACAATGAAAGCAGATACAGTAGTGCCTGTTGATCAAGAAATGGGAGAAAAAGTTCTAAGGATTCTTGATTTTCTTGATGAAGTTGAAGATGTTCAAGAAGTTCATTCAAATGCAGAATTTCCTGATAACTTTAAACCTATGGAGCAGTAATGCCAGTTAATTCAAGGGCAAAGGGAGCTAATTTTGAAAGAGAAATTGGAAACCTCCTTGTCAAAGATTTAGGCTTAAAGAATCCTGTTAAAAGGATCCTTGAACAGACTAGAACGAAAGAATTACCTGATCTCATGATGGGAAGATGGTGTATTGAATGCAAGCGGTATGGTGATGGCTCTGAGCCAAGTGGTGATTGGTGGAATCAAGTGCTTGCTGCATCAAGTAATGATAATCAAATACCAGCTTTGGTTTATAAATTTAATAGGAAACCATTAAAAGTTAGAATCTTAGCATCATGTATTAATACTGAGATTCAAAATAAAGATATAACTGTTGATCTATTATGGGAAGATTTCATCTCAATTATTAAAGAATTATTTATAGAAGATATTGACTTACATGAGCAAAGTCCACAAGTGTAAAGATCTCAACATTTTTGTTTATGTTGAGGATACTGATTTCCAAGGAATTGTTTACCACGCAAATTACTTGAAATATTTCGAAAGAGCGCGGTCAAGTTGTCTTAAAGATCTCGAAATTTCTCAGACTGAGCAAATTGAGGAAGGAAAAGTTTTTATCGTAAAGACTATAAATATTGAGTTCGTGAAACCGGCTAAAATTGAGGATAATTTGGTTGTTTGCTCGAAAATTGAATACTTCTCTAATGCCCGACTATTCTTTCATCAACAAATCAAAAGAAATGAAAGTGATGATATTATATGTAGAGGAGAAGTCGAGGTGTGTTTTTATGATCAAAATAAAGATAAACCAATTGCTTTCCCAGAAAATTTATTAAAAGTCTTTAAAAATGAATGAAGTATCAGCTATAGAATTATTTTTGCAAGCAGGAATAGTTGTTAAGTCAGTAATGATTGTTTTAATTTTTGCTTCGATTATTTCATGGATAATTATCTTTGAAAGATACATCTTTTTTAGGAAAGCTAATGAAAATAGATTTACTTTTGAAGATAAATTCTGGTCAGGAACTGACTTAAATGATCTGTATTCTGAGCTAGATGAATTAGATGTTGAATTAATTGGATCAACTAGTGTTTTTAAAAATTCTTTCAAGGAATTCAAGAGGATATCAAATAGGGGCAGACTAACAGATATGGATCTCGAAGGTCTTAATAGATCTATGAGAGTTTCTATTGCAAGGGATGAAGAAGATATGAATAAAAATCTATCGATACTTGCAAATATTGGTTCAGTAAGTCCATATATTGGTTTGTTTGGAACAGTTTGGGGAATTATGGGTTCCTTCCAAGGTCTTTCAGATGCAACTCAGGCTACCATCAATGCTGTTGCGCCTGGTATTTCAGAAGCCTTAATTGCTACAGCTATGGGTCTTTTTGCAGCTATACCTGCTGTGATCGCCTTTAATAGATTTACCTCAAAAGCAGATTCTTATTTACAGACAACTACAATTTTTGCTGAAGAGCTTGCAAGTATCTTCTATAGAGAATCAGTAAAGCAAAAAGATGATCTATAGGCTTGGTCGAAGGAAGAAACTTCACGCAGAAATAAATGTGGTTCCTTACATAGATGTAATGCTCGTGTTACTAATAATCTTTATGGTTTTGTCACCACTATTGATTCAAGGAATTGATGTTAATCTGCCAAAAACAG
This sequence comes from uncultured SAR86 cluster bacterium, assembly GCA_902605165.1. Taxonomy (GTDB): domain Bacteria; phylum Pseudomonadota; class Gammaproteobacteria; order Magnimaribacterales; family D2472; genus CACNXK01. The sequence goes on along the minus strand of CACLBJ010000003.1, from coordinate 49,340 downwards.
ATACAACAAAAATGACAATTCAGAATGAGCCTTTGGTGGTATCTATTGATAAAAATGGTAATTATTTTCTTAATCTTGGTGAAGAGGAAATTGCAATTTCACTTGATGAGCTCAAAGACAAGGCATTTGTTATTTTTGATGCTAATCCTGAAATTGAGGTTGTTTTTAAAGGAGATGAGGCAGCTGATTTTCAAAGTGTGGCTGCTGCAATGGCAGCAATCCAAAGTGTTGGGATTGCAAAAATAGGGATTGTAACTTCTGGATATGATGACTAGCACAAATATACTTATTGCGTCCTTTTATTCATTCTTAATTCATGCTGGACTTTTTTTAGGATTTTTTGGATATTTTGAACAAACTGCAAAACCAAACAAAATACTTAGCTCACCTCTTAGTGTAAAAATGCTTGTCGAGGATCTAACTCCAAACACACAAAAAAAGAACTATGTAAAGATGCAGCCAGATATATACAAGGAGCTTATTATTGAATCAGAAGAAATAATTCAGGAAGTGGTGAAAGCGAAATCTTATGAGGTATTAGACTCTGGAATAGATTCGTTATTAAGTGAAGAAAAAGCTTCTGACATTACTTATGATGAAGATATTATTAAATTTTACAATGCAATAAAGGTTAAGATTGAGTCAGCATGGATTAAGCCAAGAAATATACCTTCAAACCTATCATGTGATTTAAAAATTACAATCAATCCCCAGGGCAGAGTAGTTGGCTTAAATCTTTTAAAAAGCAGTGGGAATATAAGATTTGATAATTCTGCTATGCAGGCAGTAAGAAGAGTTGAAACTTTTTCTATCTTTAAAGAGATGCAAAGAGAAGTTTATGAAGATACTTTTAAGAATATTATCTTTAGATTTAACCCAACAAAATGAAATTTTTAAGGTATTTTTTGATAATTCCACTTTTCCTGAATGCTGAGCTAGTAATTGAAATTACAAAAGGCTCTGATAATCCATATCGAATAGCATTAATTCCATTCCAGGGGGAATCTAGCATTGCAAAACAAGCTAATGAGATTGTAAAAAATGATCTAATTAGAACAGGAGAATTTTATATCTTTGATGAAAAGTCTTTGATTACATATCCACCCAGCGAAGATGATATAAATTATAGTGAATGGAGACTTATAAATGCCGATTATCTTCTTCTTACATCAGTTATTGAAAGCAATTCGGGCATTGAAGCGAGGTATGAAATATTTGATGTTAGAAAAAAATCCAAAATTAGAAGCTCAAAGGTTTATGGGGTTAGCAATAATGTAAGACAGCTATCACATTATGTGAGCGATGGAATTTATGAGGCTATTACAGGAATTCAGGGTGTTGCATCAACAAAGATACTTTATGTAAGTCAGACAAATGATCTTAATGCTTCTTACAGGCTTTATGTAGCAGATGCAGATGGAGCTAATGAGCAACTTTTGGTTAAAAGCCCTGAGCCAATCATATCCCCAGCTTGGTCACCTGACTCTAAAAAAGTTGCCTATGTTTCTTTTGAAACTGGTATTGCAAATGTATACATACAGGATATTTCAACTGGAGAGAGACAATCAATTATTAAGAAAAGGTGTTTGACATGCATCACTAATGAGCAAATAAGTTCCCCCTCTTGGTCACCAGATGGGAAGTATCTATCATTGACTTTATATCAAGATGGAAATGCTGAGATTTATATTTATAACCTCCAAAAAAGAAACCTTACAAGATTAACAAACCATTACTCAATTGACACAGAATCTAAATGGTCTCCTGATGGAAGAAAATTGATGTTCACTTCAGGAAGGTCTGGTTCACCTCAATTATATGAGCTAGATTTACGAAAGCTAAATAAAAAGCCAAAACGTTTAACATTTGAAGGAAACTACAATGCAAAGGGTTCATATCTCCCAGGTGGAGACGGCATTGTCTTTGTTCATAGGTCCTCTAATAAATTTCAAATAGCGATAAAATATTTTGAGGACAATTTCGTGATTCCTCTCACTGATGCAAAAATGGATGAATCCCCCAGTGTTTCTCCAAATGGTAATGTGATAATCTATGCTATAAGTGAACAAAATAATGACATTTTGGCAGGAGTAACGCTTAGTGGAGCCAAGTTCCGTTTACCCTCTGCAAAAGGTCAGGTAAGAGAACCAGCTTGGTCAGGTTTCTTAAAATAAACAGGAGATAAAATGCAATTAGTTAAATCTTTTTTTACAATTTCTTTAGTCACTATATTTGTTGTTTCATGTAGCTCTGTTCAGGTAACTGAGGAGTCCGTAAGAGAATCGAGTATTGCAACTGTAGAGGTTTCAACATCTGATACTTATGAGACAAAATCAACAGCTATATCAACTTCTGCAACAATTTATTTTGATTTTGACAAATACAATCTGACATCCAGATCCATTCAAACATTAAGGGGTGTAATATCGGCGATGCAAGACAATTCTTCAATAACCCTTGTTCTTGAGGGACATGCTGATGAAAGAGGGACTAGAGAATATAATTTAGCCCTAGGGCAACGAAGAGCTGAATCTGTTGCAGATTATCTTGAATCAAGAGGCATAAATAGATCAAGACTGGTTATCAAAAGTTATGGAGAGGAAAGTCCAGCTGTCTCTGAGTCTAATGAGAGAGCTTGGGCAAGAAATAGAAGAGTAGAAATAAAATAAATTTATGCGATTTGCATTCATTTTCTTTGCATTAACTTCTTTTCAATCTTTTTCGCAAGACTTTGAAACTTCAGAATCTGATATTTTGTTTCTCAAAATACAAGAGCTTGAACAAGAAATTGCAGAGCTAAGAAATGAGCTGGAAACCCAAGCATATCTGCTTGAAAAACTACTAAACGAGTTGGAGTCTCTTGAAGACGAATCAGAGGCAGAATCGAAAGAGCAAACTGTCGATGAAGATATATTTAGATTTGAGGGCATCAATGATTCTCAAAGCATAGATGAGGTTTATGATTCTGCAATAAATGCCCTTGAAAATGATGATCTCGAAAACGCTAAAAAACTTTTAGATTTTTTTCTGATTAATTTCCCAGATGCTGAACGAATTCCACTTGTTTTATTTTGGTTAGGAGAAATATCATTTATAAATGGAGATATTGATGATAGCTTCATATATTTCCTAGAACTTGTTTCTAATCATGAAGATCATTGGAGAGCTCCACAATCACATAAGCGTCTTGGCGATATTTATCTAATAAAAGATGACATAGATAATGCCAAAGCTAAATATAATTTTGTTTTAAAAAACTATCCCAATAATTCTGTATCATCAATTGTCTTGCAGATATTGGAAAATATGGAATAATCACCATCTTTAGTATTATGAATGGGTCGCTAGCTCAGTTGGTAGAGCAGTTGGCTTTTAACCAATTGGTCACAGGTTCGAATCCTGTGCGACCCACCACTTATGAATGATTATCTAGATACATTAAAGCAATCTTTTTCAAAAGATTCTTTTTTAGCAAGTCTTTTTTTCTTCTTTATTCTTTCCTCTTGGTACACATTAAGACCTCTTCGGAATGAGCTAGCCGTTCAGGATATTGATAATATATCTCTGCTTTTGGCTATGGTCGGAATTGGAATGTTATTTGCTAACTTCATTTACTCATGGGTAGCTTCAAAAACAAATCTTAAGCAGCTAATTATTTTTTGCTATCTTTTCCTTGCCAGTAACTTAGTAGTTTTTATAAATCTTGATTTTTCCTCAAGTGCATGGATAGGAAGATCATTCTATGTTTGGTGCAATATATATAGCTTTTTTGTTGTAGCAATTTTTTGGGTGGTGGCTATAAATCTATTTCAACAAAACAAGGCAAAGAAATACTTTGGATTTATTTCATTTGGTGGCACATTAGGAGCAGCTTTTGGTTCAAGGCTATCAAAATATATTGCTAACAATTTTTCAATTACGCCTATTGATGGCGGCCCCGAAGAGGTAAATATTTCAATATTTGCTTTTTTTACTTTGGGCCTCCTAATAATTGGTTTATTAATCGGTCTGTATTGCATTAGCAGAGTCAAGAGTGAACATATTTCACTTGGGGGATCTGCCAACGATGCATTCAAGAATCTTTTTGATTCTAGTGATATTAGGCAGCTCGCTATATATATGTTCTTATTTACTTCACTAATGACTATGCATTGGATAACTTCAGCAATAATATTTGATAAATCAATAGAGAGCTCAATTGAGAGAGTAGCACTTTTTGCTGATATTGAGCTGGCAGTTAGTTTGATTGCCGGGCTCATACAAATATTTCTCACTTCGTTTATAGTTAAAAAGCTTGGCATTAAATTTATTTTATTTTCATATGGTGTAATTTTTTCAATTGTATTTGTTGTTTATGCATTTGCACCTTTGCTTATTTCAGCAATTTTAATAACTGTTTTTCTAAGAGTATTCGAGTATTCAATAAATAAACCGAGTAGGGAGATTGTATTTAGCCATTTATCCAAAAATAAGAGATACAAGTCCTCAGTTCTTGTTGATACTTTTTTTGCTCGTTTAGGAGATTTTAGCGGAAGTATTTTCCTAGGTTTATTTAAGGGAACTCAAGTGGCTTTTAGCATTGCACCAATTATGGCAATCCCATTTGCTGTTACGATTTCAGTAATTGGATCAAGAATCTCTAAAATCTTAAAAGATTAGATTCTTTTATTTAGCTTTTCTCTCAAATTATTAATTTTAGTCATTATAATTTCGAAAGTTTGGAAATTGCCTTGAGATAATTTAAGAGCAAACTGAAGTTCATTAAGAGCTCTTTCATTCTGACCAAGCAAGATAAAGTATTCTGCTCTGCTTTGGTGGTAACCAGCTACGTTGAGATTATCTTTCTGGATTTCTGAAAGTAAAAACCACAGGCTTGGATCTGAATTTCTTCTAAGAAGAGTATCTCTTAGGATTTCCTCTGCAGCTATAGTTTTTTCAAGGCCTCTTAATACTCTTGCTTTTTCAATTGTCAGTGGAAAATTTTTAGGTGAAATTTCTAATTGCTCATTAACCAAAAGAAGAGCTTCCTCATACTTTTTTGATTCTCTTAAGATTTCAACTTTTGTTGTATTCAAGATGAGATTTTTAGGATACATTTCTAAAAGCTCATTTATTTGAATAAGACTTTCTTCAAATCTTCCATTTAAAGACAAAGCCCTTGAGAAGCCATATATGTTTTGTATATTTCTATTTGTATTAATCTTATTTTCAAATATTCGGATTGCATTTATTGGCAGCACTTCGTAATCAGCCTCAAGCCTACCTTTAATTAATCTGTAATTAATACTATTTCTTATACCTCCTATATCTCCAAGCTGATCTGCTGCATTAAATGCATCACTTACTCTGGTGGAAGAAATTGGATGGGTTAAAAGAAATTCAGGTATATTATCTCCATAGAATCTCCTTAACGCAGCCATATTTTCAAACATTTCACCCATTGCTTTTGGATCATATCCAGATGCAACACAATTTTCGAAACCAAATCTATCTGCTTCTCTCTCAAATGCTCTGCTATATCTTAATGATTGCTGTTGGAGTAAAGCTGGCCCAGCAATAAATGCTCCTGGATTATTTGTAGCAATTGCGACTGCAATTGATGAAACCAGTATTAAAGCTGAAGCAAGGTTCCTATCTTGAGATCTCAAAACATTTCTTTGAAAGTGTCTTTGGCTGAGATGAGCTAATTCATGACACAACACAGATGCAAATTGAGACTCATTATCAGCATTTAAAAAGAGACCACCATTTATTCCAACAATGCCTCCAGGAGCTGCAAAAGCATTTAAAGAAGGATCATCAATTAAAATAACTGTAAAATCTCTTTCAGCAACTAGACTTGTTTCAGATAATCTATAAAGAAGAAGCTCTGAATATTCCTGAATAATTGGATCTACTATTAAAGCTGCTTGAGAATAGACTTGCTGCAAAAATTGTTCACTTAGAAGCTCAACCTCTGCTTCAGAAATAGCTCCAGATACTCTATCCCCTAGCTCCGGAAGCTCTATATCAACTTGTGCATATGCAAAGTTTGTTATTAAAAATAGTGTTATTAATATTTTTGGCATATCGATCTAATTTTAGACACAAATCTAACAATAAAGTTTATTTTGCATTAACATAAAGTTTAGTAAAAGGAAAAATCAACAATTTATTATGTTTGATCAAATAAATACGCTTTTAAATAAAATCTTTAGTAATGAGGAATCTATAATCTTTTCCTTACTAATATTCGCTTTTTTATTGGTTTTATATATTTTTGGAGGGTTATTAACTCCATTCATTGTTAGCTTGATATTTGCATATTTATTGATTGGGCTAACTAAAAACTTTATAAAATATGGCTTAAGTGAGTTTACGTCTCTTGTTATTTCATATGTCATTTTCTTATTTACAGGCCTAGGATTTTTGATTTGGTTGATACCATTAATCTTTCAACAAACTCAAGCTTTTTTCCTTGAAGTCCCAATTTGGCTTAATAATTTTAGAAGTTATGTTGAAAGCTTAGTTCAATCAAATCAGGAATTAATCTCATCCAATCAGATTTCATCATTTTTTACTGAGCTTGTAGGAAGGCTTTCATCCCTTTCGCAAGGAGTACTTGATGCATCAATTTCAGGCATTCAAGACACTGTCGTCTTTTCAATATATTTAATTATGATACCTGTCTTGGTATTTTTCTTTTTATTTGACAAGGAAAGAATTATCAAAGGTTTTTTGATGCTTTTACCAAAAAAAAGAGAAATGCTTTCAGAGGTATGGATCGAAATGGATGATCAGTTAAGTAATTATGTTTGGGGTAAAGGAATAGAAATTCTTATTGTTGGTTTTGCAGCGGCTCTTATATTCGGAATAATGGGCCTTAATTACACTGCATTATTATCAATTATTGTTGGATTTTCTGTTCTTATCCCTTATGTAGGAGCATTTCTTGCAACAATTCCAGTTATTGTTGTTGCTCTTTTGCAATTTGGCATCGGATTTGACTTCTATATGATTGTTGGGCTTTATCTCCTTCTTCAAGCCCTTGATGGAAATCTTCTAGTTCCAATTCTATTCTCTGATGCCGTTAAACTTCATCCAGTAGTGATTATGCTTGCAGTTTTTATATTTGGTGGCATTTTTGGTTTTTGGGGTGCATTTTTCTCAATACCTTTGGCTACTTTTATAAAAGCCGTATGGAACTCATGGCCAAGTTCTGCTGCAAATAATGAATATTAGGAGTTTCTTAATAATTTTTGCCATGTCATCTTTACTTCATTCTGAAGAAAACTTTGGAATAGTAGTTCATGGAGGAGCAGGAGTTATGTCTGGCCTTTCTGAGGAAAGGCAACAGCAAATACATAAAAAGATTCAAGAAACAGTATCTGAAGCTTATGAAATACTTGAAAAGGGTGGTTCAAGCTTTGATGCTGTAGAGTTAGCTGTTTCCATGTTGGAAGATTCACCTCTTTTTAATGCTGGAAGAGGGTCTGTGTATAACTCAGATGAAGTTCAAGAAATGGATGCTTCAATTATGGACGGTAAAAATAGATTAAGTGGAGCTGTAGCATCAGTTTCAACAGTCAAGAATCCAATTAAGTTGGCAAGAAAAGTTGCTGAAGAAACAAAACATGTGCTTCTTGTTGGAGAGGGCGCAGAAAGGTTTGCAAGAGATATAGGTGTCGATATTGTTGATAGAAATTATTTTTATCACGAGGAAAGACTTAAAAGGCTTCTTAACTCTAAGAACAAGATTTCAAAATTAAATGAAAACGCAGACAAAATAGGAACTGTTGGTGCTGTTGCGCTAGATAAAAATGGCAACATCTCAGCTGCAACTTCTACAGGAGGCATGACAAACAAAATGCCAGGAAGAGTTGGAGATTCTCCTATTATTGGGTCAGGTACTTGGGCTCAAAATGGTGTTTGTGGAGTTTCATCAACTGGCCATGGAGAATTTTTTATAAAGTATCAAGTTGCACGCGAGGTTTGTGTTCGCATTGAATATCTAAATGAAGAATTAAGCGATGCAGCTGAATCAATCATTAATGAGCTAAATGATTTAGAGGCTTCAGGTGGCTTAATCTCTATTGATCATAAAGGAAATATTTCAGCTCCTTTTAATACGAAGGGAATGATCAGGGGGAGTCAAACTAATAAAACTGATTTAATATCTAAAATATATTAGATATCTTTAAGTGCTTCTAATACTTCCATAACATGGCCTTTCACCTTAACTGATCTCCATTCTTTTACAACAAAGCCTTTTGAATTAATGAGAAATGTACTCCTATCAACACCAATATATTTTTTTCCATACATTGATTTTTCTCTCATGACATCAAAAGATTTACACATTGCTTCGTCAGGATCAGACAACAACTGAAATGGAAAACTCTGTTTCTCTTTAAAATTCTCATGAGATTTTATTGAATCTCTTGAAACACCAAGTATTTCGGCATTAAGTTTTGAGAAATCCTTATGATTATTTCTAAAATCCTGTCCCTCTAGAGTACATCCAGGAGTATTATCTTTAGGATAGAAAAATATTATTAAGTTTTTACCTTCAAAATTTTTATTTGATAATGTAATCCCTCCTGTTGCATCTCCTAAAAAATGAGGACATTTTTTTCCTTCTAAACTCATAACTGCTCCTTTTATAAAATATAAAAAATTAACTAAGTTTATCTAAAATTTATTTAAATTACTCTCTATCAATGTAAAATTATGCAATGAATAAATTAAACTATGTCATTTTTGTATTTTTATTATCGAGCTGCGCCTCACTAACTGGCCCTGAGGGAGCTTTTCCCGATACTAAATATGATTTTTTAGATGAAGAATTATCAGAAGATGTTATTACCACTGATAATCTTGAATTAAATACAAAAGAAGATCATTACCCAATTGATATTGCTTCAAAAGATACTGTCTTCCAAGAAGTTCCAAAGCCAAGACAAATTTTTTCAGCAGGTGGAGCTAGCGAAGTTCAGTTAAGAAGATTAGGTGAATTACTATGGATTTATGTTGAGACTTTACCCTCAACAACATGGCCAATAACGAGAAGCTATTGGGAGACTTCTGAGTTTCAGCTTCTAGATGCCAATCCAGAGGCAGGTGAAATGCTAATTGATTATAATGATGAAATTAATTTCAAGATAACTATTGAGCATGGAATTAAGGAATCCTCATCAGAGATATTTTTATCTGGGGTTCAAAAAGATGATGAAACTTTAGTTGAGCTTGACCAAGAGGAGATTCAACCTTATTTGGAGGATATAGTTAGTTATATAGCAGACTCTGTGGGAACTTTTTCGGGAACATCTCTTGCTGCTCAATCACTAAATGATAGAAAAAAATCAAGGATTTTCTCAGAAAATGAAAGAACTGTGATTGAGTTAGATTTAAATTTCGAAAGAGCATGGTCTACTGTAAGCAGAGCAATAAATGCATCTCAAATTATTTCTAATGATAGAAATAGGGAAGAAGGCATATTTTACGTAAGCTTGTCTGCAGAAGATGAATCAAGCGAATCAAGATTTAATCCCTTTTCTTTCTTGAGAAGAAACCCATCAGAGCAAATTGCTGACCCAGAATATATAATTCTAGTCTCTCGCTCAGGTTCAAAGACTCTCATCAAGGCTGAAGCCATGACTGGCAATATTCAAGAAGCAGAAGATTTGCTTTCTATATTGAATGAATCACTAAGTTAAGGATTTAAATGGAAAAAGTTAAAGAAATTGCAACTGGTAAAGCTAAATCAATGTTTACCACCGGTAATCCTGATGAATTAATAATGGAGTTTAGGGATGATGCTTCCGCATTTGATGGAAAGAAAAGAGCTTCATTAGCTGGAAAAGGTGCAGTAAACAATCAATTCAATGCATTTATCATGAATTATCTTGGGAGCAATGGAATAGAACATCATTTAATTGATCTTATGGATAATACTCATTCTCTTGTGCATAGCTTAGATATGTTTCCTATCGAGTGCGTAATTAGAAATAGGGCGACTGGATCAATATGCAGAAGACTGGGAACAGAAGATGGTTTGATCCTTGAGAAACCTCTTTTTGAATTCTTTTTAAAAGATGATGATTTAGGTGATCCATTAATTAATAGGAATCATATAGTTTCCTTTGGCTGGGCAAAAGATGACGAGTTAGATGAAATGATTAATGCTTCTCATAAGGTTAATGAACTATTAACAAAACTTTTTGCTGATTCAGGAATGATATTGGTTGATTTTAAGCTTGAATTTGGTACTTCTAACGGAAAGATCTTGCTGGGCGATGAATTTACCCCAGATGGATGCAGATTATGGGATGATCAAACTTTAGAAAAACTAGATAAAGATAGATTTAGACAAGACTTAGGAGATGTTATCGAGTCTTATCATATGGTTGCACATAGATTAGGAATGCAAATAAAAGTTGACTAAATTAGTCAAGATTCTATAATACTTCCAAATAATATTTAATATTAGGAAGTATTTAAATTTATGAAATTTACTACTAAGAGTAGGTATGCTCTAAACGCTCTTATTGAGCTTCATTTAATGGAGATTGATGGGCCAGTGAAGGTATCTAAAATCGCAGACATGCAGTCGATTGAAATTTCTTATTTAGAGCAGCTTTTTAGAAAGTTGCGTATTGCCGGTTTGATAGAGTCAACTCGTGGAAGGAATGGAGGTTATTTCTTTGCTAAAGATCCTAGCAAGATTTCTGTTAAAGATATTATGATTGCAGTAGAAGAAGACCTTGATGCAACCAGCTGCTCTGGTGCAAGTGATTGCAGTGATGGTAAAAAATGTAGAACTCATACCTTGTGGGCAAGCTTAAACACAGTTGTAGTTAATTATTTAGAAAAAATTACACTTGATACACTTGTTGAAAGCCGTGATGATCACTATATAAATGTTGTAAATTTACGATAAAGGAAGAAATGAACAAAAGTAAACCAATTTATCTCGATTATGCATCTACAACTCCTGTTGATGATAGGGTTGCTGAAATGATGTTGGAGTATATGACATTTAAAAATAACTTCGGCAATGCTGCTTCAAGATCTCATGCATTTGGTTGGCAGGCTGATGAGGCTGTTGAGCTAGCAAGATCGCATGTAGCAAACCTTGTTAATTGTGATCCTAGAGAAATTGTTTGGACTTCTGGAGCTACGGAAGCAGATAATTTGGCCATAAAAGGAATTGCAAACTTTTACAAAACAAAAGGAAAGCATATTGTTACTTCCAAAATAGAACACAAAGCAGTTCTTGATCCATGCAGACAGCTTGAGAGACATGGTTTTGATGTTACATATCTAGAACCCAATGAGGGAGGAGTTATCACTCCAGAAGCTATAAAAGATGCCATCAGGGAAGACACTATTCTCGTTTCCATAATGCATATAAACAATGAGTTAGGAACAATTAATGATATTGCCTCAATTGGTCAGCTTACAAGAGATAACGGAATATTTTTCCATGTTGACGCTGCTCAGAGTACTGGCAAAGTCAATATCGATTTATCAACTTTAAAAGTTGATTTGATGTCATTCTCAGCTCATAAGACATATGGACCAAAGGGTGTTGGAGCTTTATTTGTAAGAAGAAAACCGAGAGTAAGGATTGAAGCTCAGATCCATGGAGGAGGTCATGAAAGAGGTATGAGGTCTGGCACGCTAGCAACACATCAAATTGTTGGAATGGGAGAAGCTTTTAGGCTTGCAAAAGAAGAAATGAAAAATGATTCTAAGAAAGTATCTGAATTTCATGAATACTTCTTAGACGAAGTTAAGAAGATTGACGAAATATACATTAATGGAGACCTTCAAAATAAAGTGCCTAATATTTTAAATATAAGTTTTAATTTTATTGAAGGTGAATCTTTAATCATGGGATTAAAAGATATTGCTGTTTCATCTGGTTCAGCATGTACTTCTGCAAGTCTTGAGCCATCATATGTTTTAAGAGCATTGGGCAGAAAAGATGAGCTAGCCCATAGCTCAATTAGATTTTCATTTGGAAGATTTACTACAAAGGAAGATGTAGAAAATACCCTTGAGCTTCTTTCAAATGTAGTAGATAGATTAAGAGAGCTATCTCCTCTATGGGAGATGCATCTCGATGGAATTGATTTGGATACTGTCGAATGGCAGGCTCACTAATTGGAGAAAAATAATGGCTTACAGTAAAAAAGTTGTTGATAAGTTTGAAAATACCTTAAAAAACCCTGAAAAATTTAATGTCGGAAGATTTGATCCGCAAGATGGAGACGTTGGAACTGGGATGGTTGGAGCTCCTGCATGTGGAGACGTAATGAAATTGCAGATAAAGTGCAAACAAGAGGGAAATAAACATATCATTGAAGATGTAAAATTTAAAACCTATGGTTGTGGTTCTGCTATAGCATCATCAGCGGAACTCGTTGAGATGCTAATTGGTAAAACTCTTGATGAAGCAAAAGAAATAAAAAATAAAGATTTAGTTGAAGTTTTAGAATTACCTCCAATCAAGATTCATTGCTCGGTCTTAGCTGAAGATTCTATTAGGCAAGCAATTGAGGATTATGAATCTAAACAATAATGCAAAGTTTCAATCCCTCAAGTATTTCATTTACTAGCGCTGCAATTAGCCATTTTAAAAGTTCTTTAAATGGAAAGCCGGATAACTTTGGAATAAGGATTGGTGTTAGGGAGGCAGGATGCTCAGGGTTTGAATATTTCTTTGAATATACTAATGAAGAAAAAGAGGGCGATATTTTATTTGATGAATCAACCTTTAAAATCCATGTTGATAATGAAAGTTTTGAATTTTTGAAGGGAAGCGAAGTTGATTTCGTATCAACAGGACTTAATCAAGGTATTATTTTTAATAACCCTAATGCAAAAGTTACATGTGGCTGTGGCGAAAGCTTTAGTATTTGATATGCCAAAGGTAAAGATCTTACCTCATCCAGAAATTTGTCCAGAGGGTGCAGAATTTGAGCTTAATAATGATGAATCTCTTTGTGAAGGTGCTCTTAGAAATGGCCTAAAGATAGAACATGCTTGTGAGTTATCATGTGCTTGTACGACTTGTCACTGCATTGTAAGAGAGGGGTTTGAATCACTGGGCGAGCCATCAGAGACAGAGGAAGATATGCTTGATAAAGCATGGGGGCTGGAGCCTCAATCACGATTAAGCTGCCAGATTTATCCTGGCAAAAAGGATCTTGTTGTTGAGCTTCCTAAATATACAGTTAATCAAGTATCTGAAGAAATATGAAAGATCTTTATTGGCAAGACATAATTGATATAGCTATTGAGCTAAGTGAAAGTTTTGAAGAAATAGATCCTCAGTGGATTAGTTTTCCTGATTTGCATCAAAAAATATGTGATTTAAATTCCTTTAAAGATGATCCCAGCAAATCAAACGAAAAGATTCTTGAAGCAATTCAGATGGCGTGGATAGAAGAAACTCAATAAATTCCCTATAATACCGTTTTTTTGGAGAAGATTATGGCCATTCAGCGAACACTATCAATAATTAAACCAGATGCCGTTGCTAAGAATGTTATTGGTGAGATCATATCTAGATTTGAAACAAATGATTTGAAAATCATTGCTGCAAAATTAATTACTTTGTCAGATTCTGAGGCTGGTGGTTTTTATGCTGAACATGAAGGAAAACCTTTTTATAATGACTTAATTGCATTTATGACGTCTGGGCCAGTATTTATTCAAGTACTTGAAGGTGAAGATGCAATTGCCAAAAATAGAGAGCTAATGGGTAACACCGATCCGTCTAAAGCAGATGCTGGAACGATAAGAGCAGACTTTGCCCAAACAATAGATGCAAACGCTGTTCACGGATCTGATTCAGAAAAAAGTGCTAGCAGAGAAATAGCATTTTTCTTCAGTGACCTGTAAAAATGTCCAAAAAAAATAATCTTTTAGGGCTTACTCGAGAGGAGCTTCAAGATTATTTAATCAAAATTAATGAGAAACCATATCGCGGTCTCCAAATCTTTGAATGGATTCATAATAAAGGCATTATAGACTTTGATTCCATGACCAATCTAGGTAAGGATCTTATTGAAAAATTAAAACAGAATTCAATAATAGAGATTCCAGAGATTATCGATATAAGTACTTCGTCAGAGGGAACAAAAAAGTTTCTTTTGAAACTTGATGAAGATTCTTTTATTGAAATGGTAAAAATACCAGAAAAAAAAAGACAAACACTTTGCATTTCATCGCAAGCAGGTTGCGCCTTGAAGTGTACTTTTTGCGCTACGGGTTATCATGGATTTAAAAGAAATTTAACCTCATCAGAGATTATTGGCCAGCTTTGGATTGCTAACTATTATGAAGATGAAAGCGAAAGAGTTTCAAATGTTGTTTTTATGGGCATGGGAGAACCTTTGATGAACACAACGAATGTTCTTAAAACAATCAATATAATGAAAGATCAGAAATGCTATTCTCTATCAAAAAGAAGAATAACTCTTAGTACATCTGGGATAGTTCCTGAGATAGAGGCAATAACTGGAAAAACTGACGTTTCTTTGGCTATTTCATTGCATGCATCCAATGATGACTTAAGGAATGAGATTGTTCCTATAAATAAGAAATATCCAATAAGGGACCTATTACTTAGCAGCAAAAATTACTTGGAATCACTTAATAGTAAGTCATATATAACAGTTGAATATATACTCATAGATAAAGTAAATGACTCTATTGAGGATGCATCAAATTTAGTTAGTCTTTTGTCAGACTTAAAATGCAAGATAAATTTAATTCCATTTAATCCATTTCCTGAATCTGAATACAAAAGATCAAGCCATCAAAACGTTGAATCCTTTAAAAATCACTTAATAAAGAATAAATTCATAGCAACAGTAAGAACAACAAGAGGAGATGAGATTGATGGAGCTTGTGGCCAACTTGTCGGAAAACTAATAAATCCAATTGGCTCAAAGAAATTGAAAAAAGAGCAAATCTTGGCACGTAATATTCATTAATTTTTATCTTATTGCTTCGGATTTTTTTATATCTAACTTATACTACTTTTTGATAAAACTATTAAGATCGTGACTAATTGGATTAAAAGAAAACCCACTAAACTTGTTACCGTTGGTAACGTAAAGGTTGGTGACTTTAATCCCATTTCTGTTCAATCAATGACAAATACTGATACATGCGATGTAAATGGAACGATTGAACAAATTAACTCTCTTGTTGCTGCAGGAGCAGATATTATTAGGGTTTCAGTTCCTGATAAAGCTTCAGCTTCAGCATTTAAAAAAATTAAAAAAGCAGTATCTATTCCATTAGTTGCCGATATACATTTTGATTATATGCTTGCTATAGAGGTTGCAGATTCAGCTGATTGCCTAAGGATCAATCCGGGAAACATTGGCAAAGAGAAGAAAGTAATAGAGGTTATAAATGCAGCAAAGCATAATGGTGTTCCAATACGAGTCGGTGTAAATGCAGGCTCTCTCGAGAAAGACCTTCAAAAGAAGTACGGAGAACCAAATGCTGATGCTTTAGTTGAATCAGCACAAAGACATATAGATATTCTTGCGAAACATGATTTTGATCACTATAAAATGAGTCTTAAGGCATCTAATATTGAGATGACTGTTGATGCATATAGGAAAATCTCAAATTTAATAGATCAGCCTCTTCATTTAGGTATAACTGAAGCTGGAAGTTTTAGAGGAGGCACCGTAAAGTCTTCAATTGGCGTAGGGATGCTATTATCTGAGGGTATTGGAGATACTATAAGAATATCACTTGCATCAGATCCAGTTGATGAAATTAAAGTTGGATGGGATATTCTTAAAAGTCTTAATATTAGAAGTAGGGGCGTTAAAATAATAGCTTGTCCAAGCTGCTCTAGAATGAATTTTAATGTTATTGAGGTTGTAAATGAACTTGAATCAAGATTTGAAGATATCTCAGAAGATCTAGAGGTAGCTATAATTGGATGCTATGTTAATGGTCCTGGAGAATCCAAAGCTGCAGACATTGGCCTTACAGGAGCTAGCCCAAATAATCTTTTATATATTGATGGCCTTCCCTCTAAAAAACTTACAAATGAAGAGCTTGTCGATGAGATAGAGTTACAGGTAAGAGATAAAATTAATTCATCATCATCTGATACAATTATTGCAAGAGGCTAATATGGATAAAATAAGCTCAATTAGAGGAATGCCTGATGTTTTTGAATCTGATACAAACTATCTTGCAGAACTAAATGAAACTCTAAGTAAAATATTCCTATCTCATAACCTTAATGAAGTTAATACTCCAATTTTAGAACAAACAGAGCTATTTATAAGATCTACAGGAGTAACATCAGATATTGTAAATAAAGAAATTTATAGCTTTAATGATCGTAACGAACAAAGCCTATCTTTGAGACCCGAAGGAACAGCTGGTGTCGTAAGATCAATAATACAAAAAAAACTAGATACCGCAGAACACAAACTTTGGTATCAAGGCCCTATGTTTAGATACGAAAGACCGCAAAAGGGGAGATTTAGGCAGTTTAATCAAGCAGGGGTTGAATTGCTTGGATTTGAGGAGGGTTCTTCAGATTTAGAAATTATTTCAATAGTGTGTGATATTTTTATCGAATTAGAACTTGAGAACTCTGTTTTAAGAATTAATCATCTAGGAGATAAAGATACCAAAGAAAAATTTTTATCAGAATTGCTTAAGTATTTGAAAACTTATAAAGGTGAGTTAAGTGACAATGATATGGAAAAACTCAATAAAAACCCACTGAGATTACTTGATTCGAAAGATGGTGATTTAAAGGACTTTCTTGATAAAGGCCCAAAGATCATAGATTTTCTCTCTTTCGAACAATTAAATCTTCTTGATAAGATTCAAAGTGTTTTTGGTAAATATGTTGAGATTGAACTTGATAGCTCTCTCGTTAGAGGGCTTGATTATTATACTGGGCTTGTTTTTGAAGCAGTCTCTTCGAATCTAGGAGCGCAGGATTCTTTCTTGGGAGGGGGTAGATATGACGAGCTTTCAAAAGATCTTGGCGGCAAAGAAATGCCTGCAATTGGATTTGCCATTGGTCTAGAAAGGTTAAATCTCATAAAGAAGAAGAAAAATATCAAATCTAATAAAGTAATTTCTTTTGTAACAACCTCTAGCAAAATGAATGCTTTAGCATTTAAAATAGCACAACTTTTGAGAAGCCATAATTATGACGTTCGACTTGAAACGAATTTCACTGATGCAAGTCTCAAAGCAAAGCTAAGAAAGGCAAGTAAGCTTGGTGCTAAATTTGTCTTTATAATGGGAGAAGAAGAATTTGATTCTGACACTATAACAGTTAAGTCATTTGATGAAGACGGTTATCAAGTAAACATGAGTGTTGATGAGATTCTTGATTTTTATAAAGATATTTAAATAAAGTTAAAATGGTTACAGTAAGAAGCGACGAAGAAAGAGTTCAGTCAATTATAAATTTCTTTAAAGATTATAAGTTTTATATTTTCTTAGTAATTCTAGTAATAGCAATTTCATTAGGCGGATATTTCTTTACTGAAGGAGTTAAATCAAGTCAGACTCAGGCTGCAAAAATGTTGTATGAGGATTGGCAAGTATCCTCAGTTCAGGATGACAGAGAAAAACTTTTTCAAAACTTAACAACAAATTATTCAGACACAGGCTATTCTCATTTAGCTATGTTAAAAAAAGGATCTGATCTAGCAAAAGAAAATAATCTAGAGGAAAGCTTAGATATTTTTTATCAACTTAAAGAGAACAGCGATGGTTTTTTTGGCAATAGTCTTATCAATGGTATAGCAAGAACTAATATTGCTCGCATTTCAATTGCTTTAGGTAGGTTTGAAGACGCTCTTACTGTTCTTGAAAAATACTCAAGCGACGAAGATGCATATACTCATGAACTTAAAGGTGATGCTCTTAGCGGTGTAGGCAATGATGATTTAGCTCTTCAGCAGTATCAAAGCGCCTTTGAAAAACATACAGACATCGGATTAAGAAACCTCGTAGAATTAAAAATAAATAACCTTAATACAAATGAATAAAATACTTTCACTCATCTTAATATTGTTGATTACTTCATGTTCTTCTATTGCGTTTTGGCAGCCAGATGAAATTGATCCTGATGAGCCAAGAGAGCTTATAGATTTTAATGAGAGATTTGAGTTTATTGAAAACTGGGAAACAAAATTTAAAGGGCAGAACACACTTAATAATTTTATACCTGCATTTTCTGGCAATAATTTATTTTTTGTTGATCCAGAGGGCAATGTTTCAAATATGGATATTGAATCTGGAGAAGTGCTTTGGGAGACTGAACTAGAAACAATAATTAGTGCTGGAATAGTGGCTGGATTTGGTAAATTATTCTTATCTGATGATCAAGGTAACTTAATTTCCCTTGATCAAGAAGATGGTTCTATTGTTTGGAGATCTTTTGCAGGCGGCGAAGTTCTTGCTAATGTCGATGTTGATGCTGGCCTAGTTATTGTGAAAACTGCAAGTGGCTTTTTAAATGCGTTTAATATTGAAACAGGTACTGAGGAATGGTCATACAGATCAGTAGCACCAAATCTTACAGTAAGAGGAAGCAGCTCTCCAGTGATAAATGACAGTATAGTTTATGCAACCTTTGACAATGGAAGAATTGGAGCATTCAATCTTAAAACTGGCTTACCTATATGGGATGGAGCAATATCCTTTACAGAAGGAGTCTCCGAGTTAGATAACTTAATAGATGCTGATTCTTCACCAATTTTGGAAGGCAATAGAATTTATACTGTAAATTTCCAAGGAAACTTATCAGTTTTTGATGCTGCTCAAAGAAGACCAGTTTGGGAATCTAAAGAGTCATCCTTTTATGAGCCTTTCATTCTTAGAGGAGTATTAGGAATAATTTCAGCTGACTCAAAAATATCTACATATTCATCAAGAACTTTCGAGGACTCTTGGAAGCTTGAAGAATATGCACTTAGAGAGCTCTCAAATCCTGAAACATTTAAAGGATATATATTAGTGGGAGATCTTGAGGGTTACATTCATGCCATAGACCCACTTACTGGCATTACTGTAGCTAGAAAGAAAATATCTCGTAATAAAATCACAACTTTAATTAGCCGCTCAGATTCTTTTTATGCAATCGATGAAAAGATGAGACTTTTTAGTTTAAGTTTCTAGAATGAGTATTAGTCATGTTAAATACAGTTGCAATCATTGGCAGGCCAAACGTAGGTAAATCCACTCTTTTTAATAAACTTACTAAATCTAGAGGCGCAATAGTTTCCAACTTCTCCGGATTAACAAAGGATAGAAATTATGGCTTATTATCTATGGGGGATAGCAAAACTTTCTTAATTGATACAGGAGGAATTGATTTAAGCAAAAAAGAAAGTATAGGAAATGAAATATCTGAACAAGCATGGATTGCAGTTGATGAATCATCTTTAGTTTTATTTGTGATCGATGGGTCCGAAGAATTAACTAACCTTGACTCAGAAATTCTAGAAAATCTGAGAAAAAGAAATAAAAAATTTATTCCAGTTTTAAATAAAAATGATAAAAAACATGTTTCAAATGCTTCTTATGATTTATCTCAAAAAGGTATAAATAACTCATTATCGATTAGCGCCGAACACTCAATTGGACTTAATGAATTAAGAACGTATTTAAAATCAAATATTACAGAAAATATTTCTGATACTGCAGAGAGCAATTCACCAAAGATCTCAATTATTGGTAGGCCGAATGCTGGTAAATCAACTTTAATTAATTCTCTATCACTAAAAGAGAGAGTAATTGTCTCTCCTTTAGCAGGAACCACAATTGATACAATCAATGTGCCGGTTGAATTTGGTAAAAAAAAATATGAACTATTTGATACGGCTGGAATAAGAAAAGGGTATAAAACAAAAACAAATATTGAATATTTTTCTTATGTAAGAGCTATGCATGCCGCATCAGAATCAGATATCACTATTCTTTTAATAGATGCTGATTCTGGACTTGTTGATCAGGATCTAAAAATTCTATCTATGATTGAAAAATTTGGTAAACCAATAATACTTGCAATTAATAAGACCGATTTGCTTAGTAGAAAAAAGATGAAAGAGTTTTTTGATAATAAGAAAATGGAGAAAAGGTTTTTTGAAGATTTAAAGCTTATAAAGATTTCAGCACTGAAGGGAAAAGGTTTTAAGAAGCTTTTTAAAGAAATTGACGACACTCTTCAGAAATCAGTAACAAAATTTGCAACCTCAAAACTTAATAGAATTCTAAAACGAGTTATTGAGGAGAGATCACCTCCCTCTGTATCTGGAAAATCACTAAAATTTAGATACATACATTTTGCGGGCATTAACCCAACAACATTGATAATTCATGCATCGCAGGATAAAAAACTTCCTGCAAACTATAAGAAATATATTTATAATTCTTTTAAAAAGTATCTTGACCTTAAGAGTATTCAATTAAAGATAATATTTCGGAAATCTGACAATCCCTATAAAGGTAAAAACACTCTTACTGAAAGGCAAATTAAGAAACGTAAGAGACTATTATCTTTTGTAAAAAAAGCTAAGAAATAAAGTATTAATTTGCGGTCTTTTACGTATAATTAGTGCATAAAAGGAAAGTATTAGTAAACATTTGTCCACTCTATGAATACAGACCATCGCCCGGTTTATATAGATCTTCGTAAGATAAATCTCCCTGTCTCTGCTTTAATTTCTATCACACATAGATTGGCAGGATTGTATGTTTTTTTTATTACTTTGCCACTGATGCTTGCATTAATATATTTTTCTACTGAAAGCGAAGATTCATTTAATGAGTTGTCACTATTTTTGCGGGATCATAAATTTATTTTAGGCCTAATTGTTTTAAGTTTTTGCATTCTTTGGTATCACATTCTTTCAGGTGTAAGGCACCTAATAATGGATGCTCATATAGGTGAATCACTTCTTGCTGCAAAATATTCTGCAATATTTGTCATCTCCTTCTGGACTATTTCAACTTCCTTAGTATTTTGGAAGATTTTTTCATGAAAGGATCAACAATTTGGTATCTTCAAAGGTCTAGCGCAGTGATTAATCTAATTTATATTGGTTACGTTTTTTATTTTATTTACTCTTCAGAATTAACATTTGCAGCTTGGAATAATTTCTTTTATTCACCTATTATGATTTTTTTTACATTATGCTTTTTTGGCTCAGCTATTATTCACTCATTTATCGGTCTATGGACTGTTGGAACTGATTATCTAACAAGAAGAACAATAGGATTCTTAAGCTATAGAATCTCTAAATATGCCGATACTTTAAGATCTATTTATACTGTTGTTTTTTCTTTATTTGGACTTAGTTATTTAATAGTATCGTTAACAATTATTTTTAATAATATTTCATGAATAAAGTAATCAATATCGCAGCAAAAAATAACATAAAAGAATTTGATGCACTGATTGTTGGTGGGGGTGGATCAGGCATGAGGACTTCTCTTGAGCTAGCCAAATCAGGTTTAAATACTGCTGTTATTTCTAAAGTTTTTCCAACTAGGTCTCATACCGTTTCAGCTCAAGGAGGAATCACATGTGCAATTCAGAGCGCAGATCCAAATGATGATTGGAGATGGCATATGTATGATACGGTTAAAGGCTCTGACTATATTGGCGATCAGGATGCTATTGAGTACATGTGCTCAGAGGGACCTAAAGCAGTTTACGAATTGGAGCACATGGGCCTGCCATTTTCTCGTTTTGAAAATGGAAGAATTTATCAAAGACCATTTGGCGGACAGTCTAAAGATTTTGGAAAAGGCGGACAGGCAGCTAGAACTTGTGCAGCTGCAGACAGAACAGGTCATGCACTTCTTCATACTCTTTACCAAAATAATGTTAAAGAAGGAACGAACTTTCTTAATGAATGGTTTGCTGTTGACCTTGTAAAAAATTCAAAGAATGAGATCACTGGAGTTATAGCTTTTTCCATTGAATCTGGTGAAGTTTGTTACCTTAAAGCTCAGGCAACAGTATTAGCAACTGGCGGTGCTGGAAGAATATATGCATCCACGACAAATGCTTTGATTAATACTGGAGATGGTCTTGGAATGACTCTAAGAGCTGGTTTTCCCGCACAAGATATGGAAATGTGGCAATTTCATCCAACTGGTATTCACGGTGCAGGGTCTCTTGTAACTGAGGGTTGCAGAGGTGAAGGTGGATATTTGGTCAATGCAGATGGTGAAAGATTTATGGAAAGATATGCTCCAAATGCTAAGGACCTCGCAGGAAGAGATGTTGTTGCTAGATCAATGGTTATGGAAATACTTGAAGGTAGAGGCTGTGGTCCAGAAAAAGATCATGTTTTTTTGAAACTTGATCATTTGGGTGCAGATGTCCTTAATTCAAAACTACCAGGTATATGTGAGCTCTCAAAAACTTTTGCACATGTTGATCCTATTAAGGAGCCAATTCCTGTTGTTCCCACATGTCATTACATGATGGGAGGCACTCCAACGAACATACATGGACAAGCATTTAGCAGGAATGATGAAAAAGATTTCATGGTTTCTGGGCTTTTTTCTGTTGGAGAAGCTGCATGTGTATCTGTTCACGGTGCCAACAGGCTGGGTGGAAACTCATTATTAGATCTGGTTGTTTTTGGAAGAGCTGCAGGAAAGCACATAAATGAGGAGCTTAAATCTGGTGGTGGTGTAGATAAGGCTTCGAATGAAGATATTGAATTGGCCATGAGCAGATTAAACACACTTAATGAATCTGAATCTGGATATGAGGTTGCTGATGTTAAAAAACAACTCCAAACCTGTATGCAGAGCTACTTTGGTGTCTTTAGGCGTGGAGAGTTTATGGAGAAAGGAGTCAAAGAACTTAAGGAAATAAGAGAGAAATCCGAAAATCTTTATTTGAAGGATAAAAGTATTGCTTTTAATACCAACAGAGTTGAGGCACTCGAGTTACAGAATCTTTTAGAGGTTGCTGAGGCTACAGCTATTTCTGCAATGATGAGAGACGAAAGTAGAGGTGCTCATGCCAGAGATGACTTTCCCGAAAGAGATGATGAGAATTGGTTATGCCATTCTTTATATGATCCAGTTGAAAAAAAATTGGGGAAAAGAGATGTTAATTTTGTTCCTAAAGAAGTTGAAGCATTTCCTCCTAAAATGAGGTCTTATTAAAATGGAGCTAAGCGTAAGCCTATATAGATATAATCCTGAGCAGGATAAGTTTCCTTATATGAAGAACTATAAGGTTAAAAAACCTAAAAAAGACATTATGGTTTTAGATCTTCTTAATATGCTTAAAGAAGATGATGTGACAATTTCTTATAGGCGATCATGCAGAGAGGGTGTGTGCGGATCTGATGGCATGAACATTAATGGTAAAAATGGTTTGGCATGTATTACTCCTTTGTCTGAAGTCTTAAGAGGTAACAAGCTGGAGCTAAGGCCTTTACCTGGTCTTCCTGTTATAAGAGACCTTATTGTAGATATGACTCAATTCTATGAGCAGTATGAAAAAATTAAACCATTTTTGCAGTCTGACTCAAAGCCACCAGAGCAGGAAAGACTTCAATCTCCTAAAGATAGAGATAAGTTAGATGGCCTATATGAATGTATTTTATGCGCTTGCTGTTCAACAAGTTGTCCATCTTTTTGGTGGAATCCTGACAAATTTGTTGGTCCAGCTGCACTTCTTCAGGCATACAGATTTCTTGCGGATACAAGAGACACTAAGAAACAAGAGAGACTAGAAGAATTAGGAGATCCTTTTAGTGTTTATAGGTGTCATGGCATTATGAATTGTGTAAGTGTTTGCCCAAAAGGTTTAAATCCAAATAAAGCAATTGGTGAAATTAAATCAATGCTTTTAACTGGCACTAAAGAGGATAAAATTAAGGTTGTAGGTTTGGAGTGAGCTGATGAAAAAGACAATGTCAGATTATATGAGTGATTCTCATACATCTGGCGGACACCTCTCATATTTAGAGGATTTATATGAGAGTTATTTACAAGATCCCGATTCAATTTCAGAGGAGTGGAAAGCTTACTTTAATGACTTACCGTTTCAAAATGGATCCCAAAAAGATAGTTCTCATCAAGATGTAATAAAACACTTTCAGAATGTTTCTAGGAGGTCTGTACCTAGAGCAAAAGTTATCTCTCAAGAAAAGAATCCTCTCGAAGCAAAGGTCCAAACTTTAATAAAAGCTTATAGAGACTATGGACATACCGCCGCAGATTTAGATCCTCTTGGAATTGCTGAAAAAGTTATTCATTCAGATTTGCACCAAACAGAAGGTTTATTTAATGAAGATGAACTTTCAAACACGGTTAATTGCAATTTCCCAATTGGAAGTAGTGTTGAATATGAATTAAGTGATTTGATAGACAGACTTAAAATAACTTACTGTAAAAATATAGGTATTGAATTCCAGCATATATCAAATAAAAGAGAAAGAAATTGGATCATTGAAAAGTTTGAAAACTCAAATCATAAAGTTTCAGATGTAGAAAGAAAAAAAGAGATACTAAAAAGATTAATTTCTGCAAGAGGCTTAGCTCAATTTCTTTCTTCCAAATATCCAGGCATGAAAAGATTTGGTATTGATGGGTGTGAATCGCTTATTCCACTTGTAGATACGCTCATCAAGACGACCTCAAAAAATGGTGCTGAGCAAATTTGTTTTGGAATGGCACACAGGGGTAGGCTGAATTTATTAGTTAATGTTTTAGGAAAAGTTTCAAAAGAGCTTTTCGAAGCTTTTGAAGAAGATTTTGATCTTAAAGGATTAAGTACAGGCGATGTAAAATATCATCTGGGATACTCTTCAAATATAAGAACTGATCACGGAGATGTCCATGTCTCCTTAACAAATAATCCTTCACATTTAGAAATTGTAAATCCAGTTGTTGTTGGTTCTGTAAGAGCTCGTCAAGATAGGTTAGGAGATACATTTAGAAATAGGGTTGTTCCTATTCTTATTCATGGTGATGCAGCATTCTCTGGCCAAGGCGTTGTGATGGAAACCTTGCAAATGTCACAAACTAGAGCATATGGAGTAGGAGGCACAATCCATGTCGTTGTAAATAATCAAATAGGATTCACAACAAGTCACATAAGGGATGCTAGATCAACTAGATACTCAACCGATATTAGTAAATTTATCGAGGCTCCAATCATACATGTAAATGCTGATGATCCTGAAGCAGTTGTCTATGTTTCAGAATTGGCATGTGAATATAGAGAGAACTTCAAGAAAGATATTGTTATTGATTTAGTTTGTTACAGAAGGAGTGGTCATAACGAAGCTGATGACCCTTCATCAACTCAACCTTTAATGTATAAAGCAATAAAAAGTCATAAAACCGTTTTAGATATATACGAAAAACTTTTAACTGCTAATTCAATAATATCCGATGACGAAATTAAAGATTTTAAAAAATCATATAGAAAGCAAATAGAAAATGGTGAATCTGTTACTCCTAACTTAGCACCAAGATCAAATGATGATCAGTGGTTTGATTGGGAACAATTCATGAATAGAAAATGGTACGAGGAAGTAACTACTTCTGTTCCTCATAAAGAAATTGAAAAAAATGCTTTATCAATCGTTAAAACTCCAGCAGATTTTATACTTCAGAAAAAAGTACAAAAGATTTTTGATGAAAGAGTAAAAATGTCACAGGGAGAAATAAAGCTAAACTGGGGGTTTGCTGAAATGATGGCATACTCAAGCCTTCTTAAAGAAGGTTACCCCATAAGATTCACTGGTCAGGATGTAAGAAGGGGTACATTTGATCATCGTCATGCTGTTATCTTTGATCAGGAAAATGGAGAAGGGTTTCTATCATTAGGTCCAATTGCGGAGGAAGGAAAAACATTAATTGATATTTATGATTCATTATTGTCTGAGGAAGCTGTTCTTGGTTTCGAGTATGGTTATTCGGCAACGTGGCCAAGCGGTCTTGTTATATGGGAAGCTCAGTTTGGTGATTTCGCGAATGGAGCTCAGGTTGTAATTGATCAATTTATAGTTAGTGCTGAACATAAATGGGAAAGGCTTTCTGGGCTAGTTATGCTCCTTCCGCATGGATTTGAGGGAATGGGACCTGAGCACAGTAGCGCAAGGCTAGAGAGATTTTTACAGCTATGTGCTGCAAATAATATTCAAGTTTGTATGCCAAGCTCCCCATCCCAAATTTTCCATCTTCTCAGAAGGCAGGCAATAAGAAAAATGCGAAGACCTCTTATTGTTATTACTCCAAAGAGTCTTTTGAGATTACCTGAGGCTGCAAGTGATTTATCTGAACTTACGAGTGGAAGTTTTAATTGCATCATAGGAGATGATCTTCCAAAGGAAAAAATCAAAAGAGTAGTACTTTGCAGTGGAAAAGTTTATTACGATCTTAAAAAAGCTAGAGATGAGAAAGGTATTTCAGATGTCGCATTACTCAGACTTGAGCAGCTTTATCCTTTCCCATATTTTGAGGTTGAAGAAATGCTTAAAGGTTATTCAGATGCTGAGGAGTTTGTTTGGGCTCAAGAAGAGCCAAGAAATCAAGGAGCATGGTTTAGTCATCGTCACAGATTAGAAAGAGTCTTAGAGAAGCTTAAGATAAAAAATTCATTCAAACCAATTACGAGACCTCCCGCCGCTGCACCTGCAGTTGGCTTAATGAAATTACACCTTCAACAACAACAAGAATTAGTTGATAATGTACTAAAAAGAGATATGAAATGAGTGAAGAAATTAAGTCTCCAACCTTTCCTGAGTCCGTAGCTGATGGAACAATTGCTAACTGGGTTAAAAAAGAGGGTGAATCCGTATCACAAGATGAAGTTATTGCTGAGATAGAAACTGATAAGGTTGTTTTAGAGGTATTAGCTCCCTCAGATGGGAAAATATCAAAAATTCATAAAAATGAGGGAGATACAGTTTTAAGTGCTGAATTAATCGGTGAATTCATTTCAGGTGATGTTGAAGAACCAAAAACTAAGGCTGTTGTCGAAGAAAAACCAAAGGAGAAAGCTGAAGAAGTTGAACTCTCACAAAGTGATCAGGTAGGTAAAAAATCAGGGCCAGCTGCCAAGAGAATAATTGAAGAAAAAGAACTTAACCCATCTGAAATACAAGGTAGTGGAAAAGATGGAAGGATTACTAAAGCCGATGTAATTAGCCACGTTGAGAAAGATCCAGTTATTAAAGAGCCAGTCAATAAAACTAATGTTGACCTTGATAGAGAAACAAAAAGAGTCCCAATGACAAGACTAAGGTCAACAATTGCAAAGCGCTTAGTTGAGGTTCAGCAAGAAACAGCGATGTTAACAACCTTCAATGAGGTTGATATGAAGCCCATAAAAGATATTAGATCAAAGTATGGAGATGATTTTCTAAAAGAGCATGGAGTTAAGCTTGGGTTTATGGGATTCTTTGTAGCTGCCTCTGTTAATGCCCTTGAAAAGTTTCCTCAAGTAAATGCCAGCATTGATGGAACTGATATTGTTTATCATGGCTATAAGGATATTGGTGTAGCTGTCTCGACTGACAGAGGGCTGGTAGTTCCTGTAATTAAAGATGCTGACATAAAATCAATTTCAGAAATTGAAAAATCAATCTCAGAGTATGCTGAGAAGGCTAGAGAGGGAAAGTTATCAATTGAGGAGATGCAAGGAGGAACTTTTACAGTTTCTAATGGCGGGATCTTTGGATCATTGTTATCAACGCCTATTCTTAATGCACCACAGACTGCTATTTTAGGGATGCATAAAATTGAAGATAGGCCAGTTGTAGTAGATGGAGAAATTGTTGTTAGACCAATGATGTATTTAGCAATGAGCTATGATCACAGAATGCTCGATGGAAAAGAGGCAGTATCATTTCTTGTCTCAATAAAAGAGCAATTAGAGAATCCTGAAAAACTTTTACTAAACCTATAGGTGAAAATATGTATGATGTTGTTGTAATTGGAGGCGGCCCTGCTGGTTATGTTGCAGCTATTAAAGCATCCCAATTAGGTCTAAATACAGCTTGCGTAGAATTTGCTTCTGATGAAAAAGGCAATCAAAAGTATGGAGGCACTTGCCTAAATGTAGGTTGCATTCCATCAAAATCTCTTTTGGATTCATCTCACAAATATTATGAAGCTCAAAAAGATTTTTCATCTCATGGAATAGATCTAAAAGATTTATCAGTAAATATCCCTTCTATGATGAAAAGAAAGGATGAAGTTGTAAATAAACTTACAACTGGAATAACTGGATTGTTCAAAGCAAATGGTGTTGAAGCAATATCAGGAAGAGGGAAAGTTATTAATGAGAACCTTGTAGAAGTTTCAAATAATGGAGATAAAACAAGTTTGGAGACAAAATTCATAATATTAGCAACAGGCTCAAATCCAATTGAAATTCCAATTGCAAAATGGTCTAAAAATATTGTCGATAGCACAGGAGCTCTTAATTTTGACAGAGTTCCAGAAAGACTTGGAATAATTGGAGCTGGAGTAATTGGTTTAGAGCTTGGCAGCGTATGGTCAAGACTTGGAGCTGAGGTTACAGTCATAGAGGCGATGGATGATTTCTTACCTATTGTCGACAAACAAATTTCTAAAGAATGCCATCGAGAGTTTAAAAAACAAGGTTTAGATATACATTTAGGATCAAAACTTACCTCAGCTAAAGATAATGGAAAAGATGTTGAAATTTCCTATGAATCAAAAGGTGAGGAGCTTAAAGCCTCTTTTGATAAGTTGATTGTGGCTGTGGGGAGAAAACCTAATACAGCTGATATCTCAGATGAATCATTTCCAATAGAATTGGATGAATTAGGAAGAGTCCAAGTTGATGATTTTTGTAAAACAAATTATGAAAATATTTATGCTGTTGGTGATATTGTTAGAGGGCCAATGCTTGCTCATAAAGGTTCAGAGGAAGGAGTAATGGTTGCTGAGAGAATTGCAGGCAAAAAGGCTAGAATGAATTATGATCTTGTACCTAACGTTATTTATACCCATCCTGAAGTTGCTTGGGTTGGAAAGACTCAGCAAGAGCTCGAAGATCATGGTGTGGAGTTTAAGATTGGAAGTTTTCCATTTGCTGCAAGTGGAAGAGCTTTAGCTGCAGCTGATTCAGTTGGTTCTGTTAGGGTTTTAGCTGATAAGAAAGATGACACAATATTAGGAGTTCATGTATTTGGTCCTTCTGCTGCAGATATTGTCCAACAAGCAGTTATAGCAATGGAGTTTGGATCTAGTGCTGAAGATATAGGTCTAACTGTGTTTAGCCATCCAACAGTTAGTGAGGCATTTCATGAAGCTGCATTAGCTGCAAATAATTCTGCAATTCATATAGGCAATAAAAGAAAATGAACCTACACGAGTATCAAGGCAAAGAAATTTTTGCAAAATATGATTTACCTGTTTCAAAAGGAAAAGTTGTCACAAGCCTTGATGAGGTTGAGCAAGCATGCACTGATATTGGAGGAACTCGATGGGTAGCAAAAGCGCAGGTTCATGCAGGCGGTAGAGGTAAATCTGGAGGTGTTGCTCTATGTGACACCATTGCAGAGGTCGAAGATTTTGCAAAAAAATGGCTTGGTAAAAGACTTGTAACATATCAAACTGATAAAGAAGGGCAGCTGGTAAGCTGTATTCTTGTTGAGGAATGTACCAATATTGCAGACGAGCTTTACTATAGCGCAGTTGTTGATAGATCTTCACGCGAGGTTGCAATAATTGCATCCTCGGAGGGTGGAGTAAATATAGAAAAAGTTGCCGAGGAAACTCCTGAAAAGATCGCCTCTATATCTCTTAATGGAAAAGATGTATCGCAAAGCGATATTAAAAAGATATGTAGTACACTCAAACTGAATGATACTCAATCTTCACAGATGGAGAATATTGTAAGAAAAACAGTTTCAATGTTCTTTGAATGCGACCTTAGCCTTTTAGAAATTAATCCACTTGTAATTAAAGAAGATGGTAATTTGCACTGTTTAGATGCAAAGATAAACATCGATTCAAATGCACTTTTTAGACAAAAAGAGTTGCAAGAAATGCATGATCCAACTCAAGAAGATCCAAGAGAATCTGAGGCATCAAAATATGATCTAAGTTATGTTTCATTGGATGGAAATATTGGATGCATGGTAAATGGAGCCGGATTAGCAATGGGCACCATGGATACAATAAAATTTTTCAAAGGGAATCCTGCGAACTTTCTCGATGTTGGGGGCACAGCTACTCAAGAAAGGGTAGCCAAAGCTTTTAAAATAATTCTGGATGATCCAGAAGTAAAAGTAGTACTTGTAAACATTTTTGGAGGTATTGTTAGATGTGATTTAATTGCAGAGGGTATAGTTGCAGCAATTGATGAAGTAGGAGTTGAAATACCTGTAGTTGTAAGGTTGGAAGGCAACAGTGCAGAAAAAGGACTATCAATCCTTTCTAATTCGTCCTCAAGAATACAAAGCAAGAATAGTTTGGAAGATGCAGCCAGAACTGCAGTGGAGCTTGCAAAATGAGTATCCTAATTGATAAAGATACAAGAGTGCTTGTTCAAGGTTTTACAGGGTCTCAAGGAACGCTTCATTCATCTCAATCTATAGAATATGGAACTAATGTTGTGGGTGGCGTAACCCCTGGAAAGGGTGGAACCTCACACTTAGATTTACCTGTTTTTAATTCGGTTAAGGAGGCGGTTGAACAAGTACAACCAAATGCATCATTAATATTTGTTCCAGCGCCCTTTTGTAAAGGTGCAATTCTCGAGGCCGCAGATGCTGGAATAAAGTTTATTGTTTGTATAACAGAGGGTGTTCCAACTTTGGATATGTTGGAAGTGAAAAAGATTGTTGATGGCTTAGACATTACTCTTATTGGGCCTAACTGTCCGGGTGTTATTACTCCTGGAGTTGGGAAAATGGGAATTATGCCTGGTGAGATTCATCTTCCTGGTAGAGTTGGAATTATATCTAGATCAGGGACACTTACCTATGAAGCGGTCAAGCAAACTACTGATTTGGGTCTGGGGCAATCTAGTTGTGTTGGAATAGGCGGTGATCCAATTCCTGGCTCTTCTTTTATTGATATTTTGGAACATTTTCAAGCAGATGATCAAACAGATGCAATTGTGATGGTTGGAGAGATTGGAGGAAGCGCTGAAGAGGAAGCTGCTGAATTCATTTCACAGAATGTCACTAAACCAGTGGTTTCATATATTGCTGGTCAGACTGCACCACCGGGTAAAAGAATGGGCCATGCAGGTGCCATAATTTCTGGAGGTAAAGGTACCGCAGAGGATAAAATTAAAAAACTTAATGAGAGCGGTGTTGTTGTTGCAAAAAATCTTCTTGAAATAGGCTCTACTATAAAGTCAATGATGTCTTGAGATTTGAGCCTACAACCTTTTTCAATCGTAAAATTCCAAGAAAACAAAATACTGAAAGGCCCAAAATCATTCCAATCCACATTCCTGAAGCTCCCAATTTTGGACCAATAATCCCATAAGTCATTACAAATCCAGCAGGAAGAGCAATAATCCAATATGAAATTAATATTAATATCATTGGCACAAAAGTATCTTTAAAACCTCTCAAGCTTCCAACTGCAGACATCTGGACCCCATCAGGGATTTGAAAAATAGCTGCATACAACAACAAACTAACACCAAGAGCAATGACCTGCGGATCATTTGTATAAAGAGATACCAAAAACTCTCTGAAAGTATAGATGGTGATTGTTGTAATTATTGCAATTAAAAAGCAGAGCAAAAGAGAACTTCTGGTTGAAAATTCAGCATCCAATAATCTTTGCTCTCCAATAAGATTACCAACTCGGGTAGCTGTTGCAAGACCAAATGCTAATGGAAGCATGAAAAATACACTCGTTATATTGATTGCTATTGTATGACTAGCTATTACTCCTACACCAAGAGCACTGATTATTAAAGCAGCACCACTAAACATACTTAGTTCTATAAAAATACCAAAACCTATTGGGATACCAAGCTTAAAAACTTCTTTAAAGGTTTCTAATTTAGGCAAAGTAACCGCTTTAAAAATTCTTACGTCCTTATAAAGTTTTGATTTCATGATAAGAACAGATATAGCTATAGTTTGGAAAATAGCTATTAAAGAAGTTGCATAACCACATCCCACTCCACCTAGTTTTGGAAAACCGAATAAACCATTTACCAAGATAATATCTAGCGGAATATTTATTAGCATCCCAATAAAAGCAACATAAAAAACAGGAAGGGTTAAGGTCATTCCTTCACTGAAGCATCTAAGACAGGTAAATAAACCCATAAAGATAGCTCCTATTGCGATAGCCTTTAAATATTCACTTGTAATGACTGAAACCTCTAAATCAATGGGAAGTAGTTTTATTATTGGACCAATATTTATAAGTATTAGAGATAATACCAAACCAACCATTAAAGCCATCCATAGTATTTGCCTGACTTTATCTTCAATCTCATTAAATTTTTTCGCTCCAAATAATTGAGCAACAATGGGTGTCACTGCAAATAGAACGCCACTAAGGGCAAACCAAAGTGGATTAAAGATTGAGTTGCCTATTGCTAGAGCAGCAAGATCTGTTGTATTGGCTCTTCCTGCAACTATTGTATCTGTAACTCCCATAAGCATGTATGAGGTTTGGGAACCAAAGATTGGCAATCCTATAATTACAATACTTTTAATTTCAGAGATATATTTCTTCACAAAAGAACACAAATAATTTTCATGTACTTTATCATATAGATTGATATTTAAAAGGAGATAAAAATTAGAAAAGACAATAGACCATACTGGCTTAAAAAACTTTCAAAAAAGCTTGCAAGCATGTATGTGAAACACTATCTACGTCCTCAATTTAAACAGCTTGGCAAAGGAGGGGCGTTTTTTAAACCTCAATATCTGAGACTTTTTGGTTCTCATATTAGTGTTGATGACTTCCCTACAATTATTGGAGCACGTGATGCAAATGTCCAACTTACCAGCTGGAATATTGGAGATTGGAAAGGAGAATTAAAAATTGGAAAATATTGTTTAATTACTCCCGGAGTTAGAATCATGGCAGCAGAGTCAATTGAAATAGGCGATGCTTGTATGTTTGCTCATGGGGCATATATATCTGATGCTGATTGGCATGGCATTTACGACAGAAGTGAGCCAGTTGGGAAAACTAAACCAATCATTTTAGAAGACAATGTTTGGATTGGAGACAGCGCAATTGTATGTAAGGGGGTCACAATTGGTAAAAATTCAATAATTGGGGCAGGTGCTGTAGTTACTAAAAATATTCCTGCAAATGTAGTTGCAGCTGGTAATCCAGCAAAAGTAGTAAAAAATCTTGACCAAGGAGATTTTATTTCTAGAAAAGACTTCTATAAAGATCCTATTCAACTAGCAAAAGATTTTGATAATCTTGATAAATTTAATCTTAAAGATAACACTTTCATAGGATGGCTTAGGAGTATTTTTGCCCCATCTAAAGATAATTAATGAAATTATTGGTAGATAACAAAATACCTTTCTTTAGGGAATATCTAAAAAAAATTAAAAATTATGATCAATTCATTGTTAAATATTTTGATGATAATAATCTTGAGAATGATGATTGTTTGAATGCAGATGCATTATTCATCAGGTCTACAACAAGAGTTAATTCAGAATTACTTTCAAACTCTCCAATAAAATTTATAGGTTCAGCTACTTCTGGATATGATCATTTTGATAATAATATTTTAAATAATTCAAAATGCTCTATATACATAGCTTCTGGATGCAATTCGTCAGCAGTGGTGAATTGGGTACTTTCATGTTTTGGTCTTCTGGTTTTTAAGAAAATTGTTTCAACAAATAAGATGTTGGGAATAATTGGTTATGGAAATGTTGGAAAACTCTTATCAAAGATTTTAGAGAATCTAAATATAAAACATAAGATTTATGATCCTTATTTAGATCTTGGGAATATTAATGATATTAAGGATTGTGATGTTGTGTCTATTCATGCATCCTATTCCAAAACCGGTAAATTCCCTTCACATGAATTGATAAATTCTGATTTTTTAGATGGCGCATCGGCAAAAGTAATAATCAATTCTGCAAGAGGTGAAATTATTGATGAAGACTCTATTCTAAATAGTGATATTCTTTATCTATCAGATGTTTTTAAGGGTGAGCCATCACCAAATATAGAACTTATTTCTAAATGCTTTATAGCAACTCCTCACATAGCAGGATACAGCATAGAGGCAAAACATAACGGAACTATAATGATTTTAAAAAATTTTTGTGAAACCAAAAATTTAGATAATGATTTGATGGATTTATCTAAAGTCATGGAAATTAAAAATCTTCAACCATTAGAAGATGACTACATATCAAATGGATACCCAGTGAGTTTCTTTAAAAATCTAATTGATGTTGAGCAAATCTCTATCGATTTCAAAGAATCATTTTTGAAGAAGGATATTCCTTTCAACAATACAAGGAGTAACTATGAACTTAGGAATGACTTTTTAGGAATTAAAAGAAGCTTTGAAACTAATAAACTCTCTTTATTTAGTAATTTATATAAAAATATTTAGTTTCTGTTAGTTATAATTTAGAAATGGCAAAGGAAGATTTAAAAAATAAAGACTGGGAATCAATTCTTGATGAAGATGCTTATCAAGTTACGAGATGTTTTGCTACAGAGGCCCCTTACTCTGGTAAATTTCTTGATAACAAGAGAGAAGGCACCTATATTTGTATTTGTTGTAAAAAGGAGCTTTTTTCTTCTTCCACAAAATATAATTCAGGTTGTGGATGGCCAAGTTTTTTTCAGCCAATTGATGAAGCATGTATCACAGAATATAAAGATTCATCCCATGGAATGATAAGAACAGAAGTAAGATGTTCTGATTGTGACTCACATTTGGGGCATGTTTTTGACGATGGACCACCGCCAACATTTTTAAGATATTGTATCAACTCTCTTTCTTTAGATTTTAATGAGCGCAAATAAAGAGCCTTCAGAACAAAACTTTTTAAGCTCAATAAAAGTAAGTTTCTGGACCTTTTCTTCCAGGATTTTTGGTTTGCTTAGAGATATATCTACAACAAATCTTTTTGGTGCATCTCTGTATCATGACATTTTTGTTGTTGTACTAAGAATACCCAATCTTTTTAGAAGATTCTTCGCAGAAGGGGCATTTAATCAAGCTTTTGTTCCAATCTTATCAGACATAGAAAAAACAAAAGATCCAAAACAAGTTAAAGACTTCATAGACAGCTTAGCGGGAATTTTAATTTCAACTTTATTTGTTTTTACTGTTATCTGTTTATTATTTGCTCCATTTGTGATTTTTATTTTTGCACCTGGGTTTTATTTCGATTCTGAGAAGCAGGATCTTGCGGTAAATGTATTAAGGATTATGTTTCCATATTTAGCACTGATATCTTTGGTTGCATTTGCAGCTGGAATTCAAAATACTCATTCAAGATTTTCATTGCCAGCAGCTACACCAATTATTTTTAATTTAACTTTAATAATCTTTGCATTACTTATTGCCCCAAGAATGAGTACACCTTTAATTTCTATTTCATGGGGTGTCTTCCTTGCAGGTATCCTGCAGCTTATTATCCAATTTGCTCCTTTAAAAGCTATTGATAGACTGCCAGTTCCTAAAGTTAATTTTAATAATTCAGATATTCTAAGATTCTTTAAGTTAATAGTTCCAGCAGTTTTAGCTGGAGGAGTTACACAGATAAATTTATTGATAGATACGATATTTGCTTCGTTGCTTGAGACAGGCAGCCCAACTTGGCTATATATATCTGATAGATTGATACAATTTCCTTTGGGAATATTTGCTATTGCTATAGGAACTGTTCTTTTGCCTTCATTATCACGTTCGGCAGCGAATAAAGATAATAGTCAGTTTAAGGCCTCACTAGATAACAGCTTTAGATTGGTAATTTTTATAGCTATACCTTCTCTTATTGGCTTAATATATTTTGCTCAGCCTATTATTGCTTCTTTATTTTATAGAGGAGAATTTACTGAATTTGACGTTATCAAATCATCTTATAGCCTTGTATTCTTTTGTTACGGTTTACCATTCTTTATGTTAATGAAAGTCTTAACACCCGCATTTTTTTCTAGACAGGATACAAAAACACCATTTTATGTCGCATTATTTAGTCTTATTCTCAATGCAATTCTAAACTATATTTTTGCCTTTAAACTTGGGTATGGCCATGCTGGACTTGCTATTGGAAGCTCGCTTGCTGTTCTAGCAAGCTCATGCATATTATTTTTTGTTTTGATGAAACAAAACCTTCTAAGTTTGAGTATTATTTTTCACAAAACTAATTTAGCAGCAATTTTTTCCTCAATAATTTTGCTTTTTGCATTTAATTATTTCATAGGAGTTGATACTGAATGGATGTCAGAGTTTTATGAATACTCAGGATTGGTTAGAATTTCTCTTGTTACAGTTGTTGTTATACTTAGCAGTCTATTCTATTTTTTTATTTCTAAATGGGTTTTTAGAGTCTCAAACAAAGATTTTTATTAATAAATATGTATCTAATAAGAGGTCAAAACAATATTAAGCTTTTCAAGAAAAGATTTCCTGAGATTTCTTTAAGTGCAACAATTGGAAACTTTGATGGGATGCATCTTGGTCATAAAGCAATTCTCGAGAAAGTTAAGAAAAATGCTAAAGAAAAAAACCTTTCTTCATTGGTTATATTTACGGAGCCTCATGCTGCAGAGTATTTTTCAAAAATTAATAATTCTTCTCCTCCGCCCAGGATAATACCTTGGAGAGAAAAGTTAAGGCTTATTTCTAAAAATGGAATAGATTTTTGCATGTTATTAAAATTTGATGAATTTCTTAAATCGATGACACCGGAGCAATTTACAGGAGAAATATTGGAAGAACTTCAAATTAAATCTCTCACAATTGGTGATGATTTTAAGTTTGGAAAGGATAGAAAAGGTGATCATCAATACCTCAAGAGCTGGGGTGCATCATTGGGAATAGAAATAGACAAAACAGACACTATTAAAGTTGATGACCAAAGGGTTAGTAGTACCAGAATCAGGGAAGCTTTGATTTCTAATAATTTTAAAACTGCTAATGCTATGCTTGATTGGCATTACAGCTACTCTGGTAAAGTAGTTTATGGAAGTCAGCTTGGAAGAGAGATTGGAGTGCCAACTGCAAATATTTGGATCC
The DNA here is from genome assembly GCA_902605165.1 of uncultured SAR86 cluster bacterium. GTDB lineage: Bacteria > Pseudomonadota > Gammaproteobacteria > Magnimaribacterales > D2472 > CACNXK01. Next base: position 12,091 of record CACLBJ010000003.1, on the reverse strand, counting down.
CTAAACAGAAACTACCTATTTCTGGAGTTTATGCTGTTAGATGCATGGTTAATAATGCAAAATATTTAGGAATTGCAAATATGGGTATACGCCCGACAGTGGGAGGAAAAAGACCTGTACTAGAAACACATATTTTTGATTTTGAAAAAGATATTTATGGAAGGCGTATTACTGTACAATTCATTGAAAAAATAAGGGATGAAGTAAAATTTGATAGTATTGATCTTTTGAAAACTCAGATTAAAAAAGATATTGAAGAGGCAAAGAAAATCTTAAATTAAAGAAATGGAAAAAGACTATAAAGATACCCTAAACCTGCCTAAAACAGATCTACCTATGAAAGCAGGATTACCAAAAAAGGAGCCCGAGATTCTATCTTTTTGGGATTCAATTAATCTTTATAATTTAATTAGAAAAGAAAATGCCAAAAAAGATAAATTTATCCTCCACGATGGTCCTCCATATGCAAATGGGGACATTCATCTTGGCCACTCAGTAAATAAAATACTTAAAGATATTGTAATTAAGACTAAGACTTTGGAGGGTTTTGATGCGCCTTATGTTCCTGGATGGGATTGTCATGGACTGCCAATAGAGCTTAATGTTGAAAAGAAGTATGGAAGGAGTAGTGAAACTGTTAAAGATAAATCAAAATTTATTAGTGCTTGCAGAGAATACGCACTTTCTCAGATTGAAAACCAAAAAAATGATTTTATTAGGCTTGGCGTTTTGGGAGATTGGGAAAATTCTTATAAGTCTCTTGATTCAACATTTGAAGCAGATACTGTTAGATCGTTAGGCAGAATAGTTACTAATGGCCATCTTCAAAAAGGAGAGAAGCCTGTTCATTTTTGTTATGACTGCAAATCGGCTCTGGCAGAGGCTGAAGTTGAATATGAGGATAAAGTTTCTAAATCAATTGATGTAAGTTTCAAAGTTAAAAAAGAGTGCCTGACTAACCTAAGTAAAGCATTTTCAAAAGAAATAGATAGTTGTAGTTTTATAATTTGGACTACTACACCTTGGACAATTCCGGCAAATGCTGCAGTCTCAATTGGTCCAGAATTAAAATATACCTTATGTAATTCAAAATTTGGGAACATAGTTCTGGCAACTGACCTAATTGATCAATGCTCAGAACGCTGGAAGACCGGTTTAGAAAAGATATCCGAAGTCGATGGGTATTTAATAAAAGATATTGTATTAGAGCATCCATATTTAGAAAGAGATTCTATTTTAATTCATGGAAACCATGTAACTACCGAGACAGGAACAGGCTGTGTTCATACTGCGCCAGCTCACGGCGTAGATGATCACAACATTTGCAAAGAATATAAGATTGATACAATTCATGCTCTCGATGGCAATGGTTTTTTTAATCAAGAATACAAGGATTTAGCTGGCTTACCTGCAATAAAAGCTGACAAGATAGTTATAGATATCCTTAAAGAGTCTGGAACTTTGATCTATGAAGAAGATTTCCATCATTCTTATCCATATTGCTGGCGACATAAGACCCCTCTAATTTTTGCTTCAACACCTCAATGGTTTATTTCAATGGATAAGTCCGGTCTTTTAGAGGGATCAATACAAGCTATAAAAGATGTGAAGTGGGAACCATCTTGGGGGTATGAAAGAATTAAGTCCATGCTTGAAGGAAGACCTGATTGGTGTATATCTAGGCAAAGAAGTTGGGGCGTTCCAATACCACTTCTTATCAACAAAAATACTGGAGAGATTCACCCACAACAAAATCTTCTCTTTAATGAGATTGCAGACCTTATTGAAGAGAGTGGGATAGAAGCATGGGATAATGTTGATGTTAAAGACTTAGTTGCTGATCACGATGATTATGTAAAAGCAACGGACACATTGGATGTTTGGTTTGACTCAGGATCAACGCACTTCTGCGTTTTGGATAAACTTTATGGAAAAGATCTAATTGCTGACCTATATTTAGAAGGATCTGATCAGCACAGAGGATGGTTTCAATCATCTCTATTAACTGGGATTGCTATTAATGGAAAAGCTCCTTATAAAGCCGTCCTTACTCATGGATTTGTTGTTGATGAGAATGGTAGGAAACAATCCAAATCATTGGGTAATGTTGTGTCTCCTCAAAAGGTCTGCAATAACTTAGGTGCGGATATCTTAAGACTATGGGTGGCATCTACCGACTTCAGAAGTGAAATGGTAGCCACTGACGAAATCTTGAAGCAAGTATCAGATCAATATAGAAGAATAAGAAATACTTTTAGATTTATTATGGGGAATCTTAATGACTTTGATGAAAAATCAAATAATGTTAATAAAAATGATTTAGTTGAAATAGATAAGTGGATAATTAGCGAAGCAATAAAGCTTCATGAAGAAGTTCAAAAGTTAAATGATAACTATGCTTATCATCATGTCATTCAAAAAATTCATAACTTCTGTGTTCATGAGCTCGGAGGAGTTTATCTCGACATAATCAAGGATAGAATGTATGTAACAAAAAGTAACTCCTATGCAAGAAGGTCTGCTCAGTTTGCACTTTTTGAAGTTGCTGAGATTTTAATCAGACTTATATCACCAATTCTAGTATTTACTGCCGAGGAAATTTGGCAATCACATGAGCTCTTTAAAAAACAATCAGTTTCAATATTCATGGCTTCACAAAAGGTTTTAAGTGAAATAGAAAGCTCAATATCCGACGAGGATTGGAAAAAGATTTTTGCTGTTAAAGATGCTGTTAATCAAAGCATTGAAAAAGCAAGAGCTGATTCAGTTATTAAAGGCTCACTTGATTCAAAAATTAGTATTTCATGTGACAAAAAAACCTTTAAAGCTCTTCAAAAAATAGAAGATGAGTTGAAATTCGTTTTTATTTCTTCAGAGGTAGAAATAGCCGAATCATCAAGTTCTGGATTAGACATAGAAGTTACTAATTTCGATCAAAAAAAATGTATAAGATGTTGGAATAAATGTAGTTCAGTAGGATTATATGCTGAAGATCCTGAGATTTGTTCAAGATGTTATACAAATGTTTATGGCGATGGTGAAATTAGAAAATTTGTCTAAAAGATATTTAGTCGCCTTATTCTTTCTTATTTTCATTGATTATGCATCAAAAATAATTGCTTTAAATTATATTCAAACTCTTCAGCAAAATGATTTTCTTCCATTAATTGATTTCTTAATTGTCTTTAATTCCGGTATTGCTTTTAGTTTTTTAGACCTAAATAATTTTGTCTCTAGATATATATTATTAATACTTATTTTTTTTATATCACTTTATTTTTTCAAGATTTTTTTGGATGAAAAAGATAATCTGAAGAAAAAAGCACTTTTATTAATTGTTAGTGGCGCTTTAGGAAATTTTATAGATAGGCTGCCTGATGGGGTCGTAACGGACTTCCTCCACTTTAAACCATTTGATTTTTCATTATTCATTTTTAATTTTGCAGATGCATACATCACTATCGGTGCAATAATTTTTATATTTAGCGAACTTATTTTGCTAAAATCCAAAAATGAATCAAAAAACTAAGCTGTCACTTGCAAACCCTAGAGGTTTTTGTGCAGGCGTAGATAGAGCTATTGAAATAGTGAATAGAGCTCTTGATATGTTTGGGAGTCCTATTTATGTAAAGCATGAAGTTGTTCACAATGAAGCAGTAGTAAATGATTTAAAGAAAAGAGGCGCTATATTTATTGAAGAAATTTCAGATGTTCCCGATGATTCAATTATTATTTTTAGTGCTCATGGGGTCTCAAGCAAGATTGAAGAATCTGTTAAGGCTAGAAAGCTACAGTTTTTTGATGCAACTTGTCCGCTTGTAACAAAAGTTCATATGGAGGTTATGCGGCATGGAAGAGCAAATAGGGATATTATATTAATAGGTCATGAAGGTCATCCAGAGGTTGAAGGCACAATGGGAAGATACTTTAGTAAAGATGGAAAAATATATTTAGTTCAGGATTTAGAAGAAGCTATGGAAGTTTCTGTTAGCCAACCAGAGAATCTCGCATATGTTACGCAAACTACACTAAGTGTTGATGAAACAAAAGATATCATTAATGAGTTAACTAGAAAGTTCCCAAATATAACAGCTCCAAAAAAAGACGATATTTGTTATGCAACCCAAAATAGACAAGATGCTGTCAAGCAACTAGCTCTTGAGACAGATTTCATTATTGTTGTTGGCTCAAAAGCAAGCTCGAATTCAAATCGCTTAAAGGAGCTTGCTAATAAGTGTGGAGTTAATTCTGTCTTAATAGATGAATTCAGTGATCTCGACTTGGATGAATTAAAAGACTGTAAGAATATTGGCCTAACCGCTGGAGCATCTGCACCAGAATCAAAAGTTCAAGAAATAATCTCAAATCTAAGTATTTTTTTAGATGCAGAGATAGAAGAGAAGGGCGGAGTGAAAGAGAGTATTGCTTTTAAATTACCTCCAGAGTTAAGAGCAAGTTAATGCTCATCTCAAACCATATTTTAGACAATACAAAATTAGTCACATCACCTAATTATTCCGAAAGGACTAATGACTCTGATATACGATTAATAGTTATACACTGCATAAGTCTTCCACCGAAAATCTATGGAAATAGCTACATTGAAGATTTCTTTTGTAATAAATTAAATATTAATGATCATGATTACTTTAGAGAAATAAAAGATCTTAAGGTATCAAGCCATGTCTTAATAAAAAGGAGTGGCCAAATTATTCAGTTTGTCCCTTTTAATAAAAAAGCTTGGCACGCTGGATTATCTGCTTACAGAAATGAAGAAAATTGTAATGAGTTTTCTATAGGTATTGAGCTTGAAGGCTATCACACAGAAAAATATACAAATAATCAATATGATTCATTGGTAAAAGTCTCCAAGGCGCTAATAAATAACTATAAAGATTTAAACAAGGATAATATAGTTGGGCATAGTGATATCTCTCCAGACAGGAAGGAAGATCCTGGGAAATATTTTGAATGGAGCTATTATCTTGAAAGATTATGAATAAAAACTTAACAATGACAGGTCTTGGATTTGCATCAGGTCTGCCTTACATGTTGATCTTTTCAACTCTTTCAATTTGGCTAAGAGATGCAGGCATTGATCTTACAATTATTGGTTTTTTTGCCTGGATTAGTTTGACTTACTCTTTGAAGTTTCTTTGGTCCCCTTTAGTAGATAAGTATTCGATACCATTCCTCAATTATTTTGGAAGTAGAAAGAGTTGGATCATTTTGATGCAGATTTTCATTGTTATTTTTCTTATTTGTCTTTCAAATGCAGACCCAGTAATAGATATCAAATATTTAGCGGCATTCGCAATTTTGATAGCTTTGGCAGGATCATTTCAAGATATTGCAATTGATGCATTTAGAATAGAGCTTGCAGGAATTGAAGAGCAAGGGAACTTGGCAGCTTATTATCAATTTGGATATAGAGGAGCTATTTTAACTGCAACATCTTTTGCATTAATCTATGCTGAAAATTATTCCTGGGGAAATGCATATTTCTTGATGGCTGCTTTAATGCTTATAGGACTAATTGCCTTATTAATTACTCCTGAGGAGAAAAATAATGAAAAAAGAGAGCTTACTTTCTTAGAAAATTTTTATGAACCAATCAAGGATTTCATAAAAAGATTTAATCTATTCGCTGCATCTATTTTGTTGCTAATTGTTGCAACATATAGGCTTACCGATATCGTCATGGGACCAATGGCCAACCCATTTTACATAGATATGGGCTTCTCATTAACTGAAATTGGATCTATTGTAAAAATTGTAGCTTTAATAGCATCAATTATTGGTCTCTTTTTAGGAGGAATACTTATTAAGAAAGCTGGTCTTTATAGATCGCTACTTTTTGGAGCATTTGCAGTGATGATATCAAATATCCTTTTTTCAATTGTCGCTATTTCAGAACCAAATTTAAATCTTCTTTCAATAATTGTATTCACTGATAGCTTTTCAGCAGGCATTGTTGGCACTGTCAATATAGCATTCTTAACAAGCTTGGTTTCTAGGCAGTTTACAGCAACTCAATATGCTCTATTAACTTCTTTCATGATGCTGCCAGGCAAGGTATTTAGTGGCTTTTCAGGAATACTTGCAGATTATTTCCAATCTATCTCAGGGGCAGACTATGGCTGGATGTTATTTTTTATTTTCACTTCAATGTTGGCTATACCTGCAATTATCTTAATATCTTTAAATAAAAGTTTAATTCAGAGATGATTTTAGTAGCCAGAGGCACTTTCTTTTTATCAATAATTTTAATATTTTATTTAAGCTTAATTCCTGCTTCAGAACTAGAATTTTTTAATGCTCTATCTTTCATTGGAGATAAGGTTTCGCATGGCATTATTTTCTTTTATATTGCAATACTTGGAATGTTTTGTAATTTTAAAATTAAAAATCATATCCTAATGGCCATAATCTTTTCTTTTGGTTTAACGATTGAGATTATCCATTATTTTCATCCCTACAGATATTTTGAGTGGGCTGACTTATTAGCCAATTTTATTGGAATTATTCTTGGAAGAACAATTTATAAAACACTCCAAAAAACTTAAAAAATCCTATTGAATTAAAACTTTTTAACCATATTTACCTGAATAGGAATATAATTGCATTTTTTTTAGAGGAAATTAATAATGAAATTTACACCTTTACACGATAAAGTTCTTGTTAAAAGAACCGAAGAAGAAGAAAAGTCTGCCGGTGGCATAGTTTTGCCTGGTAGCGCCACAGAAAAACCATCTCAAGGCGAGGTTGTTGCTGTAGGGCCTGGCAAAAAATCAGAAAATGGTGATGTTTCACCAGTTGGTGTCGCGGTTGGCGATACAGTAATTTTTGGTCAATATGGCGGAAATGAAATCAAAATAGATGGCGATGAATATCTAATTCTTAGTGAGTCAGATATTTTTGGCGTCGTAAGTTAATTTATCTACAGGGAGAAATAATATGTCAGCAAAAGACGTGAAATTTGGAGATTTAGCAAGATCTCAAATGCTTGATGGAGTTAATACACTTGCTAATGCAGTGAAAGTTACTCTAGGGCCAAAAGGAAGAAATGTTGTACTAGATAAATCATTTGGAGCACCAACTGTTACCAAAGATGGTGTATCAGTTGCTAAGGAAATTGAGCTTGAAAATAAGTTTGAAAATATGGGAGCCCAGATGCTTAAAGAAGTTGCTTCGCAAACTTCTGATGAGGCTGGAGATGGAACTACAACAGCAACCGTTCTTGCACAATCAATTGTCAATGAAGGAAATAAGTCAGTTGCAGCAGGTATGAATCCAATGGATCTTAAAAGAGGCATTGATAAAGCGGTCTCAACAGCAGTTGAGTTTGTTAAGTCACTAAGTGTTCCATGCGCGGATGACACAGCTATTGCTCAGGTAGGCACAATATCTGCTAATGGTGATATCGCTGTTGGGGAGATCATTGCGGAAGCAATGGGCAAAGTTGGAAAAGAAGGTGTGATTACGGTCGAAGAAGGAAGCGGTATCGATAATGAGCTTGATGTTGTTGAAGGTATGCAGTTTGATAGAGGCTATCTATCACCATATTTTGTTACTAATCAAGACAATATGACTACTGAACTAGATGATCCACTGATACTTCTTCATGATAAGAAGGTTTCAAATATTAGAGATATGCTTCCATTGTTAGAGTCTGTTGCTAAAGCAGGCAAGCCACTGTTAATTATTGCAGAAGATATTGAAGGTGAAGCATTGGCAACTCTAGTAGTTAATAATCTCAGAGGCATTGTAAAAGCTGCTGCTTGTAAGGCTCCAGGTTTTGGAGATAGAAGAAAAGCTATGCTTGAAGATATAGCAATACTTACAGGCGGAACTGTTATTTCTGAAGAGGTAGGTTTATCTCTTGAGGGAGCAACTATTGATGATTTAGGAACTGCAAAAAAAGTTGTTTTGAACAAAGACAATACAACAATTATTGATGGTTCTGGTGATCAAGCAGCTATTGAGGCAAGAGTCAATCAGATTAGAGTGCAAATTGAAGACACTTCATCAGATTATGATAGAGAGAAGCTTCAGGAAAGAGTTGCTAAATTAGCTGGTGGTGTTGCCGTAATTAAGGTTGGTGCCGGATCTGAAGTAGAAATGAAGGAGAAAAAAGCTCGAGTAGAAGATGCATTACATTCTACTAGAGCAGCAGTTGAGGAGGGCGTTGTTCCAGGTGGTGGAGCTGCTCTAATCAGAGCGCTTGAATCTCTTGAAAAGCTTACAGGCGATAATGAAGATCAAAATGTAGGCATAAGCATAGCGAAGAGAGCTTTAGAAGCTCCGTTAAGACAAATAGCATCAAATGCAGGTGAGGAGTCATCAGTTGTAGTTGCAGCAGTCAGAGACGGTAAAGGCTCGCATGGCTTTAATGCCGCTACTGGTGAATATGGCGATATGATTGAAATGGGTATCCTTGATCCTGCAAAAGTTACTAGAACTGCACTCCAAGCAGCTGGCTCTGTAGCAGGTATGATGATCACAACTGAGGCCATGGTCACTGATATTCCTAAAGAGGAAGGAGCTGCTCCTGCAATGCCTGATATGGGCGGAATGGGCGGCATGCCAGGAATGATGTAATTAAAAATTAATTTCTCAGACTTATAAGCGGGGTTAATCCCCGCTTTTTTTTATTCCCTTTACTTCAAATAGTTTTAATATTATATTTAATTAAGATTTCATATAGGGAGTATTATGGATATATTGGCAGATCAATCTTTTTTTAGAGCTTTTCATATTTTATTTGGAATTGCTTGGATAGGACTTCTTTATTATTTTAATTTTGTTCAGGGGGAGTATGTAAAAGTAGCTACTCCAGATGCAAAAGCAGATGTTTTCGAAAAGCTCGCACCTAATGCTCTTTGGTGGTTTAGATGGGCAGCATTATTTACTTTCCTTACAGGAGTGATTCTCATTCATCAGATAACCGCAAGAATTGGAACTGAAATTATATTAGGCTTAGTAATGGGTACACTTATGATGTTAAATGTATGGGGCATTATTTGGAGAAATCAGAAAATAGTTTTAGGAATGAAAGAAGGGGATGCAGCTGCTGCAGGCGCCAAAGCCGCTTTGGCATCAAGAACTAATACATTATTTAGTGTTCCGATGCTTATGTATATGGTTTATTCAGCTCATGGGCAGGTACCAACAAATATATTAGTTCATCCTGAATGGAGCAGCCTCAGTCTCTATTTAGGCTTAGGCATTATTCTTGCAATTGAGGCCAACGCAATTTGGGGAAAAATGTTACCTATGATTGCCTCGGTAAGGAGTGTAATCACATCATCATTTGTGCTTGCAGTTGTATTGAAGCTAATTACAGATTTACTTTAAGTTTAAATTCTTTGGATTTTTACAGAAGAAATTGAATTATTTTTTATCTTAAGGATTTCAAATCTATAAGATTCATTTGTAAAACATAAATTCGCAATAGGGATTTCATCTATTGTTTTTAAAATTAAGCCATTTATAGTTTTTGCATTTTCATCGTTTATTGACCAGTTCATAAAACTATTTAAGTCTCTAATCTTGGAGTTACCATCCGTAATAACTGAACCATCAGGCTGAAGAGAAAATTCTTTCTTTTGCTCGATAATGTCACTTCCAAATTTCCCAACTATTTCAATAAAAATATCTTCTACGCTAATTAATCCCTCTATTTCACCATACTCGTCTACAACTAAAGCAATATTATTATCTGTATCTTGGAATGCATGAAGTTGTTTGGTTAGGTTTGTTGTTAAAGATGCAAAATATGGTTCAGATAGCGAAGAGTCAAGTGACTTTTTGGACTCAAAAGCACTCAAAAAGTCTGATGAATCTTTCAAATCAAGCATACCAATACAATCTGAAATATTTTGATCATAAACAGGAAGTGTTGAATAAGGTGAATTTTTTATACTACTTTTTATTTTTTTTAAATCATCGTTAATATTAATTCCTTCAATTTCTGCAAGGGGAGTCATAATATCTTCTACAATAAGTTTATCCATTCCAAGAACTGCACTAAGCATTTTTCTGTAATCAGTTGGGATCAAACTATTTGAATCATCTAAAAGTATTTTCAATTCATCAGTATTTAAGTTATCGGATTCTGTCGATTTTCTTATATCAACTTTTAATATGTTTAATAATCTGGAACTTACTTGATTTGTAAAAAAAACAATAGGTTTAAAAATAATGCTTAGTCTTGATAGCACCCATGATGATTTAGATGCGAAGCTTTCTGGATATGCAGAAGCAGTTGTTTTAGGTGTTATTTCTGAAAAGATTAGAATAATAATGGTGAGAACAATTGATCCAAGAAGAACTCTGCTTTCAAAAAAGTTTATCATCAGAATGGTAACCAATGCAGAGGCAAGAATATTTGCAAAATTATTTCCTACAAGGATTACCGACAACAAGTTGTCAGGTTTTGCCAGAAGCTCTAAAGCCCTTTTAGAGTTTTTTTGACCAGACTTTGCTTTATTTCTCAGCTTAATTTTGTTTGATGCCATCATCCCAGTTTCTGAACCTGAAAAGAATGCTGACAAAACTAGTAAAAATACTATAGATAAAATTAAAACTAATAAGGAGGGTTCTTCAGACATTAAAAACTATATATTCACAAAAAAGGCGATCATTATAAAGAGAATTGATAAAAAACTGTAGCGAACAATGAATTTTGTTTGCAGATTAAAATAACTCATCCTTATAAAAGTCGTCATATAAGTAATCCATGCCAAGATAGTGAATACAATCTTTACAATTAAATAATCAACATTATTAAGGTCTAGTAAGAATCCAGAAGCTAAACCTATAGAAAGCAAAACCAAACTAAGACCAATGAGCCAAAACACTGTCTTATATCTTGTTTCAATAGGAATATGATCATTCTTAGTAGTGTTTAGAGACTTTGTTAACCTTATTTTTCTAGTTAACAAAATTATTTCCAAAAATGACATTATTAAAACTAAAATTGCTAAGCTTGAAAAAAATATATGCAATCTAAGTGCATCAAGTTGGTTAAAATTTTCATTAGGAATTAGCCCCCAATAATAGACATTATCTGAACCTGCAACATCAGGTAATAAAAAAGAAAAAGATAATATTGATAATGTTGCAGAAATTAATGTTGATGATTTTAATCTTATTATGAATCTAAATCCTACAAAGACTAGAATACTCAAAAGCAGAGCAAGCGGGAATGGTTCTATCATTTAAAGAAATTATACTTTTTTACTACCAAAATCATCAAGGTTAACCTAAAATACTTCAACAAAATTTAACTTAAAGGAATTATGGTAGTTATTAGACTTTCAAGGAGTGGGGCAAAAAAAAATCCTTACTACTTTATTACAGTTGCAGATTCACGAAATGCAAGAGATGGTGCTTTTATTGAAAGGCTTGGATTTTATAATCCATCAGCTAAAGGACAAGAAGAAATATTACGCATAGATGTAGAAAAAATTGATGAGTGGGTCTCAAAAGGTGCGCAGGTTAGTGACAGAGTTAAAAGGTTAATTAAAGATTCAAAATTATCACCAGAAGAGCTTGATGCGCGAAAAGCAGCAAAGAAAGATAAAGCTGACGCAAAGAAAGCTGCTGCACTAGCTGCTAAGCAAGAAGAAATCAAAAAACAAGCAGAAGAGGCCGCTGAAGAAGCTGCACCAGAAGAAGCACCAGCTGAAGAAGCTGCACCAGAAGAAGCACCTGCAGAGGAAGAAGCACCAGCTGAAGAAGCTGCACCAGAAGAAGCACCAGCTGAAGAAGCTCCTGCAGAGGACGAAGCTTCCGAAGATAATCCTGAAGAATCATCTGATTCCGAAAATGAGGATGAAAAGTCCTAGCGAAATTACTAACTCTGATTTAGTAGCAATCGGTTCTATTGGGAAAAGTCATGGCCTTAATGGCTCGTTTTTTTTAAACTCCTATTGCGATCCTGAAGAAAATTTTTTCACATATGAACGTTTTTTTCTCATCCAGAAGAATAAGATCTTAGAGTTGAGCATCAAGTCAAAGCAAATTAAGTCGAGCAAAAATATTATTAATATTTCTGGAATTGAGTCGGTTGATGAAATTAAAAAAC